>CAYUFY010000584.1:0-2630 GCA_964443795.1 uncultured Anaerolineales bacterium | reverse complement strand
GCTATGCGGTTTGAAAAGGTGCAAGAGCCAAACAAGTTAGCCGAAACTAAAGTTGTATGAAAGACCGTTTTTCTTGGCCCAAGTCGAAAGTTTCACTCAGATATTTTAGCATAGAAAGATATATATGTCTATAAATGTTTCAACTGATGGCGCCCCCCCGCCGGTCCTGCCGCCGCTATGGGCCCGATCTGGAACGCCGACCTGTTCACTGCCTTCAAAAATAGCGAATACGAACAACGCCCGGCCCTCGCCGACCTCGGCGATGAAAACCTCGTCTACCAAAAGCGTAAACGCCAGTCGAGCGGCCAATACTACCTCTACTACTACATCGAATTCCGCTACCGCAACGTCTGGGCGCAAGTTTTGGGGCAAGGCCTCGAAGCCAACGTCCCGCCGGCCTACCTCGAAAACCTGGCCCGTCTCACCCTGGACAAACTGCAAGCCGCCCCCCTCGCCGCGCCCTAAATTGGGGGATTCCCCGCATGACACCGCCCGCCGTTTATGCGATAAAGAACGGCAAGGGGCCGTGGGGGGCTCTGGAGACCCATTGCGTTTGGGTCTCCATTTTTTTAGAATGCTAATCACCATGTCTCCCACCTTACCCCTCCCCCACTTCGGTTGGGTCGCCGTCCTGCTCGGTCTCCTCGCCATCAGCGCCTGGCTCAACGGCCTGCTCACCGAACCCCTCATCGAAATCTCCTGGCGCGAATGGCTGGCTGGCCTATGGACTGACCTCGGCATCTTCGGCGGGTTTCTGTTTCACGGCTGGCACTTTCACCTGCGCGCCACCGTCGCCGTCGTCTGGCTCTATTTGCTTCTGTTTACTATCGGTGTCGTCCTCGTCACCTGGATGACTGGCCAGTTGCCCCAGTGAGCGGGATGCCCAACGAGGTGAGCCCCGGCCCGGAAACCTGAGTCAGCTAAATCCGGCTGGAGCGTGCTATCATCAGGCAGATGGGCCGCTGGGATCATCGCTATGGTGAACGTGCCGGGCAGGGCTAAATCCTTCAACCGAGTTAACGCGCATGTCTGATCGCGATCTGTTTCAACATTTACCCTTGCCTCTCTTCCGCCCCTTGGCCTCCGCCGGAGCGCCAGTGTATGCCAGCATTCTGCTGACATTTTTTGATGAGGCGGTTCAACGGCATCAACCCTTTTCGCGGGAGTATGCGGTGACCACGGTTCACCAACGCCTACTGGAAGCGGGCGCGTTGGAGCAAACCGCCGACGCGCTGGAAACCAGCGCCCCCTCCGATGAATTGCGCGCCGAAGAAGAGGCGGTCATGGCCCGCGCCTACATCATCCTGCGCCACCTCGAAAAATGTGGCTGGCTCAAAGCCGATAACGCCGCCGGATACACGCAGGTCTATTCCCTGCCCGATTATGCTTTTCATTTTTTGCGCGCGCTCAAAGAGTGGGCCGAACAGGGCGCGACCCCGCTCTCCGGTTTGCTGAGCGCCATTCACGACACCCTCACCGCCGCCGCGCGCGAAGGCGACCTCGCCAGCCGGGGGCCCCAAGCCTATCGGCAAACCGAACAACTGCTCACCGGCCTGCAAAGCTTGTATCAAAACATGGGCTTGCACATTGACCGGGTTTTGGAGCAGGCCGACATCCGCGCCATTCTCGAAGAGCTGTTCAGCCATTATCACAACAAAATTAGCGCGCCCGCCTATCACGCTTTGCGCACCACTGCCCACGTCGGGCGCTATCGGCAGGGCACCCTCCAGGCCATCCACCTATTGCTGGCCGCGCCCGAAATGGATCAGGCGGCGCAAGAACTGGTGAACCGCCGGCAAGCCCCCGACTTCGCCGCCGCGCAACAAATGCTCCGCGACCAATTGCACCGCATCCGCGAAGACTTCACCGACCTCGATGAACGCCTCGCCAACTTAGACCGACGGCACGAACAATTCATCAGCGCTGTGGCGCGCACCATCCGCCTGCGGTTGGCCGCGCACACCACCCTCAGCGGCAAACTCAACGAACTGCTGTTGGCGGCCATTGCCCAGCCGGCTCTGCAAGCCGAAATTTTAGAACGCGCCCAGGTCTTTGCACTGGAATTGTTGGAGAGCCGCTCGCCTGCCTCTCCCACGCGCGCCGGGCCACCATTTGACCCGCGCCCCGATGACCAACCCGAACCCACGGCCGCCGAGATTGAAGCCGCCCGCACGGCCACTCACCGCGAAATGGAACGGGCCATCACGCGCACCCGCATTCGGGCACTCGCCCAAACCTGGCTCGCCGACCAGCCCCGCCGCGCCGCCACTGACCTGCCACTCTCTCAACCCGACGACCTCCCTCTGTTGATGTATGTGCGCACTTATGGCGATGGCTCACTGGGCTACAGCGTGGAAGAGGGTAATGAATGGGTGGAACATGGCAAGTTTGCCTTCCGGCAATTTTATTTGGTGAAAACTGAGGCACGCCCATGAGTTGGATTGATTTTGGCACCAAACTGGACGCACTGACGTCCGGTGACCAAGCGCTCTTTACCGAGGCCGTGCGCCGCCTATTGGCCCACAGTTGGCTCTGGCGCGATGATGATGACGACCGCCGACTGTACAACTTCCTCGCCCGCCACGAAGAATTGTTTCAACAATACTTGCGCCTCGGTGGGTGGCAACTGC
>CAYUFY010000583.1:0-2632 GCA_964443795.1 uncultured Anaerolineales bacterium | reverse complement strand
TGATGCAGACCATTGCCGCCGCGATGGGCGTGGCCTTAGAGAATGCCCGCCTCTTCGAAGAGACCACCCGCCTGCTCAAAGAAACCGAGCAACGCGCCGCCGAACTGGCCGTCATCAACACCATCCAGCAAGGCGTGGGCGCGGAACTCAATTTCCAAGCCATCGTGGATTTGGTGGGCGACAAACTGCGCGAGGTCTTCACCAACGGCGATATCGGCATCCGCTGGCTGGATGCGAAGACCAGCACCTTCCATTACTTGTATGAATACGAGCATGGCGAGCGCCTCACCATCCCCTCGCAAGTCTTTACGCCGGAACGCTTGGCCCGGTTCGCTGAAAGACGACAACCCCAAGTCCTCAACTCGCGCGCCGAGCAGGAAGCCGCCGGGATCCGCACCATCCCCGGCACCGACCCGAGCCTGTCCGCGTTGTATGTACCCATCATCGGCAGTGACCGGGTGTTGGGGCAAATTGCGCTGGAAAACTACGAGCGCGAAAACGCCTATAGCGAGGCCGATGTGCGCTTGTTGAGCACCGTGGCCGCCAGTATGGGCGTGGCGCTGGAGAACGCGCGCCTGTTCGATGAGACCCAACGCCTACTCAAAGAAACCGAGCAACGCGCTGCCGAACTGGCCGTCATCAACAGTATTCAAGAAGGCGTAGCCGCCGAACTGAACTTTCAGGCCATCGTGGATTTGGTGGGCGACAAACTGCGGGAGGTCTTCCAAAATGGTGAGATTGGCATTCGGTGGTACGAAGCGCAAACGAATCTCATTCATTATCTGTATGAATATGAACATGGGGTGCGCTTGACCATCCCCTCGGCCCCGCCCCGGAGTGAACGCTGGTTTAGGATGGTGGAGACCCGCCAGCCCAGTGTCATCAATACCTTAGCCGAAGCCGCGCAGTTGGGGATCGGGGTCGTGCCGGGGACTGACCAGAGCAAATCATCGCTCAGCGTCCCCATCATCGGCAGTGACCGGGTGGTTGGTTCCATCATCATGGAAAACTACAAGCGCGAGAATGCCTATGGCGAATCGGAAGTGCGGTTGTTGAGCACGGTGGCCGCCAGCATGGGCGTGGCGCTGGAGAACGCGCGGCTGTTCGATGAGACCAACCGCCTGTTCAAAGCCGAGCAACAACGCTCCCGCGAGCAGGCCATCATCGCCGAGGTCGGGCAACTGCTGGCCGCACAACTCGACCCGCAACGCATTTACGAAGTGGTGGGCGATAAAATCCGCGACAGTTTCGACACGCAAGCCGTGGTCATTGTTGGTTTTGACCATGCCAGCGAAACGCGGATTTACAACTACGGCTACGAAAAGGGGCAACGCTTATATCCCCCCGCCGCGCCGTTTTCGGGGTTGTCGCGCCATCTCATCCGCACGCGCCAAACCGTGTGGGCCAACGAAAATTGGGAAGCCCGCGCGGCAGAAGTCGGTATCACCATCGTCCCCGGCACCGAGATGCCCAAGTCGGTGTTGTTTGTGCCGCTGGTGGTGGGCGAGCTGGTCACCGGCATGGTCAGCCTGCAAAACATTGACCGCGAACACGCCTTCGCCGAATCGGACGTGCGTTTGCTGGAGACGTTGGCGAGTAGCCTGAGCGTGGCGCTGGAAAGCGCGCGGTTGTTTATCGAGACCCAACGCTTGCTCAAAGAGACCGAGCAACGCGCCGCCGAACTGGCCACCGTCAACACCATCGGGCAGGCCATTGCCGCGCAACTCGACCTCGACGCGCTCATTCAATTCATCGGCGAGCAAATGCGCCAGACCTTCCGCGCCGATATTGTGTATGTGGCGCTGGTGGATGAAGCGGCGCGCCTGATTCGCTTCCCGTATGCGTATGGCGAGGAGTTCGGCACCCTGGGGTTGAGCGAGGGGTTGACTGGCAAAATCATCCAGACCGCGCGGCCCTTGCTCATCAATCAGGCTGTGACCGAAACCGTGACGGCCATCGGGGCCACCCAGGTGGGCATTGATTCGCAATCGTATCTGGGCGTGCCGGTGATGGTGGGCGCACAGGCCATTGGCGTGATTAGCGTGCAAAGCACGCAAGCCGAGGGCCGCTTCACCGAAGCCGACCAACACTTGTTGTCCACCATCGCCGCCAACGTGGGCATCGCCATCCAGAACGCGCGCCTGTTTGCCGACGCCCACGAGTCCCGCGCCGCCGCCGAGGAAGCCAACAAAGCCAAGAGCACCTTCCTGGCCAACATGAGCCACGAACTGCGCACGCCGCTGAACGCCATCATCGGGTTTACGCGCATTGTCCGGCGCAAGGCTGAGGGCGCGCTCCCCGCCAAGCAAACCGAAAATCTGGATAAGGTGCTGACCAGCGCCGAACACTTGCTGGGTCTCATCAATACCGTGCTCGATATCGCCAAGATTGAAGCCGGGCGCGTGGAGGTGGTGGCCGCCAACTTCAACCCCGGGCAATTGGTCGAAATCTGCGCGACCACCGCCACACCCTTACTGCGCCCTGGCGTGGCGTTGGTGAAAGACATTCAGCCCGATTTACCGCAGGCGTTCTCCGACCAGGACAAAATCAAGCAGATTGTGTTGAACTTGTTGAGCAACGCGGCGAAGTTTACGCACAACGGGAGTATTACAGTCAAAGTGCAGGCGGGCAC
>CAYUFY010000582.1:0-2638 GCA_964443795.1 uncultured Anaerolineales bacterium | reverse complement strand
GTCGCCCAACCACTTCTCGAGGCGTTTCAGCGAGCCCTCGCCGACGCTCGCGCGGACGCCCCCTCCCCCGCGCACCCCCACGCCCACCGATTCGCGTTAAACAAAAAGCCGCCCACACCCTCGGGGCGGCGATCAAGTTCAAGTGGCGGTAAACCGGCTACTCGTGTTTGGAGCCATCCGGCATCATTGCGCCTTTAAACGACTTCACCCGGGCTAATTGCGCGGGGGGCAATATGGCATCGCGCAAATCGGTGCTACTTAAATTCGTCCCGCCCAAGTCACTTTCCGACAGATTGGCCCGGCGCAAATCCGCGCTGGTCAAATCCGCCTCGCCCAGATTGGCCCCGCTCAGATTGGCATCCCGAAAGATGGCCCCGCGCACATCCGCCCCGCGCACATCCGCCCCGCTGGCATTGGTCTCCCGCAGGTTGGTGCTCCGCAAATCCGCCCCGCGCAAGTTGACCCCGCGCAAATCGGCGCCACTCAGGTCGGCCCCGCTCAAGTTGGCCTCGCGCAAATCGGCGCCAGTCAGATAAGACTTGCTGAGATTCGTTGAACCCAAATTAGCCCCGACCAGGCTCGCTTTCGTCAGGCCCAATTTTTTGAGATCCAGCCCACTCAGGTCAACCCCGGTCAAGTTAAGCGGCCCCGGCGCGCCTGCGATTAACAAAATTAATTCCTTGCGAGTCATATCAGCCATGGTGGAGGTTACCTTCCCGAACCAAATAAATTGTCTTGGATAATGAGTATACAATGGTCATTGTTAACCTCACAATCCGTACTTTAGGTGGGGCTGGCCTCGCTGATTCTGTTTGTCTCTTTTGAGTCTAGGGATATAATCTCCCCGAAAGGAACAGGCTATGCCGGATACCGTGCACTCCATTCTCTTGCTCCCCAAAGAAAACTACTGGGCGTGGGTCGAAGCCGCCAAAGACTACGTGCTCAAATTCGGGGTCAATATCACGCCCGACCCCGACTCGGCGGCGCGCTATATGACGCCGCAACAAGTGGTCACCATTGCCGGGTTGGCCACCGGCTACCCCGGCCAGGGCAACATTCAAGGCTGGTTTCGCCAGAACTACCCCAGCATCCGCACCGATTATCTCCCGGTGGCCTCGCCGGACGATTTCAAAGCCGCGTTGGCCACCCGGCTTAAAGCCAATGATCGGTTTGGCGAGGCGGGCAAGGAATTTAAATTACTCTGGCCCACCGACTACGCGATGGTGACGCAAGCCTTTGGCGCGAACCCCACGCTCTATCGGCGCTGGGGCCTGCCCGGCCACGAAGGCCTTGACATCCGCGCGCCATTGCACGCCCGGGTCTATGCCTGCGCCGATGGCACGGTGACGCGGGTGGATGTCTACGCCGGGGACGCCCAAAAGCAACCCTATGGCAACAGCGTCCGCGTGCAACACCGCGATGGCTATCTGACGGTGTATGCTCATTTGGAAAAGGTCGCCGTCAAGGTCGGCGATAGCGTGAAGGCCGGGCAAATCATCGGGTACGCCGACTCCACCGGGAACTCGTCGGCCCATCACTTACACCTGACCCTCAAGAAAGAGGGCGCGACCAAAGCCAAGCTGACCAACTACGCCAACGACATCATTGACCCCACGCCGTTTTTGATTTGGCCGAGCGAGGGCACCAGCCCGTCCCCGGCCGCCACGTTTACCTGGGGGCCGGGCATTTGTCTGGTGGGCGTGCATGGCCGCGCGGATGGCCGGATGCAAGACCCCGATTTCACGGCGGTTCAACAAGGGCGCGTGGAGGCGGTCAAACTGCTTTCCTCCGCCGCGCCGGAGGATGTGGATCGTCTGCGGGCCATCAACGCCCATACGTTCATCATGGCGCGCTTGTTCGCCTCGTTTTACGGGCGCAACTACAACGCCGACCAGTTTGTGACTGACCTGACGTACGATATGCAACAGTTTTACAACCGGGGCGTGCGGTATTTTGAACTGCACAACGAGCCGAACCTGACGGTGGAGGGGTGGACCACCAGTTGGCAAAACGGCACCGAGTTTAACGCGTGGTTTTTGCGGGCCTACGATTTATTCAAGGCCAAGTTCCCCGAGGCGCTCATCGGCTACCCCGGCCTGTCGCCCGATGGCATCCCTGCGCCAGGCATCCGCACCAATGACATTATCTTCCTCAATGACTCGGATGAGGCCGCGCGCAAGGCGGATTGGATTGGCGTGCATTGTTACTGGCAGAGCGAGGCCGAGATGGGCGCACCCGGCGGCGGGCAGAATTATTTGGAATATCGCCGCCGCTTCCCAGACAAATTGCTATTCATCACCGAGTTCAGCAACCCGGTGCAAAACGTGGAACGGCGCGTGAAGGGGCAACAGTACACCCGCTATTACCAAAACCTGCGGAACGTGCCGGGCATCGGCGCGGCGTTCTCGTTCATCCTCTCAGCGTCATCGGGCTTCCCGTGGGAGGCGTGGCGCGACGAGGATGGCACGTTGAGCGACATCCCCAGCGTGGTCGGCGCCCGGACGGATATTGCGACCGGGTTGCCGCCGGTGCCCCCGACGAGGTAAATCAGGAAGAAGGATTCAGGAAGAAGACCCGTCTTACACAGGAGCTCAGGAAACCGGGATGGTTATTATCTGACAGAGTGTAATCGAGTCGC
>CAYUFY010000581.1:0-2642 GCA_964443795.1 uncultured Anaerolineales bacterium | reverse complement strand
TCGTCAGGTGCGCTCCTTTTCGATTAGCAAAATCTCAACGCGACGTAAAGTGCGCCCCTTTTAGCGTGGCCGCATTTCGACCCGACCGCCCAAGTGCGCTCCTTTTACTTTGGCCGGTGCGCTCCTTTTCGATTGACAAAAACAATCGAAACTTCGATTTCTCCGACAAACTGCTAGTTGACCTCATTCTGTGCGAAGTTCTGCAAGGTGCATCGGACGAGCATCAGGCCGCCGCCATTCGCCGCCACCTGCTCCAATTCACCGTCTTTTCCACGGGCGGAGCGCCGTTGGCGATGGAAGCCGCCACGAATTACCGCGCCTCCCGCACTCGCCCGGCTCGTGGGGCGGGTGTGCGCGCCAAGGGCCGCACCGTCCGCAAGACGATAGATTGCCTCAGCGCCACATTTTGCCTCCAGAACGGCTACGCCCTCTTGCACAACGATGCCGACTTCGAGCCATTTGAGAAGTTCCTCGGCTTGAAAGTCATCCACCCCGCGCCGTAGTTCAGCGAGGGTCAGTCGAATAGGGGCGCCCACCACCGGCCAACCAGTCACGCCACAGTGCGCTCACAGCCACACCCAGGCTCGCGCCGATGAGTCCCGCGCAAAAGCGCGCGCGCTGATGGTTCGACTTGTCGCTCACCAAGCCGAGACACATCGCCCCGCCGCTCGCCGTGAACAACAGTGACCACCAGGCCAGCCCAATCACCACGCTATAACTCCACCTGCCAGCCGTCGGCCTGCCGGTCATGGTCAACCAGCAGGCGCAAGGCCGCGCTCTGCACGCGCCCGGCGCTCGTGCCGCGCCGCCCTTTAATACCCCGCCACAACACCGGGGAAATGCTGTAGCCAATCAAGCGGTCGGCCACGCGCCGCGCGACCGCCGCTTTGACCTGCCGTAAGTCCAGCGGGCGCGGCTGGCGCAAAGCGGCGCGCACGGCTTCGGGCGTCACGGCGTTAAACGTCACGCGCTCGATGGTGGTTCGACTGTCGCTCACCATGCCCTGTGACTCAGCCTTGAACAATTGAACAACGTGCCAGGCCACGGCTTCGCCCTCGCGGTCAGGGTCAGTGGCGAGCAGGATACGTTGCGCGGTCTCAATCTTTTTGATGAGCGCGGCAGCGGTCTTATCCCGCCCGCCCGCGATTTCGTACTCCGGCTTGAAGCCGTGGGCGACGTCCACGCCCAGCCGGTCTTTCGGCAGGTCGCGCAGATGGCCGAGCGAGGCCATCACTGTCACGTCGGGGTAATCGGCTTTAAGATAGCCGCGCAAGGTCTCGGCTTTGGCGGGCGACTCGACGATGACCAATAAGCCCTGGCCTGCCTGCACTCGTGCCGCAGGCACGGGTGAGCGCGTCGAAGGGCGGGGCCTGCCCTGAGTGTCGCCGAAGGGTTGGAAAACACGGGCGAGCTGGGATAACCAACCGCGCAAACGATTAGCCATGCGACTTAACTCCACTCGCGCTGGAACTGGCGGTACAACAGGAGCGTGGCCGCGACCATGGTTCGACACGCTTCGCGGCTCACCAGGCCCGCGCCGCCCTGCCCCACCCACGCCCAGCCCGTGAATGCGACCAGGGCGATGGCGTAGCCACCCACACTAGCGACCAGCGTGGCCGGGGTGTTGGCCGCAACGTGGTGGGCAATCAGCGCGCGCCCAGCGGCGGCCAGCGCGAAGCCCAGTCCCAGATTAACCAACTGCGCCAAGTCAGGCACCAAGTCAGGCATTAGCCGCCTTTTCGCCCTAGCCCGGCGGGTGGCCGCGCCACTTTCACGGCTCGCGCGAAATCGGCGGCGGTGGCCGCGCCCACGGCAATACCTTGGGCCTTCAGCGCGCGGGCAATGCGCTTCAGCATGGCATCGTCGGTGAGGTACTGCCGCAGGGGGCGAATGACCGACGGGGCGCTGGGGCGCGCGCCGAACAGCCGCTCGAAGGCGGTGATAGCCGCGTAGCTGTCTATCAGGCGGTAGGCTTCCCGCTCGCGCACTCCAGCGGCGGCCAGCGCGGCCCGGAAGACACGGCCCTCAGCGGCGCACGCTTCACGCAGATGCGTGATTTTCTCGCCGAGTGACTGGGGCGCGTCTTCGACCAGGGCGCGCAAAGTAGCAATCTCACCAATCAAGGTTTGGGTATCAGGAGTGGGCATCGGGGTTAGCATCTCATTTGTCCTGCTGGACAGGGTGATTATACGGCACTGTGCCAGTTGGACAAATCGCTGGACCGGCGCTACGGTCAGTCCTTGACCGGGGTGGGCGGCGCCGATTTTGGATAAAGCGTCCTGGTGGTGGGTTTCGCAACGCATACGGGCGGGGTCTCTCTGGGGGCCTCTGTTCTTGGGAATAAAGTCCTGACCTTCTTAATAAAGTCCTTTCCTAAAAACCAAGTGGCTTCGCAAAACACGCTCAAACCATGTGATAGGAAACAACTTTATTTTCAAGATTGACCCATCCAAGCGGGCCGCGCGCCGCAATAGGTAACAACTTTATTTCCGTCAAATCCGCTTTGGATGAACAAGACTAATTCGACAATGTTAGATTAGCCTGAATCCTCATGAAATTGCTGAGTTTTCAAACGACTGGCCGTTGCCCGGTTAACGACAATTAGAATTACCCTCCAACGACAACTAGAAATGCCCACCGAT
>CAYUFY010000580.1:0-2646 GCA_964443795.1 uncultured Anaerolineales bacterium | reverse complement strand
GCTCAAGACGCCGCCGTTGTTGCAATACAATCGATTGGGTTGATCGCCGTTCCCCACCGCCAGGTCCAGGTCGCCGTCTCCGTCCGCATCCCCCCAGGCCACGGCGAACGTATTGGCTATGACAGTCGTCGACCAGACCGGGTTCGCTGACAATGTCCCGCCGTCATTGTGATATAAGCGCGCCGCGTTGTGATAGGCGCCCGCCGCCAGGTCGAGATAGCCATCGCCATCGTAATCGCCCCAGGCCAAACTTTTAGTGTCGGTGAGCACCCCGAGGGCGGGCTGGGCCGACGCCAGCGGCAAGTTGTTGTTGCGGTACAGGCGCACAGGTTGAGGCCCGAGCCCGTCGGCATAATTCCCGGCGGCTAGGTCCAGACTTCCATCGCCGTCCACGTCACCCCAGACAATTGTTTCGGTTGAATCGCGTTCGGGCGGTGTCCAGACTTGCACCATGTTGGGGACGCCCGCCGCAACCCCGTCATTGCGATACAGCCGATTGGCGGTGCCCGAATTTCCGACCGCCAGGTCCAGGTCGCCGTCGCTGTCATAATCGCCCCAGGCCAGACTGTGCGTGGGGGCGCGGCGGCCGCTGCCATCCACGTCATCCATAGATAAAATCGCGCTGGTCCCGAGCATCCCGCCGTTGTTGTGATACAACCGGACTGAACGGCAACCCGGACGGGGGTTGGCACCCAGGCAGTCACTGCCAACGGCCAGGTCGGGGTAACCGTCGCCGTCATAGTCGCCCCAGACCACGGCATAGGTGAAGTCATCAGTCGTGGCGGAGGTCCAGGCTGGCGTGAGCGTGAGAGCCGGCGCATTCGGGTAATTGTTGCGATAGACGTAATTGGAGGTGGGTCCCAGGAAAGTTCCGGTGCCAGGATTGTACTGTCCCGTATTTCCCACCGCCAGATCGAGGTGGCCATCCCGATCCATGTCGGCCCACGCCACGCTGCGGGTATAGGAGGCGGGCAGGGGCGCCGTCCAGACGAGCGTCATGACCAGCGCCGCGCCCCCGCCGTCGTTGCGATAGAGTTGATTGGGCGAGTCGTCATTGCCGACGGCCAGGTCCAGGCGGCCATCACCATTGTAATCGCCCCAGGCCAGGCTCTCGGTATTGGCGGAGACGGGGATCGGGTAAATGGCGGTGGGGGAAAGCTTCCCTTGGTTGTTGTGATACAACCGGATGGACTTGCACGCAGGAACGCCTTCGCACCGGTCGCTCACCGCCAAGTCCAGGTAGCCGTCGTTGTCATAATCGCCCCAGGCCAGACCGGTCACCTTGCCGATCTCCGTCGAGGAATAGGCCAGGGTGTCTGTGAGTGTGCTGCCCTCGTTGGCGTAAACCATCACCCGCTGCCACGGACTGCCGACCGCCAAATCCAGATCGCCGTCGGTGTCGTAGTCGCCCCAGGCGATGCGACGGCTGTTGTTGGCGCGAGATGCCGACCAGGACAATGTGAGCGGGTCGTTGCCCCCCGTAGCGGGCGTCAGCGGGGTTGGAGCGGCGAGCGACTCATCCCTGGGCTGTCGTTCAGGCGCGGCCAGGGCCGCTACGAACGACGGCGCGCCCCACAGCAACACCAGACCAGCGGCCAACAGCAGGCTGGACATCAGCCAGACATTGAATTGCTGCCCGTTCGACCATGATGAATAACAACTTGAATTGTTCATTCAACTCTCCCGTTGCGGCTAAAACCAACTCATCGGGTGGTGTTCACCTAATGCTTATAAGCACCTCACCGCCCAATCAACGGCAGATATAACCTCTGCGCCGGTATCAATGCCAGTTCATGCAAGGCGCTGTTATCCCAAAGCGCAGTCGTGTTCATCGGGCGCGCGCCAATGTAGAAGGTGACGCCCTGCCCCGGCGCGGCGCACTCGCTCGGCACATTCACCGCATACACAATCTGCCCGTCCATTGCTTGGGTGGTCGTCTGCCCGCACATTTGCCCGTTGACCCACGCGGTCACACTTTGCCCGGCCGCCGCCGCGAAATCGCCTCGGCTGGTCACTGCGCCGTAGAACGTGGCGGGCGGGTCAGCGAGCAGGGCGCTGGTTGGCATTTGCGGCGCAAGATAAATCGTCAGGGCTTTGGTGACGCTAATCCAATAGCCATGCCCAAACTCCAACACCTGCAAGTCGTTCACCCAACCAGGCACCGTTGGTTTGGGCGAATAGACCTTCCACGGGTCAGCCGTGTCCGTCGCCACATAGCCATAGACCAACGCATAATCATCTTTGATGGATAACAGGGCCGTGAAGACCGCGTTGGTCTCGCGCGCCGGGTAGGCCATCAAGTTCCAGCCCGCGCGGTAGAGCGGGATTTTTATGCTGGCCATCAGCGCATATAACCCCGCGCCCTTACTGTCGGCGGTGGCAAAGTTGAAATATTCATCCACCTGTGTTGGCAGTTCCTGCCATTGCGTGCCGTTGTGGAAATACACGCTCAAGTCACTCTCATCGGCCCCGGCCACGATGACATCATTCGCCAGATATTGCAGGCTCACCGACCCCGTCAGCGGCAAGGTGCTCGGAGTGGCCAACAACCGATAGCCCCCGCCAATCACCACCCGCCCGGCGGGGAGGCCCGTGTAAATGGCGGTGCTTTGGATGGCGAAGAACTCCCCCACATTCAGGGTCAGG
>CAYUFY010000579.1:0-2647 GCA_964443795.1 uncultured Anaerolineales bacterium | reverse complement strand
GAGCGCCAGAAATCTGGCTGAAATAAACCCGGAGCAATTCATTGAAAGCCAGGCGGGGGGGGGCCGCAGGGGGGGGCACGCGGCCAGTGAGCAAAGTCACCGCCCGGCCGGGCACGGCATGCCAGAGCCGCCGAAGAAATTCGCGCGCCAAATAGCGCTTGCCCGTTCCTGCCGCGCCGGTCAATGCGCCGAGGCCGGCAAAGCGCCCCTCGAAAATGGGCTGGACGAAGGCTTGCAACCGTTCCAGTTCGGCTTCGCGCCCCATCAGGCGCAGATCAGGTGTTTGGAGATCACGCATGGGAGCGGTGGGTCTATTCACGATCTTTTTGCGTTCGTTTGTTAGAGTAGGGGCTATTACCTGAAGAGGCCGTCATTATGCTACCGCATCGTTCATTTCTGCTCCGCGTCTGGCGGGTCAATGAAGCCCAACGCTCCACCCTTCGGTTTGGGCTGGAAGATGTCACCACCCAGGCTTCCACGACCTTCATCTCATTGGCGGAATTGCATAAATTTCTCGAACGAGAGATGGCTGAACTGGGATTGCCGCCGGTTGGGTCAGAGGTTAGGTTAGAGCAACAGGTCGCCGACACTCACAGTCAGCCCCAAAGAAACGGTTGAATAACTCTATTTGCGTTGAGTATAGCACCCCCTATTCAATTTTGATGAAATTGGAAGGTTTTTGGAAGGTGTGCGTTAGTTCATAGCTGCTCCCAAAGCAGGAGATCACCCATGCGTAAAACTATCCTTCGCTCCTCAATACTGCTGGTGCTCATTGCCACCGCGCTTCTAAGTCTATTGTTTGTGCCCGGCGCGGGCGAAGCCGCCCAACCCACCGCCATGCAACGCGTGGAGGCGGCTTGGCAATTAGCCAAGTTAGCGGGAGCCTATCATTATGTCTCGGATATTACCCAGACTACTTTGCCAGCTCCTAAAGTGACCAACATTGGGTATGGCGCGCGTGAAGACCACTTCACCCTTTCCGGCGAGGCGAACCTGAATGACAGCCGCCTGCTCTTGACTCTCGCCCGGCCTGACCAACCCGGTGCGCCGTTGGACGTTAAAGTAGAAGGCGATCAAGCCTGGGGCCGGAGTAGCGGGCAAGATTGGCAAAAGCTGGATGATTTTCCCGCCGCCTTCGACCCAACGGCCAACTCGCTGGCTTTCCTCACCGCCATGCGCAACACCCGCTATGTGGGAGACCAAACCGTGCTCGGCGCGGTTTACACGCATTTTGCTTTTGATGTGGATGGCCTGGCGCTGGCCGAACATTTGCGCGACGAGATGGAGCAATACCTGCTGGACCAGGGCAAGCTCCCGGCGGGCATGAACCTGGGCCTGGCCGACGAATACGCCAAGATGAACGCCACCGGCGAAGTCTGGATGACCGCCGAGGGCTTGCCCGCCCGCCTGAAAGTAACCATGCAACTGCCCCAACGCCCCACTGGCGAACGGGTTAGCGCCGTCATAGACACCACCTATTCCAACTTTGCGGCCCGGCCCCCGGCCATGGCCAGCCGCCCCTGGCTTTTAGGCGCGTTGGGTTTGATCGAAAAACTGAGCCTCCCCACCACCCTGCCCGGGTTGCAAAAAACCGCCGGGAATCTGGGTCTCCTCACGGGCTTCATCGCCGTGCTGGGGGTAGGCTATCTCTATCTCGGCACACACCGCGCCTATCGCGTCGTGGCGGGTGTCATCATCCTCTCCCTCATCATCGAGCTGACCGCGCCCATGCTCACCCCGGTGCTGGCGTTTCAGACCGAACAGCGCCAACAACAAGCCCTGGCCGAACAACGGCAGGCCGTCGAACAGCAAGCGCAAGAAAAGACCGACCAAGCCCGGCAACTGATGGATTCACTGCTCGGGCGGCGCGACTGGGACCCGCGCCGCTCAGCCTATGAACAAAATGCATTGATTGACCCCACCCTGCTCAAACTGGACGCGCACGACCGGGCGGTCACTCGCCCCCTCGCGGCCACCACCACCGGAAGCGATACCGCCAACGATGCCTGCCGCACCATCTCGGATGGCGCTGACACCGACAAAGACGGCCTCAACGACCAGTTGGAATGCCAGTTGGGGAGCGACCCCAACCAAACCGATACCGACAAAGACGGTCTAACCGATGGGCAGGAAGGGCTTTACCTGGGTACCGACCCCATCCGCGCTGACACCGACAGTGATGGTGTTTACGATCGAGTGGAAGTGGTCGGCTTCCAATACAAATCGCAAACCTGGTACACCGACCCCTTATCTTTGGACACAGACCGCGACACCCTCCTCGACGGACTGGAATGCCAGCCGCTCCTCAATTCCACCCCGCCCGCCACTTACACCAGCGCCAACGCCCCGGCCTGCACCGACAGCGATGGCGACAACTTCCCCGATGTATTTGACCTGGACAGCGACAACGATGGCGTGGCCGATAACCTGGACCTCAGCCCGACCCTGCGCGTGGGCGCGCCCCCGAGCGGCCTCGCCCCCACCAGCGCGCCGCTGGCCACCAGCAACGTCCCGGACTTCACCGACGCCGCGCCCATGAAATTCAAGCTGGATAAACTGACCAGCGCCAATCAGGTCATTGTCAATTTGCAGTTCGCCCCGACCAATGCCAAGCACTTATATTACAACTACAACGTGCTGGATTGGC
>CAYUFY010000578.1:0-2684 GCA_964443795.1 uncultured Anaerolineales bacterium | reverse complement strand
GGTGCCGAACATGACAAAGGTTACGACCTAATCTCACCACCATCTGAACGGTTACTGTCAAGGAATATTATTAATGACCTCTACATCCAACGACTCCGCATGGACAACCAAAGGCGCGACCTTGAGTCACAAATCCGCCGAAAAGGAATTCGGCTTGACCTTCGATGAAATTGGCGCGGGTATTCGCGCGGGTAAATTACAATACCGTGAGAACAGTATTTACGGCGCTCCCTTCCTCAGGTTGATCCGCCGTGAAGTGGAAGCGCTGGTCAATGAAAAATATGGCAAGAACTACTTGAACAAGAGAAAGTGGAAGAAGGAATTGTCAGAAATCAAAAAGGCACTGAAAGCCCTGAAAGAACAGGCGCTCACGCTGGAAAACAGAAAAGCGGAGTTGGAGAATCTTTTAGCAGAGAATGAGGAGTAAAGACGCAATCCATGAACATCTACACTCTGGAAGTCTTCATCATCTCCGGCCCGATTGACCAAAAATTTATCACGAAAAACCCCGTCATCACCAGAACTATCGAAATCTGCGGCGACCAAACGCTTGAAGAATTGCACGATGCCATCTTCAAAGCCTTCAATCGTTTTGACCATCATTTGTACGAGTTCCAAATTGGCGGCAAAGGCCCCAACGACCGCAAAGCCAGACGCTACAGTTTTTCTTCGACCGATGACGAAATCATGGGTGGCAAATTGGCGGGCGATGTAAGAGAAACTGCATTGGACGATCTGAAACTGAGAAAAAACCAAGCGTTTGGCTATTGGTTCGACTTTGGCGACGATTGGTGGCATCAGATCAACGTGCTGGCAATCGAGGCGAAAACGCCAAAAGGCAAATACCCCAAAATTGCCAAGCGGATTGGGAAAAGCCCGCCGCAATATAGGCATGTTGCCGAGTAACCATGTCATCGGCACGGTCAAAGTGTTAGACCGCGCCTTCACGCTTGAACTGACCGAGGCCGACTGTAGCACCTACTTGCTTCCGGTCGCTGAAACCCAGGAAACCAATCTGGTTAACCTGGCCCAATTGTTGGCGCGTTTTACGGGTGCTGGCGAATTCACAGGCTGCAGCTCCCCGGCTAAAACTGAGCTGGCCGCCTACCTGGTCGCTCACCCTGAAGTTCGAGCCTCGATGCAAACTCGCAACCAACTGTTGCGTCCGGCCGGGTTGCATTTTGGCTACCGCGTCTTCGATGAAATTATCTGGTTTCTCTATTGGGCTTAAGACAGCCAGCTCTTCAACCCGCTCGGCGGAGTCGAGGCCGCGTTAGACGCGGCGTTGCTTCTGAAAATCCTGCCCAAGTTTCACGGCTCACGCGGCAAACTCAACTATTGTTATCCGCACACGGCTGAGCGCGCCTGCCGATTGTTGCAGGCGCTCTACACGGATGGGTTTGCGGCGTTCGGCTAAATCCACTAAACAGGAGTCGGGTTATGCAAACTGAAATTCATACCACGGGTTCGTTGCTCGATGCGCAGGGCCAATTGGTGAAGGCAGGCTGGGCGCGTCAACCTGTCTGGGACTGCAATTTGGAGAACACGCGCACCGTGGCCTGGCGCGCCCTCCAAGGCTTGCGGCTCAAACGCTGGGACTATTACGGCTTCACCACCCCCACCGATTTTTACTCCTTCACCATCGCCGATATTGGCTATTTGGGCTCCATCTTCGCCTATCGCGTCAACTTTGAAACCGGCGCGTATCACGAAGAAACCCTGACCTTGCCCCTGGCGCGCGGGGTGATCTTGCCGCGCAACAGCACCGCCGGTGAAAGCGTGTATGACAATGGCCGCGTCACTTTGCGCTTCACGGCTCAGGCGGCCGCGCGCCAACTTTCAGTGACCTGGCCCAACTTTGGCGGCCATACCCTGCGCGTCGAAGCAACCCTTCAGACACCGCCGGACCATGAATCGATGACCATCGTGATTCCCATCCGCGGCCAACGCTTCTACTACAACCGCAAAATGAACTGCCTGCCGGTGGAAGGTTGGCTGGAACTCGGCGGCGCGCGCACCGACTTGCGGCCAGAGACCACACTGGGCAACATGGATTGGGGGCGTGGCGTGTGGGAATACGAGTCATTCTGGGTGTGGGCCAGCGCGTCAGGCTTTCTCCCCGACCGGCGGACAGTAGGGTTGAATCTGGGCTTTGGGTTTGGCGACACATCGGCGGCGACGGAGAATGCCTTGATCGTCAATGGACGGATCCACAAGTTGGAGGCCGTGCAGTTTGACTACGATGCCAAACAGTTTATGCGCCCCTGGACGATGCGCGCTCCCGACGGACGCCTGGCCCTGGAGTTCACGCCGTTCACCGAACGAGTCGCCAAGACCGACCTGGGCGTGTTGCGGTCGGAAGTCCATCAACTATTTGGGCGCTACCGGGGCACGGTGGTCACCGACGCCGGTGAGACGCTCGTCATTGACCAACTTATTGGCTTTGCTGAAGAACATCATGCCCGCTGGTAAAGGCGCCTCCCGTCGGTCGAGTTTGAGCATGCCTCTAGTCCCCATCACCCCCGCCCTGCGTCGCAAGCTCGCCGCCAATCTCTTCCCGGCGGCGCAACCAGCGATTGAACCCTGGGAACAATTTCGCTGGCATGGGGCCGTGGATGGCACGATTATTGACACCTACAAAGAACATTCCTCACAAGCTCTGGCCATTGATGTGTTCGGCACGC
>CAYUFY010000577.1:0-2689 GCA_964443795.1 uncultured Anaerolineales bacterium | reverse complement strand
GATGAAGATATTGTCCGGCTGGCGAGTCAGGCGAGTGTGCCACAAAAAGCGGCTAATTCGCGGCTGACCCCGGTGGCACTCGCCGGGGCGATTGGCTTGATGCTCGGGTGTGTGGTGGCATGGGGCAAGGAATGGTGGCAAGGGACGGCTACACCGTCGGTTCCCCGTTACCCGGTGGGGCAGGTTCCTACTGGAGGGCAAGTCGCCCCTAAGCCGGCCATTGACTGAATCAGAGAGTTGATTTGAAGACCATGATTGAGCATAAAAAAAACTTACTGGCTAAAATCGCCGCCCGCCAGGCGCATATCGGGGTTATTGGCCTCGGGTATGTGGGCCTACCTTTGGCGGTGGAATTCGCCAAATCCGGCTTTCGGGTGACGGGAATTGACGTGGACGCCCGGAAAGTGGAGGCCGTGAATGCTGGCAACTCCTATATCGGCGATGTGCCCACCGCTGAACTGATGACGGTGGTGCAATCGGGGCGTTTGCGGGCGACAACCGACTTTAGCGCGTTGGGCGAATGCGATGCCGTCTCCATCTGTGTGCCCACGCCGCTCTCCAAAACGCACGACCCCGACCTCTCCTATGTCATCTCGGCTTCGGATGCGGTGGCGCAATATGTTCATCCGGGGATGCTCATTGTCCTCGAAAGCACCACCTACCCCGGCACCACGGAAGAGATCATCATCCCGCGCATTGTACAAAATGGTTATCAAGTCGGGGCGGATGTCTTTGTGGCGTTCTCGCCCGAGCGCATTGACCCTGGCCGCCAGGATTTTGTGTTGAAAACCACGCCCAAAGTGGTGGGCGGCGTAACCCCAGCTTGCACCGAAATTGTCACGGCGCTCTATGCTTATGTGACCGAACGGGTGGTGCCAGTGAGCTCGGCGGCCGCGGCGGAGATGGTGAAGTTGCTGGAAAATACCTTCCGCGCGGTCAACATCGCGCTCGTCAACGAAGTGTTGCTGATGTGCGACAAACTGGGCTTGGACGCCTGGGAAATTATTGAAGCGGCGGCTACCAAACCTTATGGCTTTATGAAATTCACCCCCGGCCCCGGGGTGGGGGGACACTGCATCCCGCTCGACCCACTCTATCTCTCGTGGAAGTTGCGCACGCTCAACTACAACGCGCGGTTCATCCAACTGGCCAGCGAGATCAATACTGGTATGCCTGAATATTGGGTGGTCAAAGTGGCCGACGCCCTCAACGCCGCGCGCAAAGCAGTCAATGGAAGTCGGGTTTTAGTGTTGGGCGTGACCTACAAGCCCAATATTGATGATGTGCGTGAAAGCCCGGCCATTGATATTATCCAACTCCTCGAAGCCCGGGGCGCACAGGTGAGTTTTCACGACCCCTATGTGACCTCACTCCGGCACGAAGGCCTGGAAACGCCCGCCACCGAATTTACCGAGGCGGTGGTTAAGGCCGCCGATTGCGTGTTGATTGTGACCAATCATGCGACCTATGATTGGGACTGGCTCAAACGCCATGCCGCGCTGATTGTGGATACCCGGCATGCGGTGCGCGCCCAGACCCTCACCCCCGCGCGTTAACGCATTTTCGTTTGCCCCATGATCTTGTGTAGCAACCCTCGGGCGCAGTATCTCGCGCACCAGGCTGAAATTGATGCCGCTCTGCAACGCGTGCTGGCGGGCGGGCGATATATTTTGGGCGATGAAGTCGCGGCCTTTGAGGCTGAGTTTGCCGCCTATGTGGGCGTGCGCTTTGCCACTGGGGTGGGGAGCGGCACTGAGGCGTTGCACCTGGCCCTCGCGGCCTGTGGTCTTGGCCCGGGCGACGAAGTCATCACGGTGGCTCACACCGCCGTGGCCACGGTGGCCGCCATCGAATTGTGCGGGGCCACACCCGTGCTGGTGGATATTGAACCGGACGCGCTGGCACTCGACCCCCGGCATTTGGAAGCCGCCCTCAGCCCCCGCACTAAAGCTATCATCCCGGTGCATCTCTATGGCCAATCGGCTGACCTTGACCCAATCTTGGCCTTTGCCCGCCAACATAACTTGCGCGTTATTGAAGATTGCGCGCAGGCCCATGGCGCGACCTATCATGGGCGACGCGTCGGCTCTATGGGGGCCATCGCGTGTTTTAGTTTCTACCCCACCAAAAATCTTGGCGCACTAGGGGATGCCGGGGCGGTGGTCACCGACGACCCGGCGTTGGCCGAGCGGGTGCGCTTGTTGCGCGAATATGGCTGGGCCGAACGCTATGTGAGTCATATTCACGGCTGGAACTCCCGTCTCGACGAATTACAGGCGGCCATCCTGCGCGTGAAATTGCGTTATTTAGATGATGATAACGCCGCGCGGGTGCGGTTGGCCGCGACTTATGACCGCGCCCTCGCGGGGTGCTGTCTCGATCTGCCCGTCACCCGCCCGGGCGCGGGGCACGTCTATCATCTCTATGTCATCCGCTCAGACCGCCGGGATGATCTGCAAAAATTTCTCAAAAGCAGGGGCGTGGGCGCGCTGGTGCATTACCCGGTGCCGGTGCATTTGCAACCGGCTTATGCCGGGCGGCTCCCCGGCTCCAACCACTTGCCCCAGACCGAACAAGCCGCGCGCACCGTGCTCTCCCTGCCTATGTACCCGGAACTAACCGAGACCGAGCAAATGGCGGTAATCGAGGCGGTTCAGTCATTTAAGCCAGAAGCCCATGAGTGATTCAC
>CAYUFY010000576.1:0-2695 GCA_964443795.1 uncultured Anaerolineales bacterium | reverse complement strand
GGGTGTGGAAGTCCCCAGAGTTTGCCAATGAACCCCTTTTTTTACAAACTTTTCAGTATCTTCTCAATAATTCGGGGTAAACATCCGTTCTAATGTATTCTGGCCGCCATATACGTGGCTTATTCATTGCGCCATCTCCGTATATGGCAGTTGAAGGTGTGGTACAAATGTTCAACCGCGATTTATTGAGAAGTTACGCTTTTCACCCCACCACGCTGTAGCGGGGTGCTACCCCTCGCTCAAGTGCGGTCATTTTCGATTATAAAGTGCGGCTCTTTTCGATTATAAAAAACACGTTGTTTGATTGTGTTGAGCGGGGCTTCAAACGCCAGTGGCGCCAGGGGGTCCCCCTCATGCAACCACGTCCCCAGCGCGCGCAACATCCATAACAAGCCACGCGGCAAGCCCTCCAGCTGACTCTCCCGTAGCCGAAATTCAACGGTGTTGAGCGCGGCCTCCACCGTCGCGGGGTCAAGGCCGTCGGTGACTAGCCGGGTCAGGGTTTCTAACACCAGGCGCTCGGACCTGCTCCGGGTCCGCCGGGGCCACGCCCTTGAGGCCCGCCGCGAAGGGGAGTTGCCGTCCCAGAAAAAAATCAAATGGATTGGCGAGCGCTTCGCCCAGTTGGGACTCCCGCAGGGCCCGGCGGAGTGGCGCGGCGGGTGACCCCAGTAAAATCTGCTGCAACAACTCAAAGGCCAGATTGCGCGTGGGGTCATGGCCCGCCGCCAGCACCCAATTCACCACGACGTACGCGGTTGGGTGAGGGGTCTCTTCGCTCACCGGGTAGGCGGCCCGGCGCGTGCGGGGCTCGGCAAAGGGCGCCTGCAAACTCACGGCAGCTGCCGGCGCAGCGCGGTCAAAGGCGCTGAGCCAGGCGTCCAAGATCCGTAACCGCTCGGCCGGCGGGTCATCCCCACTAAAGAAAATCCGCGCGTTGGACGGATGATAATGCGTGGCGTAAAAGGCTTTCAACTGCTCATACGTCAGTTTAGGGATGTGCAAGGGGTGCCCCCCCGTATGCATTCCATAGACCGTGTCCGGAAACAGGGCCTGCTGGGCTTCCAGACTCAGCACCGTCTCCGCGCTGGCATAGGCACCCTTCATAATGCCACCTTCCTGTTCCCAGGTCTCCCGGGTGAGGCGGGGATAAAACACCGCATCCAGATAGACCTCAATGAGATTGTAAAAATCCTGGGTATTCTGGCTCGCGACCGGGTAGGTGGTCATATCCGGAAAGGTCATGGCGTTGACACAGGTCGCCAGTGAACCTTTGAGTAATTCCACAAACGGCTCTTTCAATGGATATTTGCGCGACCCGCCCAGCACTGAATGTTCCAAAATATGCGACACCCCAGTGTGGTCGGTGGGCAGAGTCCGGAAGGTGATGCCAAAGACCTTGTTCAGGTCAACTCACGCTCGCTCAAGTCCAGGGTGCGCAGAAAATTGGGAGTGTCAGCATAGTTGGCCAAAGTGCCCAACAGGTTCGGATCCCGGTACGACAGATAACTAAACGATCCCGACCGTGAGTCACCAATGGCAAAACCACCGTAGGCCCCACCCTGGGCCCGTAGCTTGTCCCACAACCAGGTGGTATTGAATTCCTTTATTAGACCTCTTGCATAAGTGTGCCACAATGGGCGCAGGCGATACGAAACTGTCCAAACTCTGAGTGACGAAGATTTCAAACGGTCAACGGGGGTACAACGGAGCCCGTTTGCCGCGATGCGGGTCGTAGTGACGGCCTTGCGGGTTTTTGGTCGTCCCTGCAAGTGACCGCGTGCGGATCAACGCCTGCTGACCTTGATGTACGGGCGCGAATACCGCACGGAATTTCACATCGGCAGGACTGACGGCGTGAGCGAAGCCAGCGTCTGCCGGACGATCCAGAAAATCGAAAACGCGCGCAGCAGTCGAAGCAATTTCATTGGCCGGGCAAGCCGGTGTTACAGGCGCGCGCCACCGCGATGGAAGTCGTGCTCCTGGATGTCACCGACCAACCGCTTGAGCGCCCCCCCAAAAGACCCCGGCGCCATTCCCGTGGCAAAAAGAAGCGGCATACGCAAAAAGCCCAACGCATGGCTAATCTGCACACGAAAACCATTTTAGCCACTGACTTCGGGAACGGGAGGGAGCATGATTTTTAGTTGTTTAAGAACAGTCGCTCTCCCCTCCCGCCGACCATCGAAGCGATCGCGGCTGCGGGTTACCAGGGCTTGGCGAAGTTGCACGCCAAGCGCCAGACCCCGTTCAAAAAGACCCAGTTGCCTCCGGTAACGGCGGAACACAAAGCCAGTAACCGGGCGCTGTCCCGCAAGCGGATCTTGATTGAAAACATCATCCGCAAACTCAAAATCTTTCGGATCCTGAGCGAGCGTTATCGCAACCGCCGCAAACGCTTTGGGCTACGGTTCAATTTGATTGCGGCGATCTACAACTTGGAACTCACGAAAGTCGGCTAACCGACTTTCGCAAGAGGTCTATTATGGCTTGGCGTTCATGGCGAGCATTTTCCCAGGCGGCGATCTCGAAGCGAAGGGTCCAGTCATCGGCAATGCGCCGAGATAAGCACTGCCCAGACAAAACACTGAGTTCTACTTCGGCCATGTTCAGCCAGGATGCGTGAGTAGGTGTGAAGTGAAAGCCTGACTACTCCCCACGCCTAAAGGCGGGGGGTTCTGATTGCGAAGCCAGC
>CAYUFY010000575.1:0-2719 GCA_964443795.1 uncultured Anaerolineales bacterium | reverse complement strand
CTTATCCACCAGGGCTGGAAGCCCTGTGGCTTGCGGCGGGTTTCAATCGGTCATTTCCTTCATTGTCAATCTCACCGCCAGCGCGGTGGTGTTCCAACAAAAGAAACGCGCGGAGCGCCTTCTTTCTTGAGCGTCAAGAAAAGTAACCACAGATTTCACTGATTACACAGATTATTTGGCAGCGGAAATGGCCGAGGTACTTCTTTTTGCTGAACTAACGTACAAAATCATTGGGGCCGCCATGGAGGTTCACCAAACCCTGGGGCCGGGCTTTTTAGAAAGCGTTTATGAAGCGGCGTTAGCCTATGAACTGCAAGTGCTGGGTCTGCCATTCGAACGACAAAAACTGCTCGACGTCCATTACAAAGGCATGCTTATTGGTCAGTACAAAGCTGATTTTTTAGTGGAAGGCAAAGTGATTGCCGAGTTGAAAGCTCAACGGTCACTGACAGCGATTGACGAAGCGCAACTCCTCAACTATCTCAAAACCACGGGCGTGCGGGTTGGGTTGTTGCTCAACTTCGGTGCAAAATCATTGCAACATGAGCGTCGCATTGTCTAAAATATCAAATCTGTGAAATCCGTGCAATCTGTGGTTGCTTAAATGTCCCGCCAACTTACCCAACGCCTCGTCTTCAGCCTCATCACCCTCGCCGCCCTCATCACTGTGACCCCCATCTTTCTCGTGGTGGGTTACATCGTCTGGTTGGGGTGGCCGGCGATGTCGTGGGAATTTCTTTCCGCCGCGCCGTATGACGGCATGCGCGCCGGGGGCATCTGGCCCGCCATTGTGGGCACCATGTATCTCACACTCGGCACCGGGGTCATCGCCGTCCCGCTGGGCGTGGCCGCCGCCATTTATCTCTCCGAATATGCCAAAGACAACCGTCTCACCCGCGCCATTCGCATCGCCATCATCAATCTGGCCGGCATCCCGTCGGTGGTCTATGGCCTGTTTGGCCTCGGGCTGTTCGTGCTGTTTCTTAAGTTCGGCACCTCCATTGTGGCGGGTTGTCTCACCCTGTCCATCATGACGCTCCCGGTCATCATCTCCACCGCCGAAGAAGCCCTGCGCTCGGTGCCGCAAAGTTTCCGCGTGGTCAGCATCAGCCTGGGCGGCACCAAATGGCAAACCGTCTGGCGCATCGTCCTGCCGCAGGCGCTCCCCGGCATCCTCACCGGGGTCATCCTCGGTCTCGAACGCGCCGCCGGAGAGACTGCCCCCATTCTCTTCACCGCCGCTGCCTTCTTCCTGCCGCAACTCCCTGACTCGGTCTTCGATGCCACCATGGCCCTGCCCTATCACCTATTCGTCATCTCCACTCAGGTGCCGGGGATGCCCATCCAAATTCAGTACGGCACAGCGCTGGTCCTGCTGGCGTTCGTGCTCTCCATGATGACCATCGCCACCCTCATTCGCTCGCGGGCGCGCGCGCGAAGGCAGTGGTAAAGACAGTCATCAGTTATCAGTAAGGAATGAGAATTAAATAACTGTCCGATTTGGTGCTGTCTGGACACTCAGAATCTACTCGGAATTTGCCTGGAACTGGACAGATAAAAAATTCTCATTCCTAAGCAGTTGCTCACTGACTGATAACTGATCACTGTTCACTGATAACTCATGTCTCCCAAAATCATCATTGACCACGTCTCCGTCCAATACGACGACGGCACCGAATCCCTGCGCGATGTCTCGCTCGAGATTCCCGCCAATGAAATCACCGTGCTCTTCGGCCCGGCGGGCGGCGGCAAAAGCACCCTACTCCGCGCGCTCAACCGCCTGAATGATTTGGTGGACGGCGTGCGCCTGACCGGGCGGATTCTGCTCGATGGCGAAAACCTGCTCGACCCGCGCCTGGACGTGGTCGCCCTCCGCCGCCGCGTGGGGATGGTGTTTGCCCAACCGATTCCCCTGCCCATGAGCATCCGCCAAAACGTGACTTACGGCCTCGAACTGGCGGGGGTGCGCCATGCGGGCCAACTTGCCACCGCCGTCGAAAAATCTCTGCGCGCCGCCGCGCTGTGGGATGAAGTGCAAGACCGTCTCAACGACCCGGCCATCGCGCTCTCGGGTGGGCAACAGCAACGCCTGTGCCTGGCCCGCGCGCTGGCCCTCGAACCCGAAGTCGTCCTGCTCGACGAACCCACCTCCGGCCTCGACCCCATCTCTACCGGCAAAGTCGAAGCCTCGTTGCAGGAAATCAAAAAGGATTACACCGTGGTCATCGTCCCACACTCAGTGCAACAAGCCGCGCGCATCGCCGACCGTGCCGCGTTTTTCCTCCAAGGCCAACTGATTGAATACGGCACCGGCAAAGAACTGTTCGTGGCCCCCAAAGACCAGCGCACCGAGGATTATGTGACCGGGCGGTTTGGGTAAACTAATCGCGGATGCAATCCGCTCCTACTGAACCATCGGCGCGCACCGCCGGGTTGAGAATATCAGGGAGTTCCCAAACCCGCAGAGGTGAAAACTTGCTCTAACGCTTTTCAATCGCGTTTTCTCGATATTTTTCAAGCGAAGATTATGCCTACCTCCTCGGGTTTGGGAACTCCCGAATATCATCTCTCAACCCGGCGCTTCATTTATAGCTTTTGCGCTGTAGGCGAACCCGGCTTGTATCTTACAATTTTGGTAGTATAATTGTAAGGATGGTCATCAATAAAGCCTTCAAGTTTCGGCTCTACCCCAATGCGGAACAAGAGCAAGCCCTGGCGC
>CAYUFY010000574.1:0-2740 GCA_964443795.1 uncultured Anaerolineales bacterium | reverse complement strand
ATCGAACTGGCCACCGTGGTGGCCCGGCAGGTCGCCCAACAAGTGGAAAACCTGCGCCTCCTCGCCCAAGCCGAACAAGCCCGCGCTCAAGCCGAAGACGCCACCCGCCGGTTAACCCGCGAAGGCTGGGAAACCTACCTGCAGGCCACCCAGCACATGGGCGCAGGCTATGCCTATGACCTCAACCAGATTACCCCGCTGCAGCGCGGCCCCAGTCCCTCAGCGGCGGCCACTCCGTCGGTGATGTACCCCCTGACCGTGCAAGGTGAACAGATTGGCGAACTGGCCGTTTCGCCCGAAGCCGGGCTGGATGAGTCCCAAACGGCGCTGGTGGCGACCGTCACCGCGCGCCTGAGCGCGCATCTCGAAAACTTGCGGCTCACCGAACAGACCCAGCGGGCCTTGACCGATTCCGAAGCCCAGGCCACCCGGCTGGCGGTGCTGAATGAGTTGGGGCGCGTGCTCACCACCCTGCGCCTGGAAGCCGACCTCTACGAAAAAGTGTACGAGTTTGTCGCACGCGTCATGGATGCCACCAATTTTTACGTGGCCCTCTACGATGCGGCCAACCAAACGGTCTCCTTCCCGGTGATTTACGACAATCGGCTGGCCATCCGTGCCCCAGCGCGCCCGTTGGGCACCAGCATGACCGAATATGTCCTGCGCACCGGCGAGGCCTTACTCCTGAGCGCCAATGTGATCGAAGGCATGCGGGCGCGGGGCATCGAACTCCTGACGGTCGGCGATGCCCGGCCCGCGCAATCGTGGCTGGGCGTGCCACTGCGCTATGGCGATCAGGTGCTGGGGGTCATGGCGGTGCAAAGCATCACCACCCCTGGCCTCTACACCGCTACCGAGCGCGACCTACTCACGGCCATTGCCAACCAAGTCTCCATCGCCATTGAGAACCTCCGCTCGTTCGCTACGACGCAACAACGCGCCGAGCGCGAGGCGCTCATCAACGCCATTAACCAGAAAATTCGGAGCACCATCTCGGTCGAGAGCGCGGTGCAGGTGGCCGCGCGCGAGATTGGGCAATTGCTCAAAGTGCGCCGCGCGGTGGTGGAAATCGGGGGGACAGACACGCTGAACGGTAAGGAGGTAACTCAATCATGAACACCTGGTTAAGTGCGATGCGAAAATTTGTGGCCCCGCCGGTCTTTGAAGATGAAGAGCAGACGCGGGTGGCTGGCCTGCTTAACACCATCGTGTTTAGCCTGGCTTTATTGGTGCCGTTGGTGGTGGTCAATGCTATTTTGCTACCGGCCAACCGGTTACAGCTCATCCCTGTGGGGGTGGGGCTGACAGGCTTACTTGTGGCCCTGTATTGGTTAATGCGCCGGAGTTACGTGCGGGGCGCCAGTATCTTGTTAATCGGTGGGTTTGTTTTGTTATTCACCTACCTCAATGTTCAAGCCGCCGGTGAGCCGCGCCCCTTCGCCGTCATCGTGGCGGCCATCATCGTGGTCAGTGGCTTGCTCTTGGGGGGGCGGGGCGCGCTCATCGCGGCCACCCTATTTATCCTGTCCTCCATCGCCATCACCTGGGCGGGAGTCAGTGGCAGGTTGGAGGTCGTCAGTGTGCCTCCCACTCCGGTCAGCGGCCTCATCACCACCGTTGTCGGTTATTTGCTGGTTGGTCTGGTCTTTCGCCTGGCTTCGAATAGCATTCAAGTTTCCCTGAGCCGGGCGCGCGTTGGCGAGCTTTCGGTGGCTCAGAGCAACCGCGAATTGCAAGCCTTGTCGGCCTCGCTGGAGCAACGCGTAGCCGAGCGCACCAAAGCCTTGGAAGTCTCGGCTGAAGTCAGCCGCAGTCTCACCTCCATCCTTGATCCGCGCCAACTGGCGAATGAAGTGGTGAGTCAGGTGCAAACGGCCTTCAATTATTATTATGCTCAAATCTATTTATTCGATGAGGCGGGTGAGAACCTGGTCTTGACCGCCGGGACGGGCGAAGCTGGCGCTGAGATGCTGAAACGCGGACATACGCTCCCCAAAGGTCGCGGTCTGGTGGGGCGCGCGGCGGACAAGCGCGCATCCGTGCTGGTGTCGGATACCTCACACGACCCGGACTGGCTCCCCAATAAACTTTTGCCGAATACCAAGGCGGAGGCCGCCATCCCGATCACCATCGGTGACCGAGTGTTGGGCGTGTTGGATGTGCAGGACGATGTGACCAACGACATTACCGCCGCCGATATCACCCTGCTCGAATCACTCGCTAGTCAGGTGGCCATTTCACTCCAGAACGCTAGCTCATACGACCGCGCTGAAGCCGCTCTACAGGAAGCGAAATCTTTGGTGGATTACGCGGCTGAAGGTATTGCCGTGCTTGACCTGACCACGGGTCTGTTTATCTCGTCCAATGAAAATGCTGAAAAACTCTATGGGCTTCCCCATGCTGAACTGATGCAAGTGGGACCGGCGCAGATGAGCCCGCCCCGGCAACCCGATGGCCGCGACTCCACGGAAAAAGCGCTGGAGTTGATTGGCCTCGCCATGCAAACCGGTAGTAACGTCTTTGAGTGGAATCATATCAATGGGCAAGGGGAAGAGTTCCCATGTGAAATCCGCTTGGTGCGTCTCCCGGGTGACCAGCCCCGCTTGCGGGTGACCATCACGGACATCACCGAACGCAAACGGGCCGAAGAAGCCGTGCGCGAGAGTGAAGCCCGCTTGCAAACCATGGTGGAATATGCGCCGGAGGCCATTGTGGTGATTGACCTGAGCACCGGGCTGTT
>CAYUFY010000573.1:0-2758 GCA_964443795.1 uncultured Anaerolineales bacterium | reverse complement strand
CCGGGTGGTGTTTCTCAAAGACGGCCACATCGTGCGCGAACTCAAGAACGCCAACGCGCAAACGCACAACATCCAACCGATTATGGATGTGATGGCCGGGCTGGAGTTGTAGCGCGCGTCTGATAGCGGATTGGATGCTTGGCTGGTAGTTTAGATTTCAGGAGTTTCCCTATGTTCCTCCTCGCCCTCCGCAACCTCCGCGCCCGCACCGGGCGCACGCTCTTCACCGTTTTTGCCATCGCGCTCGGGGTGGCGCTGGTGTTTGCCACGCGCATCGTCAGTGTGGCCGCCGATGAGCAAGCCGCCACCTTGCGCGCCAGCAAACTCGCGGGGGCAGACCTTGAAGTCTCGCCCGGCCGCGCGCGGTTCTTCCCCATCTCCATCGCCGCCGAGATTCTCAAAAATCCGGCGGTTGAAGAAGTCGCGCCCCTTTATCACTACGCCCTCGCCGAGAGCAATTTAGAACTGCTCGGCGTGGACCCGGCACGGGTGCTTACGCCTTATGAATTAATTGCCGGGACAGACCTTCGGGGTCTCCCAGACCCCGAAGGTCTTGAGATTCTCTTGCCCGACATCTGGGCCGCGCAAAACGGCCTCGGCGTGGGGCAGACCGTGCGGTTGGAGCTTGAAGGGAAGCCTTACGAATTTAAAGTCGTCGGCTTACTCAAAGCCAACCCATTAGGGCAACCCAGCGCTTTGTTACCACTGGATACTTTACAAAGCGCGCTCGGCCAACCCGGAATGGCGACCTCCATATTAGTGCGTCTCCAGCCGAGCGCGGTATTGCAGGAGGCCAAAGATACCTTAGCGACTTCTCTCGGCACTATCTATGTGGTGACGAGCGCGCGCGACCATGGGTCTTCGTTAAGCACAATCGAGGACTTGGCGACGGCGCTGGCCACAACCGCTTTCCCGCTGGCCAGTCTGGTCGTCTTGCTGGCCAGCGCTTACGTCATCTACAACGCCTTTGCCCTGACGCTCGCTGAGCGCCAACGTGAAATTGGGCAGTTGCGCGCGTTGGGCATGACACGCGGTCAGGTGCTGAGGCAGACGCTCAGCGAGGCTTTGCTCATGGCGGGCGCGGGTTCGTTAACCGGACTGCCGCTTGGGTTGGGGCTGGCTTTGGTGCTAGTCCCGGCATTGAACGGGGTGACTTCGGGTTTTGGCGCAGGGCAAATCCGCGTCGCCGACACCGCTATCCCGCTCGACGGTGCGTTGTTGGCGGTGGGCGTGGGCGTGTTAGTCACCCTCGCTACCACGTTCGGGTTGGCTTGGCAGGCGGGGCGCGTCAGCCCGCTCACTGCCATCAGCGGTGGTGAACGGTCAAGCGAGACGCAGACCCGCGCCTACATTTTGTATGACCGTTGGGGGTGGGTAGGCGCGCTCGGGCTGGCGCTGACCTGGGGGGCTACGAATGCGGTCATTGCCCGCTCGGGCGAGGCCAATACGTTGGGTCTGCTCCTCGATGCCTTTGTCTCTCTGCTCTTCCCGCCGCTCTTCATCTTGCTGGCTCTGCCGGGGGCGTTGCGCGGCGGGCTATGGGCGGTTGAGCGCATCTTTCCTCGGTCAGTGGTCGCGCGCCTCGGGGCAGGCAACATTCGCAAACAACGCTCGCGGGCCTTATTCACCGCGCTCATGTTTGCCATCAGCCTGATGCTTGTAATTTCCTTTGCTGGGTTCACGGTGGGCCTCACTGGTTTATTCCTTACCCAACTCGCCGAGCCTTACCTCTCCGGAGATTTCATGCTGGTGCGCCCCGACGCGGTTCCGAGCACCATCTTGCCACCTGTGCCGACTGAACTGGAAGCCGACCTCGCCGCGCTAGGGCCCGAGGCGCAGGTGCTGGACTATGGGGTCACTGGCTTGCCCGGCTATGACTTAATGCCGCTTGGCTCTCAGATGACGGGGGTCAACGATGTGACGGTCGCCAGTCTTGATTTCCTACACGCCCTCCCGCAGGTGGCAAAGCCAATCCCAGGCGGAGGCTCGCTGGCTGAAGGTGAGCGCTACGTCGCCGCTGGCCCGACTCTGTTCGTGACCGAAATTGCCGCGCGTCGCCAGAACTTGAGTGTCGGCGACACCACGGTCATCAACACGCTCGAAGGCCCGGTCACATTCACGGTGGGCCTGGTTCATATCGGCCAAACTTTTATCCCCCAGGAATACGGTCAGCGTTACTTTGGGGTCTACCCCGCTGTCTTTTTGGTGAATGCCCTACCTGGGCAGGATAAGGCCGCCTTGGCTGACCGGCTCGCCACGCTGGCTCGCAAACACAACTTGGTCTTGGTGAAGGACTTGGCGCAGTGGTCTCAACAAATCGGTGACCAATACTTTGGGGCCCTGATGGCTTTGTTCGCGGGGTTGACCTCCATCACTGGCCTGCTGTCTGGCCTAAACTTAATCAATGTGCTGGTGGCCTCGGTGTTGGAACGTCAACGCGAGCTGGGCACCCTACGCGCCCTCGGGCTAACGCAGGCGCAAGTGCGCGGTCTGGTCGTAGCCGAGGCGGGCTTGCTCGGTCTCGTAGGCAGTATCTTGGGCGTGATGGCCGCGCTGGCTCTCAGTTGGGCCAGCGTGCGCTTGTTGGCCGAGTTCACACGCTCGATGCTCGGCCCGCTGGCCCAAGCGCCTACGCTCCCCTGGGCGGCGGCGGCTCTGGCGGTGGTGGTCATGCCCGCCATCGCCATGCTCGTCGCGCTTTACCCCGCCGACCGCGCGGCCTCGGTGAACCCCGCCGACGCGATGCGCGCCGAAGGCT
>CAYUFY010000572.1:0-2776 GCA_964443795.1 uncultured Anaerolineales bacterium | reverse complement strand
ATGCGATACATCGGCCACCCCCCGCCGGTGAGGCCCGCCCAAATAAGAAAGATGAGGCCCAGTGCGCCTTGCAAATCGAACAAGCCAGTCAACCCCGCCGCCAAACCGTTATCCATTTTCTCGAACTTCATCTGGCGCAACCAGCCGAGCGTGAACTTGACGATGACGACGACGGCCAGCGCCACCACCGCCCAGCGAACGAGCGAGTGAAGCATCAAAATAAAACCCATAATGGTATTCTCCTTTGGACGTAAATATACCAGAGGAAAATCACGCGGGCGGGGGGGACAGGAGCTGGATAGGTGATGCTATAATCGAAGTGAGGTCGTCATGCTTCAACAAATCATCACTGTCACCTTGCCCGAAACCACCGTGCGCCGCTTACAACGGGCGGCGGAATTGACTCACCGCTCGCTGGATGAAGTGCTCGATGCCGCCCTGAATGTCGCGTTAAGCGCGCCGCCCGACGCGCCGCCCGCCCTCGCTGACGAACTGGCGACGATGGCCTCGTTCAGCGACGAAGCTTTATGGACCGCGGCCAAAGCCGCCCTGCCCCCCGCCGACCAAAACCGATTGGAAGAACTCTCGCATACGGGCGGCGCGCGCGGGCTGGTGCCAGCGGAAGCAACGGAACTCGCTGACCTAGTGGGCTTGCATGACCAAATCGTCCTCCGCCGCGCAAAGGCGTTGGCCTTATTGGCCTTTCGGGGCTACGCCCTCCCCGCCGACTAACTTTCATGCCCTCACCCCATATCCCGCGCGCCCTAGAAAAGCTGGTGCGGGAACGCGCCGGGGGGCGGTGCGAATATTGCCGCGCGGCTGAGCAACTCAGCGGCCAACCCTGCCAGATTGACCACATCCTGCCCCGCGCCCACGGCGGCCCGACCACACCAGAGAATTTGTGTCTGGCGTGTGTCCCCTGCAACAGTTTCAAATTAGACCGGACGGAAGGGGTTGACCCGGCCACGGGCGACCTCGCGCCCCTGTTCAATCCACGCCGCCAAAACTGGAATGAGCATTTTGCGTGGGGCGAAGATGGCGTTGAAGTGGCTGGCCTGACTCCTTGTGGTCGCGCAACCGTTGAAACTCTGAGATTGAACCGCCCTCTCGCCCTCGCCGCCCGCGCAATCTGGGTAAGCATTCGGCGACATCCGCCAGCGTGATAGCTTGGTTTGAAGTGACGCCCGCCAGTGTTTCACCAGCGCGACGATAGGCGCTTCACGGATATGTGACCTTCAAGTGATAAGGCGCGCTAGTGGGGTAGTTGGCCGGGGTGTAAACCCGCACGTAATAAGTGCCGGCCAAGACACTGCAAGTGAGCGAATACGGCGGCGCGCCGGCGTAGCAATTGGGAACAGACCCACTGGTCGAGTAAAACAACTGGAGTTGCGCTTCGGAACTGGCAATGTCGGTTAAGACAATATCAATGTTCCCGGTTGCCGCGAGGGTCACGCTGAAATAGTCGCGGTCATCACTCGCGCCATCGTGGTAGCCAATATAAGTCGTGCCGGAGCACAATGGGCCATTGGCTTGGGTGATGAGATTGTTCAGCTCAATTTCCACGGGGCCAGCGAAGCAGGTGGAGAAATTCCGCATCACTGCCGGGAGGAACAATTTGCCGGAGAAGGGTGCGGTTGAAGACGTGCTCACGCCGCCCCAATAGCCGGGCTGAATGGCAATGGTCGCGCTGGAACCAGCGTCAATGACTGATTGGCCGAGTGTGCCTTCCAGACTGTAAGTGGTGGACGTGGCCCGTTCGCCGCCTCCACCCAGCACATTCCACGACAGGTCGTAAGTGGCTGAGGTCTGCGCGAAGATAAGGGGAGCCGCGATGAGAAGCGCTATTGCAAGAGCCAATCCGAAGATGAGGCGGGGATAACGATTAGACATGGTGTCGGTTTCTCCTTTTTAGGGAAGCATCAAGCATTGGCAACGAACGCTTTGCGTAGCGGATGTAACGGATGGATAACCACCCATCCGTTACATCCGGTTTCATCCGTTGCCACCCTCACGGCCCCCCGCCGCCAAAAAATAATTGAATGCGGGCTATTTTGCCAAATGTAGATATGCCATTGGAAAATGGCACAAAGTAGCCATAGCGCCCATCGCTGAAGCCACCAGCGAAACCTTTGAGTGTGGTATCTATAGTAGCAAGATCAAACACACTTACACCGCTGGTCGTGAAATTTTGTAAATCCACTCGCGCCACTTTACCGAACGCTGCACCATTGTTGTAAGGCACAAAGTAGCCATAACGCCCATCGCTGAAGCCACCCATGAAGCCCTTCAAATCCACATCCACGGTGGTCAAGTCAAGCACTGTCACGCCACTGGTCGTGAAGTTCTGCAAGTCTATCCGCGCCGCTTTGCCGGAATAGGCACCATTGTAATATGGCACGAAATAGCCATAACGCCCGTCTGTAAAACCGCCCCAAAACCCCTTCAACGCAGCATCTACAGTGGTGAGGTCCAACACTGTAACCCCATTCGCTGTGAAGTTCTGAGAATCCACTCGAACAACTTTGCCTAAATAAGCATTGCCGTTATAGGATGGCACTAGGTAACTATAGCGACCATTGCTGAAGCCACCCTGGAAACCCTTCAGTGTGCTATCTACCGTCGTCAAATCAAGCACGCTCACCCCGCCCGTCGTAAAATTTTGTAAGTCTATCCGTACTAACTTGCCGTGATTGTTAATGAGTTCGTTTAAGCTCGGCACGAGCTGAAGTCAGGACACATTGGGAATTGCGACTTCTAAATCGAACACGAGTGCCGG
>CAYUFY010000571.1:0-2782 GCA_964443795.1 uncultured Anaerolineales bacterium | reverse complement strand
AGCAACAGTCTGCGCTTGCGCGGAAAGAAAATTTAGAACATTCTCAAGGATAATGATCATGAAAAAAACACTCCTATTAATTGTGGCCCTCAGCTTGAGCGTGGTCTTGGCGGCCTGCGGCGGCGGTGGCCAAACCTTGATCCTGACCGCTACGGATCTGAAGTTTGACCGCACGACCTTTGAAGTAAAAGCCGGGGAACCCGTGACCCTGACTTACAACAACACGGGCGCTTTGGAACACGACTTTAGTATTGTGGCCATTCCGGTGCAGGATGTGGCCGTTACCCAAGATCACGGCCACGATATGCCCAATATGAGTCAGGAACCCGACTTGCACATGCTGGCCGGGGCGGGTGAAACCAGCGTGCTTAAGTTCACGCCGACTACCCCCGGCACTTACGAATTCTTTTGTTCGGTGGCCGGGCATAAAGAAGCCGGAATGACCGGGACGCTTATCGTCAAGTAAGCCCATGCCGGGCTGTCTTGTCAGTCCGGCATTCCACAGGTAACATTCACAACAAGGCCGGAGCGCCAGCCCCGGCCTTGTTGTGTAATCTCTGACTATTGTTATTGGATCATGCTTTCTCGTCGCGATTTTCTTAAACTCTCTGGTTTATCCGCCGCCAGTTTGGCGTTACGGTTTCCGTCGAGATTCGCTCCCGCGCCCGGGACTGCGTGGCCCAGTGGGCCGGGGGTGCGCCTCGGGCGGGTGGCGTGGCCCTGGGGGGTGGGAGTCTTCAATCGGCCCCAGCCCACCGGCAAAGTCCTCCGCAATCTCTATCCGGAGGAAGTCGTCCAGATTTATCGCGAGGTCGTCGGGCGTGGGTTGGCGCATCACACCCATGTGTGGTTCGAAGTGGAGGGCGGCTATATTTATTCGCCATACCTCCAGCCAGTAAAAAATATTCCACAAACACCGTTGACCACTTTGCCTGCCGAAGGGGTGTGGAGCGAAGTGTGTGTGCCGTACGTAGATGCCCGATCGAAGCCTGACGCGGAAGCGTCGATTGTTTATCGGTTGTATTACAGTTCAGTTTTTTCGATCAAGGATTGGCAAACCGCCGCCGATGGTTCGCCGTGGTATCAGGCCGGGACCGAGACCGAGGTGCGGATGTATGTGCCCGCTGAAACTTTGCGCGTCATCCCCGCCGATGAGTTGACGCCGATTTCGCCGGACTTTGACCCGCGCGAGAAAGAAATTCGAGTGGATGTGGCCGAACAGTCATTGTCGGCGTATGAGGGCCAGTCCGAAGTGTTTCGGGCGCGCATCTCTTCGGGCGCGCTATATTTTGGCGAGGATGGCCACACGCTCACCAGCGGCACCCCCAAAGGCGCGCATTCCATTTGGCAAAAACGGATTGCGCGGCATATGGTTGGCGGCACTGCCGAAGCGGGCTACGACTTGCCCGGTGTGGCGTGGGTTTGTTATTTCGGCTCCAACGGTGCGGCCTTGCATTCCACCTATTGGCACAACGATTTTGGCGTGCCCAAATCGCACGGCTGTCTCAACTGCCGCCCCGAGGATGCCAAGTGGTTATTCCGCTGGACTCAACCCATTGTTCCTTATACCCCCGGTGATCTCATCGTGAACTGGGAAAATCGCGGTACGGTGGTGGATGTTCACATGGAGATTTGAGCGATGAATATTTTGGCTATTTTAGGCGTTGGTTTGGGGATCGGTTGGGGGGGGATCTGGTTTCTAATGCAGACCAATCTCAAACGGCAGGCGGAGTTGGCGCAGAAGATTGAAGCCCTGGAAGCCCGGATGCGGAGCCAGCAAGCATGACCAGCCTGCCCCTGGTTTCTCCCACCCCCGGTCAGCGGCTGACCACCTTGCTCCACGCGGCCTTGTTTGTCCTCGGCTTCTCCGCCGTGTTTATCGTGGGCTTTGGTGGTTTCGCCACCGTGTTGGGCCAATTGTTCGGCAGTTATAAAATTTATCTCGCGCAAATCGGCGGCGCGGTGGTCATTCTGTTTGGCTTGGCCACCCTGCGCATTGTCAAAATTCCGTGGTTCTATTACGACACGCGCCCGCAATGGCAGGGGCGGCTGGGGCAGGGCGGTTATGTGACTTCGGTGCTTATGGGCGTGTTTTTTGCGGCGGGCTGGAGTCCGTGCATTGGCGCCACGCTCAGCGCGATTCTTAACCTGGGTCTCAGTCAGGAAACCGCCGGGCAAGCCATGTTCCTCTCCTCCGGCTACGCGCTGGGGCTGGGCGTGCCGTTTCTGCTCATGGGCCTCGGTATGAGTCAGGCCACCGCGTTTGTGCGGCGCTTCCGCAAACACCTGCGCACCATGGAACTCATCACGGGCTTGTTTCTCATTCTCATGGGCGTGCTCATGCTCACCGACTCGCTCACCCTCATCGCCATCTGGGCGCAACGCACCGGCCTCTACATGGATTTATCGCCCAAAGGCTCCGCCGCGCCCACCTACCTTGTCGCCATTCTCGGCGGCTTGCTGTCCTTCTTTTCCCCGTGTGTCTTGCCGCTGGTCCCGGCCTACATCAGTTACCTGGGCGGACAAGTGCTGAGCCAGGAACAAGCCAAAGCGTGACTTCATCCTCCAGCTCCCTGCGCGCTTCTCTCCTCCTGTTGGGCGCTGGATTGCTCATTGGTCTCGCCCTGGGGTTGATCGTTTTCTATGGATTGCCTGCCCTCCCCGGTTTAGACTCGGCCCTCGCGGCCACGCGCGCCCCCGGCGGAGGGGCAACCTCCGGCGGGACCTCCGCCCCCGCGCCGATCGTGGGGGCCCCCGCGCCCGACTTCACCCTCAAAGATTT
>CAYUFY010000570.1:0-2783 GCA_964443795.1 uncultured Anaerolineales bacterium | reverse complement strand
AAGAGTCGATTTCGCAACCAGAACCCCCCGCCTTCAGGCGTGGGGAGTAGTCAGCCCTCCGCTCTCCATCAAGGCCAGCGGGTGTACTTCTGCACGCGCGCCTGCCTCCGGGTCTTTCTGACAGACCCCGACCGCTTTATGCGCGGTGAAATCCCGCACCCCACTGAGCTGGAATAGCGCCTGATTTGGGGGAGTGTAATCATCCCAACCGGATGACATTCATCACTAAAGACCTCCCCGCAACCTCGCTACACTAGCGACAAGTTTAGGCGCGGAGGTCTTTGTATGTCACTTAATCGCCACGTTTTTTTTCTTCTGCTCATCGCGTTTTTGGCGTTCAGCCCGGCCCTCGCCGGTTGCCAAAGCCGGTCCACCGAGCCGCAATTGCATGCTGGCTTATTGATGGCGCACAACTCCACCTTGCCCGCCGACGTGCAAGCCGCCCCCGACCGCACGCGTGAAGCCTATCAGTTCGCCGTCGCCAACCCGGAAATTCTCAAAGAACTACCCTGCTACTGCGGGTGCGGCCCCCTCGGCCACAAAAACAATTACGATTGCTACGTGGCCGACCCCGGTGAGAACGGCGCGTTCACCTATGACCCGCACGCGCTGGCCTGCACCATCTGCGTGGACATCACCCAAGATGCCATGTGGCTCTTGCGGGACGGCAAAACCATGCCGGAGATTCGCGCCTACATAGACCGCAACTTTGAGCGGTACGGCCCATCGAATATGCCGTGAAGTAAAAAATGAAAAGTAAAATGTAAAAGACTTCACTGATTACTTTTTACTTTTCAGATTATGTCTCAGGAGTTCCACATGTCTCAGACCCACAAACGTCCGCAACCCAAACCCCCGCCTTCCCCCGTGCCCTTTCTGCTCATCCTAGGCGGGGTGGTGCTCATTGGCCTCACCGCCTTCTTGCTCCTGCGTGAGCCGGCCACACCCAAAGCCGCCGTGGAGGTCAAAGGCGCGCCCGCCCTGCGCGCCGACCAGACCGAAATAAATTTGGGCGATGTGCCGCTGGGCCAGACGGTCGAAGCCTCGTTCCAAATTAGCAATGTGGGCGACCAGCCCCTGCGCTTTAGCGAGGAGCCGTATATCGAAGTCAAGGAGGGCTGTTGACCGCCCACCCCGACCATCGGTGCGATGGTCCTCAACCCCGGCGAAACCACCACCATCTCCATGGAATTCATGATGCACGGCGATATGGGCGGCCTGCACGATTTTCGCGTGCATCTGCTCACCAACGACCCCACCGGCGCGGATAAAACGCTGGCGGTGATTTCCAACTGGGTTCCCTGAAAATAAAACCTCCCGCCAAGCGGGAGGTTTTATTTTCCGTAAATCACCCTCCCGCAGGTTTTCGAATAACCTGCGGGAGGGTGTTCGTTAATCTTCAGGGCGCAACCGCCGCCGCCAGCAAGGCTTGTCCAATCTCTGTCGCTTTGTCAGAGGTGCCATCTTCCAACAGAACGGCCACCACGTACCGCGCATCTGGCCGCGGCGCGAAGCCACTGAACCAGGCGAGGGTTTGCCCCGTGGCATTGGTGAGGGCGATTGAAGCATGACCAGCGGGCATGAGGGCTTTGACACGCCCGGCCTCGGCGGGCGCGAGGGCCGCGAGGGGATGCGTTAGAGGTGCGACGGCCTGCCATTGACGGTTAACATTTTGTTCTGCGAGGATGAGGTGGGGCGCGGGGAGTTGGCCGTCGCGCGCGAGGGCGGCGGTGGCGAGCGCCAGATGTAACGGCGTGAGGGTGAGCGTGCCTTGCCCGATGGCGACAAACGGGGCCTCGGTGGCGAGGTCGGCCTCGGGTGAGGCAATGGTGGGGAGGGCGATGGGCGGGGCCTCGAAGAAACGGAAGTCGCGGAAGAGTTGGTCGAGGGCGCGCGCTCCCAGTTGGTTGCCCAAATCGGCGAAGGGCCAGGGACAGCCGTGGGCAAAGGCTTCCGCGAGGGAAAGCTCGGCCGCTGAGGGCGCAGATAAACAGCCGAGGGTCAAATCGCCCACCCCGACTTGGGCCGTGGCGGATGGGTAGGGCGCATCCAGCGGCGCGAGGTTGGCGCGGAGGGCGGCGGCGAGGATGACCGGTTGGAGCGCCCCGCCGGGCTGATAGAGTGCGAGGGTCGCCCGGTTGAGGAACGGCGAGCGCGGGTCGGCGATGAGGGTCTCCCAGTTGTCTTCCAGCTGATTGGCATCGTAAGTGGGGTGGGAGGCGAGAGCGAGGATTTCGCCAGTGAGGGGATCGAGCAGAACCACCGCCCCGGTGTGCGCGCCGAGGAGCGCGTCGGCATGGCGTTGGAGGCGGAGATCAATGGAGAGCCGCACATCGCGGCCCGGCGGGTAGGCGCCCAGCAAATCATTGCGCCACAAGTCAAACGGGGGGCGCTCAGCGTCACCATGCAGAAGCGGGTCGGCGGCGGCTTCGATTCCGGCGGCGCCATAGAAGGCGGAGATGTAACCAAGAACGGGCGCGAGATCGGGATAGGGGTAATAACGCGTCAGCTCGCCCGGCTCGCCGATGGAATAGGCCAATGGTTCGCCGTTGCGGTCGAAGATGGTTCCGCGTTTGAAGCGCCGCTCAAGCAAAACCCGGCGCGGGTTATCGGCGCGGGCGGTGAGGGTCTCGCGCGCCACAAAAGTCCAATAGCCGCTGACGAGGGCGATGAGGCCGAAGGCGATGAGGAAAGCGAGGGCGAGACGGCGGAAGTGGGAGAGCATTTTGCTGACTACTCCCCACGCCTGAAGGCGGGGGGTTCTGGTTGCGAAATCGACTCTT
>CAYUFY010000569.1:0-2794 GCA_964443795.1 uncultured Anaerolineales bacterium | reverse complement strand
AGTAGAGATAGCGCCCGGCGGGTGACCAGTAAAAGTATTTGGGGAACATCTGCCCCAGGCCGCCGGGGTCGTGGCGGTCCACGAGCAACCATTGGGCCGAGCCATCGGCGCGATGGAGGGTGAGGCGGATGTTGTCGGTGCCTTGCCCATCGGGGGCGTATTCGCCTTCGACGTACCACTGGTGGTCGGGGGAGGTGCTGGCCCAGGTTTCGACGGCGAGTGGGAGGGTGGCGTGGGGCGTGGCACTGGCCTCGGGCGCAACGCTCGCTTCGAGCGCCGGTGACGCGGTGGGCGGCGGGGTGGTCGCGCTCGGGCGCGGTATATCCGTCGAGGTTGGTATCGCCGTTGGGGTCAGGATTCGCCCTTCGACTCCAAGTTGCCCGCAGGCGGCGAGGAATATCAAACTGATGAGGAGAGTTATTTTTCGCATGAGTTGTTTATAGCACGCGGCGTGTTGCGCCGTGTGGCGCGCGGGTAACAGCGGGGGAAAGGCGTGTATCAGGGCTGATACAAAAGGCCATGAAATTCCAAAGTGCCGCTTTGGAATTTCATGGTGTTCCGGCAAACGGCAAGCGCACTGTCACTACTGTCCCTTGGTCTTGGCGGCTGCGGATGGTGATAGAACCTTGATGAAGCGTGACGATGCGTTGCACCAGCGCGAGGCCGAGGCCACTGCCGGGCGTTTCGCGGGCGTTGTCGGCGCGGTAGAGTTCTTCGTAGATGTGGTCGAGGTCGGCGGCGGGGATGCCGAGGCCGTTGTCGGCCACTTCGATGACGGCGGTGTGCGCGTCTTCGGTGGCGCGCACTTCCACGCGCCCACCGGGGCGGGTGAACTTGAAGGCGTTGTCGAGCAGATTGCTGAAGAGCACCACCAGCAAATCGCGGTCGCCGAGGACGGGCGGCAGGGGCCAGGGCACTTGTTGGACGTTCACATCCACCACGCGGTCGGCGCGGTCGGGGGCGCTTTGGGCCAGTTCAACGGCCTCGTCTAAAACTTCGTGGAGCGGCACAGGCACGCGCTCGATGCCGCGTTCTTCCAATTCACTGAGGGCGCGCAAATCCTTCACCAGTTTTTGCAGGCGTTGCGTTTGTTGCCCAATGCGGGTGAGCGACGGGTCATCTTGGAGCGCGGGGTGTTGGAGTAAATTGGTCAGGCCGAGGCGGATGACGGTGAGCGGATTTTTGAGTTCGTGGTCGAGGCGTTGAAAGAAGCGGCGGCGGGATTCGGCCTCCGCGCGTTGTTCGGCGGCCCGCACGTGTTCGATGCGGCGATTGGCCCAGCCGCGCCCGCCGAAGACGAAGGCGATGAGCAGGCCGAGGAGAAATCCGCTGAGCGAAACCAGCGCGGCTAAATCGGCGCGGTATTGGCCGACGAAGAGATAGTTGGGGAGCAGACCCGCTTGGAGCAACAGCGACATGCCGACGCCGATGAGCATCGGGAGGGCAATGAGGGCGAGGGCGGGGAGAAAGCGACGCATGGGATCGTGTAAACAAGGAAACAGGTAAACAAGGGAACAGGCCGGTAAGCACTTGTATACTCAGCCATCGCCCGGCGGCAAACCGCCGGGCTGAAATTGCGAAGGTCGCTGAAGCGGCCTAAAACCAGCAGATAGCCTGCTTCAGCAGGCTTGGTTATATCAGCCCGACGTTTCGGTAGTGGTAACTTTGTAGGTGATGAATTTGAAAGACCTGTCAGGTGGGCGCCGCGAAAGGCTGTTTTTTTCGAGTGCCGAATGCGCCCACCTGACAGGTCTAGCGCACCATCACTTACTTTGTTACCACTACCCGACGTTTCAACGGCGGGCGGGCGCGGCGATGCGTATCATCTTCGTGAAGTGCTGATACTTGTCTACTTGCCTCCCTCTACCTCGCCGAGAAAACAATACCCCTCGCCAATCACCGTCTGGATGTAGCGCGGTTTGGCCGGGTCTTCATCCAATGCCTTGCGGAGTTCGGCGATGCGGATATCTACGGCGCGCGTCTCCACCGCGTTGGCCCACCCCCACACTTCATCCAACAAGCGCTCGCGTGGAATAATTTCGCCGGGATGCAACATGAGATATTCCAACACGCCAAAGCCGCGCGCGGTGAGGGTGAGCGTTTGCGCCTTGAAGGTGGCCTGCCGTGTTTGGCGGTCGAGGGCGAGGTCGCCGCTGACCAGACGGCGATAACTGCTGAGGGGCTGTTGTGATGCTTGCCCTTTGGCGCGGCGCAGAACCGCTTGCACGCGGGCGATGAGTTCCATCGGCTCAAAGGGCTTGTTGAGGTAATCATCCGCGCCCTCTTGCAAACTCATCGCGCGCTCGGCGGGCGTGCCTACTTGCGTCAGCAGAATCACCGGCGTCCAATCGTTTTGTCCGCGCAGGCGGCGCAACACCTCGCGCCCGTTCACGCGCGGCATCATCACATCGAGGATGATGAGGTCGGGCTTTTCGCGCGGGATTTGGTCGAGGGCGTGTTGCCCGTCGCTGGCGGTGATCACCGTGTAGCCGGAGCGTTCGAGCAGGGGTTTGAGTTCGGCGAGGAGGTCGGCTTCGTCGTCGGCGATGAGGAGGGTGAGCATAGGGGAATTATAACGGGCGGGGAAGCAAAAAGTAAAAAATGAAAAGTGAAAAGGCATGGTCGCGCTTCACTTTTTACTTTTCATTCTTCACTCAGGTATACTCTCCCCCATGCCCTCACAAGAAGTTCTCGTCATCGGCTCCGGCCTCGCCGGTCTCACCGCCGCCGTCCATCTGGCGGAGCGGGGCGTGCCGGTGCGCGTGGTGGAGGCCGATGCGCTCTATGCGGGTGG
>CAYUFY010000568.1:0-2804 GCA_964443795.1 uncultured Anaerolineales bacterium | reverse complement strand
TTGACAAATGCCCCCGGTAGAAGCTCTGTTACCGAATTGTGAGCCGCTCTCCCCAAGCCTTTTCGCAGACCGCGCCCCTGACGTTTATCGTGAACAAATTGGCTAAGGCCAGCACCGGGCGGGGCTACCAGACCCTGGTGGATTTTCAGGTGCGCCCGACGGACCCGGCCCACTTGTGGTATGCGTTGAATGTGTATGACTGGCCCAACGGCGACTTGCAAGGGCAAATCCAGCGCGCGATTACCGACACCAACAACAAGTTGCATACGACTTATGCGGACTACTTTCCCGGTGGTGACGCGCGCAACGCCAATGGTGATTTGCGCCTGGTGCCCATGCTCGAAATCCGCATGAGTGGCGCGGCCCTGCCGGTGCCGCTCACCACGCCCCGCGCCAGCCAGTCCTTTGCCGATAACGGCATCACCGGCACGGTGACCCTGAATCCGTCGGGGGCGAATACGCAACTGAACTTCACCTTTATCAGCGGCACCTACACCACCACGCTCAACACCGGGTCGTGTTTGGATTTCAAAGCGACTCAGACGCAAACTGTGAGCAATGGCGGCAGTTTCATCGTCAACAAGCGCCTGACCGACGTGGCGAATGGGACGACGTTAGTGCGCTTCACCGATGTGACCTCCAAGACGCGCACCCTGTGCGTGCCGCTGGCGGATATCCCCAACGGGCAAAACCCGAACCAAATGATTGATACCAGTTTCTTCGCGCCCTACGGAGTCTCGGTGCGCGACTTGAATGCCGATGGCACGGTGGCGGCGTATATCCCACTGAATATGGTGACCGACCCGGCCTCTGGCGACTATGTGGCCATGTCGGCGCGGATGCCCTATTGGCCGAGCAACCCCGAGAGTTGGGGTAACTCACATGAGGTGCGGCTGGTGTGGCTCCTGAGCCTGTTGGACAACGAGGGCAGCCCCAACGTGGTTTATACCTATGGGGACACCTGGACGCTCACCGGCCTAAACGTGCGCGAAGACCAAGGGCTGGATTTGGCGATTGCCTTTGAAGACCCCCTCACCGATAACAACCTGACGACGGATGAGCGCCTGTTGTATTTGGCGCAGAAGTTGGAGGGCAACTTCCTGACCGGCTGGGACGGCGATAACAACGGCCAGCGCGATGTGACCCCGGCGGTTATCCGCGCGCGGTTTGACAACACGGTGAACGGCACGGTGCCCAGTGACCAGCGGTGGGGCTTGTCCCAAAATGCGTTGCGGGTTTTTAATTATTCTTATTTGAACAGTGATGAGATTGGCAAGGTGATGATGACCGAGACCGCCAGCCTGCTCAACACTTACTTCATCACTGCCGGGCAACCCCGCGCGGCCGCGCCGTTGTTGCTGTTTGCGCGCGAGTCGCGCTCGCGGGAATTAAGTATGGATGACACCGGTTCCGGGCTGGTGAGCGCCAGTGGCGCGGGTCTGCTAACCCTCAACCTTGACCCGACCCAGGTGGAGACACAAGTGGCCGCCGCGCTCAATTGGGCCCCCTACCGCTACCGCACTGGCGCATGGCAAAACTACCCGGTCGCCGAATACGCCGACAAACTGACGGTGGATTTCCAGAAAATTTTTGCGACCGAACCGGACAGCGAGCGCCCCGGCGATGTGGAATTGATGAAAGGGATGTACCTCTCACTTGTCATTGGGGCCAGTGGTTTGGTGCAAATTGGCAAGACCCCGGCGGCCCGCAAGATTGAGGAGACGGACTCCGACCCGGCCTATGAAGCGGTGGTGAATGGGGGGGCCACAGCGCTTAAATTCGCGGCCAAAAAAGCCGCCGAGAAATACTATGACCAGGTGCTCAAACAAGCGGCGGCTCGCGCGGTTCTCAGTGAACTGCCCTTTGCCGATGAGGTGACCCCCCTCTCGAAGGCGCAAAAGGCCAAACTGGCCATTAGCAAGGCGGTGTTGCGGTTTGGTGGGGACGCGCAGAATGCGGCGGCCAGCGCTGGCAACCTGCAAAAACTCCCCGGGAAAAAACTGAGCGGCAAACAAATGGGGGCGTTGGCCGTGGGAGCCATTGGGATAACCACGTTTATTGCGATTTATGGTAAGGGCGACCCGCAGAAAACGATTAAAACCGCGATGGTGATTGGGAGCGCGCTGAATGAGATTAAAGGGTTGGTGGAAAAAGGGCAAGCCTTTTATAAAGCGTACAAAGGCCTCGCCGCCGCCAAAGCCTTCAAGGCTTTCCCCGCCGCTGTCGGGTTGGTTATCAGTTTGGGGGTCACCTGGGGCTTGGCGATTGCCGAACTATCGTTGGATGGGGGCGGCTTTGGCAGTGCTAAATTTTTGAACATTCTGGCGACGGCGATTGCCGACACCATTGTCGCGCTCATCATGTTTGCGATTATGGCCATCCCGGTGATTGGGCAACTCATCGCCGCCATCATTGGCGCGATTGACGGGGTTATCGCCATCATTTGCCATTTTGCTGGCGATGATTTCGAAAAGAAAGATGGCTTTGGGAAACGGTTTTGCAAGGGCATCAGCGGGCTGATGGGGGAGTTCATCAAAAACTTCATCTATACGCGGCGCTCGCTGGTGGGCAATTTGAGTAGCGCCACGCGCCTGGACTTTTTGGATTTCGACAAACTCCTCACGCTAGTTAACCCTGAGGCTGGGTTCGTGCCGGGGGCCGCCGCTACCTTCAAAGTCGAGTTGAAGAACACCATCATTCGCAACACCATGCTCAAGAGCGGTGAAGAAATCAAAGAGGCCATTTTGCCCTTCCCCTTTGACCCGCTGGCCCTGCCCTATTTGTGGCAATACAACAACACCAAT
>CAYUFY010000567.1:0-2810 GCA_964443795.1 uncultured Anaerolineales bacterium | reverse complement strand
TCGGCAGTAGTTCACCAAAGCCTCCTTCGACTGCGCGGCGGAAAATTTCGCCGCATGGAATGAAATCACGGCTCAGGTGCTTGCCAGCCAAATGTGACGCCAATAGTTTTGGGAGTTATCCATGTTTTTTCTCGCCCTTCGTAACCTCCGCGCCCGCACGGGGCGCACGCTCTTCACCGCCTTCGCCATTGCGCTTGGAGTGGCGCTGGTGTTTGCTACGCGCATCGTCAGTGTGGCCGCCGATGAACAAGCCCGCGCCGCCCGCGAGAGCAAACTGGCCGGAGCCGACCTCGAAGTCTCGCCCGCCCGCGCCCAATTCTTCCCCGTTTCCATCGCCGAAGAAATTCTCAAGCATCCCGCTGTCGAAAAAATTGCGCCGCTTTATCGCTATCCGCTGGCGGATGGAAATTTGCAACTGCTCGGCGTTGACCCGGCGCGGGTGCTTACGCCGTATGAATTAATTGCAGGTCAGTTCCTTGCGACTGAAAAGGAAACTCTTTTGCCCGACATTTGGGCAGTGCAACATGGGTTAGGTGTGGGACAGAAAGTGAATTTTGAAATTGAAGGGAAGACTTACGAATTCACTGTCGTGGGTTTGCTCAAAGCCAATCCGCTGGGGACACCGAGCGCTTGGGTGCCCCTAGCCACGCTACAAACTATGGTGCATCTTCCTGAAGCGGCGAATTCCATTTTGATTCGGCTCAAACAAGATGCGCCAGTCCAGGCCGCCAAAGAAGCGTTGACGCAATCGCTCGGCCCAACCTATGTGGTGACCAGCGCGCAAGAGGGCGCGCTTTCAACGCAAAGCTACGCTGTTCTCATCAATCTGGCCTTTCCGTTTGCAAGCGTCGTTGTCCTGCTCGCCAGCGCCTATCTCATTTATAACGCCTTTGCTTTAACGCTCACCGAGCGCAAGCGTGAAATCGGTCAATTGCGCGCGCTGGGCATGACGCGTGGGCAAGTGCTGACGCAGACCCTCACCGAGGCTTTCCTGATTGCGGCGGCCGGCGCGCTGGTGGGGTTGCTCCTGGGGCTGGGGCTGGCCGTCACGCTTATCCAATCAATCATTGGCGCCAATTACCTCGGCGCGGGTCAAATCCAATTCGCGGATCTGACCATTCCGCTTGATGGCCTCGCTCTGGCCGTTGGCCTGGGATTGCTCATCACATTGGTCACCACTTTCGGGCTGGCCTGGCAGGCTGGGCGAGTCAGTCCCCTCACCGCGTTGATGGTCGAAGCCTCAGCTGGAGACACCCCGGCGGGGCGTCTCTATGAAAAATGGGGCTGGGTTGGCGCGCTCGGGTTGGCGGTTCTGTTCGGGGTGATTAACGCCACCGCCGCCGCCTATTTGCGGCGAGGCGAGGCGTCATCCCTAATGCTCTTCGCGTACACCTCTGTCCCCCTCTATCTCCCCCCGTTGATTGCCTTGCTGTCAATTCCCGTGGTGATGCGCGGCGCGTTGGGGCTGGTCGAGCAGGCTTTTCCGCGCTCGGTGGTGGCGCGACTGGCCGTGGGCAATATCCGCAAACAGAAAACCCGCGCCCTCCTCACCGCGGCCAGCTTCGCCATCAGCCTCATGCTCGTCGTCGCTTTTGCCGGCCTGGCCAGTGGGCTGGCCGCCTCATCCTCCAGCCAAGTCGCGCCTGTCCTCGCCGCCGACTTCTGGTTGGGGCGGCCCAGCACATTTGGCGATGACACCAATTTTCCGCCTGTGCCACCCGAACTGGAGGCCGACCTGGCCGCGCTCCGCACCGAGGCGCAGGTGCTGGAGTGGAGCTCGACGAATTTGCCCGGTTACGATAGCGGTTTCGGCAATCTGGTGATCGTGGTGGGCATGGATTATTTGCGCGCTCACCCACGCATTGTCCGGCCCATTGAAGGCTCATTGGACGAGGCGGCGCAGTACATTGCCGCCGGGCCGTCACTCCTGCTCAATGAAGTGGACGCGCGCCGTCACAACCTGCGCGTCGGCGACCCGGTGCTCATCAGCACGCTTGAAGGCCCGGTGACATTCACCGTTGCCATGATTCAGACGGGCTTTCCCATCCTCCCCAGCGCCTATGGCCCGCGCTATTTCGGCGCGTATCCGGGTCTCTTTCTAGTCAATGTGTTGCCCGGCCACGATAAAACCGAATTTAGAAAAAAACTCAACACGCTGGCGCAGAAACACTCGCTCCAAGTGGTGGATGACCCGGAACGATTCCTCTCGACGGCTGTCAATGAACTCTTCGACCCCATCTTTGCGCTCTTTGCTGGTTTGACCTCCATTGCGGGCCTCGTCTCCAGCCTCAACCTCGTCAATGTGCTGGTGGCTTCGGTGCTGGAGCGCCAGCGCGAACTCGGCGCTCTGCGCGCTCTCGGCCTCACGCAGGGACAGGTGCGCGGCCTGGTCGTGGCGGAAGCGGGCCTGCTGGGCTTCGTGGGCAGCCTGCTGGGCGTGCTAGGGGCGCTTGTTATCAGTTGGGCCAGCGTACAGATTGGCGCTGAGGCAATGAGTTTAATATCGGGGCCGCTCACCCAAACGCCAACTCTCCCATGGGGGATTGCTGGCCTCACCCTGCTTCTCGGCCCCGGCATTGCCATGCTCGCCGCGCTGTGGCCCGCCGACCGCGCGGCCTCGGTGAACCCGGCGGATGCCATGCGCGCCGAAGGCTCAACCGGCTTCTTGAAACCGGCCCAACATCTCGGCCCCACGGGAGTGCGCGGTTTCCTCGCGCGTCTGCCGCTCGCCGCCAAGCTCTCGTTCACGCTGGGCCTCGTCTTCGTCCTCACCATGACCGTCACCACCTACTTCCGCGTCACCGCCGAGC
>CAYUFY010000566.1:0-2818 GCA_964443795.1 uncultured Anaerolineales bacterium | reverse complement strand
GTATGAGAAGAAAAGGGAGGCAAATACAAATACTTTGCGATGTTATAATCGCGGCTTGAGGTGACAGTCACTGGGCGCATAGAAATTCGGTTAACTCGAAATCCATGAACGCCCAATGACTGTCACCTAAACACACCCGCCTTAGAAAGCACCTCTAATGCCCACTTATAATCTCGCCCTCCTCGGTTTCGGCAATGTTGGCAAGGCCTTGGCCCGCCTGCTTCAGCGCAAATCAGATGAATTGCGTGACCGCTATAACATCGAATGGCGCATCACCGGCATCGCCTCGCGCCGCCTGGGGTGGCTGGCCGACCCCGCCGGGTTTGACCTCAAGCCGTTCCTGCTCGGCGATTTCAAAGATGCCGTGAAGGCCGACTCCATTCAGGCCTGGCTCACCGCCGCCCGGGCGGATGTGCTGTTCGAGAACACCTCGCTTACCCCCGAAAACGGCCAACCCGCCATTGATTACATCCGGGCCGGGTTCGCGCATGGGGCGCACGTCATCACCGCCAACAAAGGCCCCATTGTCCATGCCTACCGGGAATTATCCGACCTGGCCGCCCGCCACGGCAAGCGCTTCATGCACGAGGCCACCGTCATGGGCGGCGCCCCGGTGTTCTCGCTGTTTCAAGAGGCTTTGCCCGCCACCAAACTCAAAGCGTTTCGCGGCATCCTCAACTCCACCACCAATGTCATTCTCACCCAGATGGAAACCGGCATGAGCTTCGATGAAGGCGTGCGGAAAGCGCAGGAAATGGGCATCGCCGAGACCGACCCCAGCGCCGATGTGGACGGCTGGGACGCCGCCGTGAAAGTGGCCGCGCTGGTCACCGTGCTGATGGGCGACTCCCTCACGCCCCAACAGGTGGAGCGCGAGGGCATCCGCCAGCTCTCCGGGGCCACCGTGCGGGCCGCGCGGGCGCAGGGCGCGCCCTATAAGTTGGTCTGTCGCGCCGAACGGGAAGCGGATGGCCGCGTGAGCGCCAGCGTCCGCCCGGAACAAGTCCTGCTCGAAGACCCACTGGCGAACACGCGCGGGAGCGACTCCATCATCACGTTTGAGATGGACACCCTGCACAAACTCACTCTCAGTGAAGGCCTGGCCGACGCTGACACCACGGCCTATGGCCTGCTGGCCGATTTAATTCGGGCGGTGCGTAAATAAAAATTTGGTTATTGACTTCGCCCGCTGGCTTGTGGTAGTATCGTTTCATCTTAAGAAAGGACAGGCGCAAATTTTCATGGTTCGAGTTTCCCAGAAGAATTTTCGGCTCAGCATGTTCAGTGGCAACACTAACATTGCGTTGCCCGTTTGCGCCTGTGTCCAGTAAGCAGTTTCCCTAGCTGACTTCCCGAGACCGTGGGCGCAAGTGCCGCTCACGGTCTTTTTATTTCCCGACGGATTTCACCGTCGTTAGCCGTGAGCGCCCCCCAGCGTTCACGGCTTTTTGTTTGACCGGAGGGGATGCCGATTACCGGACGGAGCCCCACCCCCACCCTGACCGCGCGTTCCTGGAGAGACGCGGCCCGGCGGGGGAGCGCGCCCCCCACCGGCCAGTGAGACCCGCGCGGTCTTTATGGAGCATAAGACATGGACAATTCATTATTTGAAAGCGCCCGGCTCCGCCTCGCCCCACCCGACGCGGACAAAGATGCCGAAACCGAATCCAAGTGGACGCATGACCCCAACTATCTGCGCGCCCTCAGCCCCGACCCGGCCAAGCCGCTCTCCATACCGCAAATCAAAAAGCGGCATGAGGCCGAAGCCAAAGAACAAGGCAACAAACTCTTTCGCTTTGCCCTCCGCACACTGGCCGAGGACCGACTGATTGGGTTCGTGCGTCTGCATCGCCTCGAGTGGAACAACGGCGTGGCGTGGCTGGAGTTGGGCCTTGCCGAACCCGACTATCGCGGCCAGGGCTATGGCACCGAAGCCTTGCGCCTGATTGTGAACTATGCCTTCAACGAACTCAATCTCTATCGTCTGAATCTGGCCCTGCCCGGCTACAACACCCGCGCCCAACGCTTTCTGGAACGCGCCGGTTTCCAAGTCGAAGTCCGCCGCCGCGAAGCCATCCACCGCGACGGCCAGCGCTGGGATTTGCTGTGGCTGGGACTACTGCGCGATGAATGGGAAAAGTAAATGGTAATTAGTAATTTGCCATTTACCAATTACCAATTACCTTTTATTTTTCACCATGCCCACTAACCTCTTCCTCGGCTCCCTTGTCCGCCTTGCCGCCGCCAACCCCGACACCGACCCCGAGGTGCAAGCCGGCTGGCAACGCAATTCGGAATTTTTGCGCCTCATGGACTCCGAAGCGGCGCGCCCGGTTACCCAAAAAGAAATCAAGGACTGGATTGAGAAAGACGACGGCCACAATTTCAACTTCAGCCTCCGCGCTGTGGCCGATGACCGCCTGCTGGGGTTTGTGGGCTTGTTTGTCCCCAGTTGGAACAACGGCGATGTGTACGTGGGCATCGGCATTGGCAACCCCGCCGACTGGGGTAAAGGCTACGGTACCGAAGCCATGCGCCTGGCCGTGCGCTATGCTTTTCAAGAACTCAATCTGCACCGCGTCACCCTCGGCGTGTTTGAACACAACGCCCGCGCCCGCCGCGCCTACGAAAAAGCCGGCTTCGTCCTCGAAGGCCGCACCCCCGGCGATTGCTTCCGCGACGGCCAACGCCTGAACACGCTGTGGATGGGCATTTTGCGGAGCGAGTGGGAAAAGCGAGAAAAGCAGTAATTGGTAAATAGTAACGCTCTTAATGGATTTCAAGGAGGTTGGGATAAAATAGTCGCAAATCATTTGGA
>CAYUFY010000565.1:0-2832 GCA_964443795.1 uncultured Anaerolineales bacterium | reverse complement strand
TAAGTTTTGCCTATCCTACAACTATCGGATTATTTACGCCAGCGTGTACTAGTCAGACCGAAGTCCTTGACCCCGACAAGTTATGATTTCCCATACCACCGCGCGATTTCGAAAAGCCTATAGCCAACTGCCCGCCCAGATTCGCAAGCAAGCCCGAGAAGCCTACAAACTGTTCCAGCAAAACCCGCGCCATCCTAGCCTGCATTTCAAGCAGGTTCATTCGACGCGCCCGATTTATTCTGTTCGGGCTAGCTTGGACTACCGCGCTGTGGGGATTCGAGATGGAGAGACTATCATTTGGTTTTGGATTGGCTCACACGCTGACTATGACCGATTGCTCGTGCAAATGTGTTGAGAAATTAAGGCGCTACTGTTTTTGCCGGGATTGGCGTAGGTCGCGCTTACAGTGCGACGGCTTTTGCCGCATCAGGTGTCGGGCTACAAGCCCGATCTACATCGGTTTCCCGTTAAATCCGGTAGAACCCAAATTAATCCAATGGGGGCGAAACCTCTACGGCGTTGGCGTCTCGGTCGCGTTCGGGTCGGGGGTGGGCGTGGGGGCGGCTACCAGGCCCACTTCTTCCTCCCACGGGTAGCGGAGATAGGGCAAGCCGTAGTAGGCCTCGACAATGCGCCGGAAGATGGGCGCGGCAAAGGCCGACCCCTGCCCCTGATTTTGCACCACCACCGCAATCGCAATATCCGGCTGATTGGTGCGCGTATCGAAGGTGAACCCCGCAAACCAGGCATCTGGCTCGTTGAGGCCGAACTCGCCGGGGTCCTCGGCGGTGCCGGTTTTCCCGGCCACTTTTAGCCACTTGGGCAAATTGCGAAATCGGTTGCGCGCCGTGCCAATGCACCCGGCGCAATCGCGCGTCACTTCAAACATGGCGTTTTGCAAAACCTGCAATTGCTCGGGTTTCAGGGGCAGTTGCCCCACCGCCACCGGCTGAAATGCATAGGTTGGCGTGGTCCCATCGGTGGGTTGCACTTTGAGCACGGCTTGCGTCTGGTAGAGCGTGCCGCCATTGGCAATGGCCGCCATCATGCGCGCGATCTGCAGGGGCGTGACCAGCACGTTGCCCTGCCCAATGGCGAGATTGATGCTGTCGAGCGGCTCCCAATTGCGCCCCAGGTTGGTCAACGTCCAATCGGCGTCGGGGATGAGGCCGGGCAGTTCGTCGAGTTGGGGCAGGCCGGTCTTGTCGCCCAGGCCAAATTCGCGCGCGGTCTTCGAGAGAAAGTTCGGGTCGAAGTTATAGAGCGCGAGGCCAGTATGATAGAAGTACGGATTGCACGAGGCCGCCAGCCCTTCCGCATAAGTCAGCAGGCCATGCCCGCCCTCTTTCCAATCCATAAGCGGTTGGGGCAAATTAAGTTCATTCCATTCGCCGCCGCAGTTGTACTCATCCTCCGGCTGGAACAGCCCCGCCAATAACCCGGCGCTGAACGTGACCACTTTGAAGACCGACCCGGCCGGGTAAGTGCCTTGCGTGGCATGGTTGAAAAGGCCCGCCGCGATGCGCCCATTGTCGCTGAATTGGGTGTTGATATTGGCGGGTTCAAATAAATTCGGGTCGAGCGGCGGGCCGGAGGCCAGCGCCAGAATGGCCCCGGTCTGTACATCAATCACCACCGCCGCGCTGGGATATTCGCCTAGCGCAAACTGCACACCCTGCTGTAATTCAAAATCAATCGTGGAATAAATATCCTGTGAGTCCACGGGTTGGGTGGCGCTGGTGAGGCGGCTGACCACCTGATTATTGGCGTCGAGCAGGATGAGTTGCCCGCCACTGCGCCCGGCGAGTTGCGTCTCGCCCCACTGCTCGATGCCCGCCGCGCCGATGCGCTGGTCGGCGAAGTAGCCCCGCGCTTGATACGCGCTCACCTGATCGGGCGGGATGAAGACCGTGTACCCGGCGATGTGCGCCGCCGCGCCCCGGCCGTAATAAAACCGCGCGGTGTAGGGCGAGACCTGAATGCCGCTCACCCCCAGCGCCCACTCAGCCTTGCGGGCCGCCACTTCCTCTGCGGCAATCTCGCCGATCGGAAAATATTCGTCGGGGGGCGCGAACTCGTAACGGGCCGCCATCGCCGCGCCGGGCAAGCCAAAGAGTCGCCCGAGGGCCGAGGCTGTCGCGTCGGGGTCCACAATCGCGCTCGGGACCACGCCAATCGCATAGGCCTCGGTTAACTTCACCACGGGCAGGCCGTTGCGGTCATAAATCACGCCGCGCTCGGGGGCCAGCGGCGCGGTGTAGAGTTTTTGGCCGTTCACCAGATCGGGCCAGATGATCGTGGGGGCAAAGACCACGCGCCATTGCCCGCCCTGTGATTTCAGATCGAGGGCGACATCGGTTTCGACGTGGCCCAGCACGGCGGTGCTGAAGACGAGGTGGGCCGCGACCCGCGCCGACTCGGCCTCCCCCGCGACTGCCCCGATTTGCGCGGTCACGCTGATCCCGGTCATTGAATCTAAAATCGCGCGGTATTGCGCTTCAAAATCGCCGGGGGGCAGAGCGGCCTGACTCTCAGCGGTGAGTAGGCCATACATGGCCGCGTAATCGGCGCGGCTCCAGGCTTCGAGATACGCGCGGGCCGCGCCCTCTGGCGTGGGGGCGGGGGTCGCGGTGGGCGCGGGCGTGTGGGTCGCGGTGGCCGTCGGGGGCTGGGGGCTGGCGGTCGGGGTCGCCGGAGTCGCGCGGGTGCAAGCCAGTAACAGCATCAACAAACACAAAAAACTTTGACCGCGCAGGCGCGTACTTTTTTTGTTCAACATGAGGCGACTTTACCACAAAAGCAACGCTCAACTCTGGGCCTAAAAGCTTAACC
>CAYUFY010000564.1:0-2833 GCA_964443795.1 uncultured Anaerolineales bacterium | reverse complement strand
TTCGCCCCGACCAATGCCAAGCACTTATATTACAACTACAACGTGCTGGATTGGCCCTATGACCCCGCCGGACAGATTCAACGAACCATCACCACCACCTTTGCCGAGGCCTTCCCCGCGCAAGCCACCGGAGATTCACGCAATAACAACGGTGACTTACGCCTGGTGCCCATGCTCGAAATCCGCATCCCCAACGCGGATAAGCAGGCCCCCGTCCCCTTCACGACCCCGGTCGGGAGTTCCATCAAGCCGCTGGGCAACCTCACCGAGTTGAGTGTCACGGTGAATTTTGCGCCCGAAGCCGCCAACCCCGCCCAGACCCACTTGCGTTTCAATGTGGGGTTGACCTCCACTGCGGACAACCCCAACACCTATTCCGACGTGCGGCTGTACGCCCAGCCCTGCGCGCTGGATGTGGGCGTGCTGACCAGCCGATATACGCCGCTGGTCACTTGGGATGACATTAGCCAAGGCGCCGAAAAAACGGTGGCGTACGCGCCGCTCGCGCTCGCCGACAGCCAACATTCAATTCAATTCATGCAGGTGGAAAGCAACGCCACGATCTATCAGACCGTCACTGGCCCAGTGACCACCCGGCTGGCCTGTGTGGATTTGCCGAACCTACCCAACGGAAAAAACCCCGACCAGATGGTGGATAACCAACTCCTCGGCCAGTACGGTATTTCGGCCCGCGACTATGATCTGGCTGGCACACTCAGCCTGCTGGTCCCGGTCAATTCGGTGCAAGACCAAAACTCCGGGCAACTCGAAGCCTTCTCGGCGCAAGTGCCCTATTGGCCCAAGCAAAACCAGTGGGGCGCGAGCAGTCACGAAATCCGGCTGGTGTGGTTGTTGGAACTGCTCACCGACCAGAACGACACCCAAACCGTCCATGTCTATGCCGACAATTGGTTGCTCACCGGCATGACCGCCCGGGTCGAACATGGCACGCGCCTTGCGGTGCTCATGGAAAACCCGGATAAGGATGCGGACATTACTAGCGACGATGCCCTGTGGCAAATTGCCTGGGAAGGGTTGGAACCGGACTTTGTGGGCGGCATCACCACCGCCGATAAGCAACGTCTGGTCACGGTGGACAAACTTGGGAAATTGTTCGGCCCCAATACGACCACCCCACTTACTGCGACCTGGGGGGTCTCATCCAAACTCATCCGCGTGGTCACCGACACGCTGGCCTCAGCGCAAGATTTGGCGCAATACCCCCTCACCAAAAATCAGGCCATTCTGGAGCAATATTTCTCCAAGCCCGAGTTTCAAAAAGACACCACCGGGGCGACCCTGCTCTATGCGCGTGAGGAAAAAATCACCAGCGTGTCTTTGGAGAATTCAACCGCCTTTCAATGGAATCAAACCGACCTGACCATAGATTTTGGGCAGGCCTCCAGCGCTACTCTGGCTGGCATCAATTGGTCGCATTTCACATACGACTCGGGGACCGGCCGTTGGCAAAAAGCCAACACCAGTGATTATTTGCAGCTCCTGAGCGTGCGGCTGAAGCAAAATTTCCATCTGCATCCCCCGCCCGGCTTAGACCCCACCGACTCGGAGACCATCGAGCGAACAGCGGCCATTGGACAAGCGATGTATTTGTCTCTGTCACAGGGTGAAACCAAGCCCGTGGAATTTGCGGGGCAACCCTTTAAACCCCCGGAGAAACTCTTGGGGCGGACCTTCCAGACCCTGGGGGCAGTGGCCGGGTCTGGTGTCCCGCGCACGATTACCGTCTTTCTCAGCCGGGCCAAGGAATCATGGGGTGATGATGACACCTGGACACAAGCCTTGACGGCCATCCTTGGAAAAACTAAAGTAAACCAGACGGGTGATGGGATAGACGAACGATCGTACAAAAGCCGATTGAGCGTCGCCAAAACCGGGGCCGTGATTCTGGGGCTGGCGGCGATTCTCACCTCGGCGATTGGGAGTGGTTACGCAGGCGCCGAAATGGCGGCTGGCATCCTGCTGGGCTTATCCGCCGTCGCGAGCGGCGTGGCCGATGTGATTGAAAATATCCGAAACTTTTCGGATTTCAAAGGCTTCACAGGAAAACTTAATTATTGGAAAGACTCAGTGGTTGGCGGCGTTGTGGTCGGTTTGATTGTTGACGTGGCCACCGCCGCCATCTCTTATTTCCTACTGCGTGCGGTGACGGATGCCAATTCTTACGCAGGCTCCTACACCCGGAATGTGGCGCTGGCCACCTTTATCACCGCCATTATCGTGGCCATCATCACGGCGCTCATCAGTCTCATCCCGTTTATCGGGGCGGTGATTCTGGGCGTTCTCGGGGCCATAGATGGCATTATCGGCATTGTTTGCTCCATCGTGGGCGCGCAAGGCGACGATCCGCAGGCAGAAGAATACAACGCGTGGTGCAGTGGCATCATGGGCCAGTTTTCGGCCTGGCTCACCAGCAAAATCTACGAGCGCCGCCCGGTGGTGGAGATGACCGACGCTGACCGGATGCAGTTTTATAGTTTTACCCCCTCCCTCGTGGATGAAAGTCAGGGTTACGTGCGCGGCAATTCCATCCGGTACACCATTGTCGTGTCCACCAGCATCCGCCTGACGGATAGCGACTGGCCGACCAAACAATCGGGTGAAAATACCTACGGCGATTTTCGGCATGAATATCGCAGTCAGGAGGACGATGACGACTACAATCGCGATCTGGCCGCGTCGAGTTTTGACTACACGCTGAACACGCAGGCCAGCATTGATACAAACCAACTCCGCTATGGAGTCTATGACGATAGCACCAGCACCAGCCAGGGGACCAGTTGGTGGTCCGACACGCCCTTCAGCCTCGCCAACC
>CAYUFY010000563.1:0-2836 GCA_964443795.1 uncultured Anaerolineales bacterium | reverse complement strand
TCTTGGCCCAGGCTGACAATTTCATGTGTATATTTTAGCATAAAAACATACGAAAGGCTATAAAGATGTCAACTGATGTTAACCCTTTGGTAAAAAAATCTATCCCCAAACCTAAAACCCCCACCCAACCCCGCCCAGCCCGTGCGCGCCGCCAACCAGCGGCCACAAGCAAAACGCGGAAGGCCGCGCCACTCCCTCCGCCCATCACCGCGACCGCGGAGGAGCATTTGGATATTGGGGCGCTGGAGCAATGGCTGTGGGATGCGGCCTGCGCCATACGCGGGGCCACCGACGCGCCGAAATTCAAAGACTTCATCCTGCCACTGGTGTTTTACAAGCGCCTCTCCGATGTGTTTGAGGATGAAATGGCGCGGCATGTCAGCGACTATGGCGATGCGGCGCTGGCCCAAGACCTCATCGAGATTGACCACGCCGATGCGCTCCGCACCGGGCGCAAGCCGATGGTGCGGTTCTTCATCCCCGCCCGCTACCGCTGGGCCGTGCTCCGGCATCATCCCGCTGACGGTCAGTTGGGCGAGTTCCTCACCGAAGCCGTGCGGGAGATAGCCAAACTCAACCCCGATTTACAAGGGGTCTTGGACATCAAAGATTACAACGAGCGCCAAAGCGGTCAGCGCACGCTAGATGATGACCGGCTGACCGCGCTGATTGAAGTGGTGAGCCGGCATCGCCTTGGGCTGACCAACACCGAGCCAGATATTTTGGGCCGCGCTTACGAATACCTGTTACGGAAGTTTGCGGAGGGGCAGGGCCAAAGCGCGGGCGAGTTTTATACCCCCAAAGAAGTGGGCTGGCTGATGGCCGAATTGCTTGACCCCGCACCCTACTCCGAAATTAATGACCCGACCTGCGGCTCAGGTGGCTTACTGATTAAGGCCCGTCTGCGATTTGAGCAACAGCACCCCACGGCCAAAAGCAAAGCCCCCAAACTCTACGGGCAGGAATTAAACCCGGTGACGTTTGCGATGGCGAAGATGAATATGTTCTTGCATGATTACGCCGATTCGTTCTTTGCCATTGGCGATACCTTTCGCAATCCCGGCTTTGCCGCGCAAGGGGCGGGCCTGCGCCGCTTCGATGGGGTGGTGGCGAACCCGATGTGGAATCAGGATAACTACGATGAGGCGTTTTACGATGGCGACCCGTGGGGCCGCTTCACTTACGGCACGCCGCCTAAAGCCTCCGCCGATTGGGGCTGGGTGCAACATATTGTGGCCTCGCTGAAGGACACCGGCCGCGCTGCGATTGTGCTCGACACGGGCGCAGTCTCACGCGGGTCGGGCGGGAAAAGCACCAACAAAGAGTGCGACATCCGCAAGGCGTTGGTGGAGGCGGATATAGTGGAAGGCGTGGTGCTTCTGCCGGAGAACTTGTTTTACAACACTACCGCCCCTGGCATTGTTTTACTCCTCAACCGTGCCAAGCCCACCGCCCACAAAGGGCAGATTCTGTTGGTCAACGCCTCGGCGTATTTTGTCAAAGAAAAACCCAAGAACCGGCTGACCGACGCAGGCATTACGGCGATTGCCGACGCTTACCGCCAATGGGCGACCCGCGAGAAATTGAGCCGGGTGATTACGCTGGAAGAAGCCCGCGCCAGTGACTACAACCTGAGTCCTTCGCAGTTTGTGGAAGTGAATGACCGCGCCACCCATCGCCCGCTGGCCGTGATTGTGGCCGATTTGGAAACGGCGCGTCGTGAACGCGAACTTGCCGATGTAGAATTGGCGCGGGTGTTACAGCCATTGAATCTAAACGGAGGTCAATCGCTATGAGTGATACAACGATCACAACCACATTGCCGCCGCGCACCGAAGCTTTGCGGGCGGCCTTGCACGCCGCCCTGCCCGAACTCCGTGAGCGTTACGGCGTACACGATTTATGGCTGTTTGGTTCGTATGTGCGCGGCGAGCAAACGCCCGACAGCGATTTAGATGTGCTGATTGAATTGGGCGACCAACCCATTGGCTTGTTTAAGTTTGTCGAAATCCAAAATGTATTGAGCGACCGCTTGGGCATCAACATAGACTTGGTGGAGAAAGAAGGGCTGAAGCCGGCCATTGGCAAGCGGGTCTTGCGGGAAGCGGTGCCGGTATGAAGCGTCAATACAGCGATTATCTGCGCGATATGCTGGAAGCGGCGGAAAAGGCCGAGCGTTTTTTGACCGACGTTTCCGAAGAACAATTTACGGCCAATGATGAAAAAGTTTTTGCTGTGATTTATGCTTTAGCCGTGGTGGGCGAAGCGGCGCGGGCCGTCCCGGACGACGTGCGCGCCCGCTACCCCGCGATTCCTTGGCGTGAAGTCGCCGGGATGCGTGACCGACTCATTCACGGGTATTTTGTCGTCAATCTCAAGCGCGTCTGGGAAACGGTCAAGCATGAGTTGCCCGCTTTGAAAGAGACCGTGAGCCAAATGTTGGCGGAAGCTGAAGCCAGCGAGACGGATGATGAGTAGTCTTCCTCCCGGTTGGCGCATGGCGCAATTGGGTGACATCTGTGAATTACGCAAAGAGGGAGTTAATCCTGCGAAGACTCCCTCTGCTTAATGTAGGTTTGGAGCATATTGACTCAGGTAATCCTACTCTCACCCGTTGGGGATTTGCAGTAGAAGTCAATAGTTCAAAGTCAAAATTCTATATGGGCGACATCTTATACGGGAAGTTACGCCCTTATCTTGACAAGTCCATTCTGGCAGAGGTTGATGGAGTTTGCTCGACGGATATTCTGGTTCGCTCTTAAGTCGTTTCAAGGAGATCACAGGAAGTTTCCAGAAATCTCCAAGCATTTCCAATGCGCTTTCTAAGGGCATTATG
>CAYUFY010000562.1:0-2840 GCA_964443795.1 uncultured Anaerolineales bacterium | reverse complement strand
CGGTGGCGGTCATCAGCTCTCCTTTGGTCAGAAGAGTGTAGCCGTTTCCAAGTCCCATCGGTGGGCATTTCTAGTTGTCGTTGGAGGGTAATTCTAATTGTCGTTAACCGCCGGACCATGCAAATTAGCCGGAACACCGTCAAAGCCTATCGGCAATGGGCGGTGGCGCAGGGCTTGTTGGATGGTGTCTTACCGGAGTTGGCGGCGTTAGAAACCCTGCGCGACCAAACATTTACCCCAGCCCGCATGACGCGCCTCCCCAACGTCTTGAGTGTCGAAGGGCATCGCGCCGAAATTGCGGAACTCCTGCAACAGGGTGACCAACCGCGCACCATCTGGCGCAAGTTGCAGGAACGCCATCCGGGTTTTACGGGCAGTGAACAAGCTGTCTGGCGGCTGACCTGCGCCATTCGCCGCCAACAGTTGCCGGAGGTAGTGCTCCGGTTGGAGACCGCGCCGGGTGAAGTCGCCCAAGTGGACTTTGGCTACGTGGGCGAGTTGGTGGATAGTGCCACCGGCGAAATCCGCAAAGCCTGGGTGTTTGTGATGGTGCTGGCCTATAGTCGGCATATGTATGCCGAGTTCGTGTTCGACCAGACGGTGGTGACCTGGTTGCTGTGTCACCAACACGCCTTTGAATTTTTTCGGGGTGTGCCACATCGGCTGGTGCTGGACAACTTGAAGGCGGCCATCATCAAAGCCTATACCCGTGAGCAGGATGCCGAAGTGCAACAAGCCTATCGCGAGTGCGCCGAGCACTATGGCTTTCTGATTGACCCGTGCCTCCCGCGCAAACCTCAGCACAAGGGCAAAGTCGAGCGCGGCGGGGTGGGCTATCTCCAACAGAGCTTCTGGCCGCTGGTGCCGCCGCAGACGCCTTTGCCTGAAGCCAATCGGCGTTTGCAACACTGGCTGGTGACCACCGCCGGGCTGCGCGTCGGCAGAGCCGTGGCACGACGCGCGAAATGCCACTGACTCGCTTTGAACAGCGCGAACGCGCGGCCTTGCACCCGTTACCCGTGAGCGCCTACGAACCGGCGGTGTGGAAAGCCTGCACCTTGTATCGCGATGGCCACCTCACCTTCGAGAAAGCGTATTACTCGGCCCCCTATCGCCTGATTGGACAAACGCTGTGGGTGCGGGCGGGCTTGCAGGAAGTGCGCCTGCTGACCAGTCAGTTTGAACTGGTCGCCACGCACCCCCGCGCGCGCCAGCCCGGCCAACGCTTCACTCAGCCCGATCATCTGCCGGCCGAGAAAGCCTTGGCCCTCACCCTCACCCGCCAAACGGCTCAGACGCAGGCCGAGGTGATTGGTCCAGCCACCGGCCAAGTGGTGGCCGAGTTGCTGGCCGCCCGCCCGCTGGATCGCTTTCGTACTGTCGTGCGAGTGTTGCACTTAGCGACCGACTACACGCCCGCCCGTTTGGAAACTGCGTGTCGCCTCGGCTTGGCGCACGGCGACACCAGTTACTGTCTGCTCAAACGTCTGCTCCGCGACAACTTGGAAAACGCCCCGACGTTGCAAACGGCTCCACCCCGACCCGAAGCGTTGGTCTTTGCCCGGCCCAGTCACGAGTTAGCGCAAGCCATACTTGGCGGAGCGAATATGGGAGGGGCAACATGGAGCTGAAACCCCATCTGGTGCCCAAACTTAAAGCGTTGCGGCTCTCCGGCATTTTGGACACGCTCGATGTCCGCACCCAGCAAGCCGTGACGGAACGCTGGTCGTATGGCGATTCGCGAAGCGTGGAACGGCTTCTGGAAGACGAAGTGGAACGCCGTGCGCAGAAGCAACTCGCCCTGCGTCTCCGGCGCGCCACCCTCAACACCAGCAAGACCCTGGAGACCTTTGATTTCGCTTTCAACCCCAGCCTGAATCGCCAAGCGATTTATGAACTCGCCGCCGGTCAGTTCATCCACGACAAACGCAACGTGCTGTTATGCGGCCCGACCGGCGTTGGCAAAAGTCACCTCGCCCAGGCCCTGGCCCATGAAGCTTGTCGCCGCGGCTTTGATGTGCTCTTCACGGACACGCATAAAATGCTCCGCCATCTGCACGCCGGCCGTGCTGACCACAGCTACGACAAGCGCTTCGCCAGTTACGTCCGCGCCGAGTTGCTGGTCCTCGACGACTTTGGCCTCAAGCCGATGCAACCGCCCGCCGCGCAAGATTTGTATGAGGTCACACCTGCACCCACCGCAGGTGCGGTGTCAACGAACGCTACGAGAAGAGCGCCATCCTGCTCACCAGCAATCGCGCGCCCGCCGAATGGGCCAACTGGTTTGCTGATCCACTGTTAGCTTCGGCCGGCTTAGATCGCTTGGCGCATCGCGCGCATGTGCTGCTCATCCCCGGCAACAGTTATCGCGCCAAAGACCGTTTAGCCTTAGCCGAGAAAGGAGGTGAGTTGACGTGACCGAGACGGGCCTGACGTGGCGCCGCTGGCGGGGGTGGGCCGCTCGGCGCTCCGCGCCTCGCGCCCACCCCCGCCACGCTAATAACCCTTACTATTAATTTCCAACGCCCGCGCTTTTTTTCTTGAAGCCCGGAGACTCACGTGTGGGTGGCTCAGTTCGCTGAGGTCACCCGGCTCAGTGGAGGTGAGGTTTGACAGGAGCGCAATTTGTGACCGCGCGCAGTATAGGTGTGGCCCCGATCAAAAAAAGCAGAACGGCTGGGGGCCCACCTTGTTTTTCTCGATGAAAGTGGCTTTTTATTGATTCCGAATGTCAAACGCACTTGGGCACCCAAAGGTCAGACACCTAAGATTTCGCGGATCTTTCTGTAATCATCATAAAACACTTGAACAATCGAGTACTATAACGGGATGAAAGCCAA
>CAYUFY010000561.1:0-2840 GCA_964443795.1 uncultured Anaerolineales bacterium | reverse complement strand
CATCCAGCGGGATTTCGTATTGCTCGATTAAATCCGGGCGGTCGCGCTTGATGAACCACGGCACATACTCGCTGAAGTGTTCGCTGGACTCGGTGACGAAGTGTCCAGTGCGATTCAAGACCTCGTACCGGACATGGTCGGCCAACTGGCGGTAACGGCGCCCATAGGCCTTGGCCCGCTGGGCTTGCCGCAGGCGCGGATACAGGTTTTCGCCATCCCGCTCGAAGCGCAGATAAAACGCCATGTGATTGATGCCCGCGCACAGATAGTTGATTTCCTCAATCGGCACGCCGATGTCCTGCGCCAGACATTCGGCGGTGCCCTGCACGCTGTGGCACAACCCCACGGTTTTGATTTTGCTCGCGCGGCTGATGGCCCAGCAGTTCATGGCCATGGGGTTCACGTATTGCAGGAAGGTCACGTCTGGGCAGAGGGCTTCCATATCGCGGCAAATATCGAGGAACACCGGGATGGTGCGGAGCGCGCGCATGATGCCGCCGATGCCAAGCGTGTCGGCGATGGTCTGACGTAAGCCGTATTTTTTGGGAATCTCGAAATCAATCACAGTGCTGGGCCGGTAGCCGCCGACCTGAAACATGCTGATGGCGTAATCCGCGCCGTCGAGCGCGCGCCGCCGGTCGAGCGTGGCCTCGATGGTGGGCTTGGCCCCGAAGAACTCGGCCACTTTGTGCGCCACAATCTCCGAGGTGCGGAGACGCTCGGGGTCAATATCCATGAGGCGGATGTGGGCATGGGCGAGTTCGGGAAAGCTGAGGATGTCGCCGAGCAGGTTCTTGGCGAACACGGTGCTACCCGCGCCGAGGAAGGTGATGATGGGAGAGGGCATGAGAGAGACTCCTATTAGAACTCGGAGTTCTGGCAGAACTCCAAGTTCTGCTGACTAGACAACGCCCAACAAGCGGGCCGCGTTATCAAAATAGATTTTCTTTAAAACCTCATCGGGCAGGTGCAGGCCACAGATATGCCAGCGGCCCTGAGTGGGGATCTCGCCGACAGTGTAGTTGAAATATTCGTCGGCGGTTTCGAGGAAGCGGTAGTAGAGCTGGTAGTAATCGAGGCGCGGCCCGGCGTCGGTGCCGAAGAGAATGCGGTCGGCGTGTTGAATGAAGAAGCGCCGGGCGGTGTAGGGCTGGCGGCCCAGCTCGCCAATGCGCGCGCTGAAGTCTATGAAGAAATTGGGACACTGGTCGAGGAGCGCGCCCACCCAGGCGAGGTTCTCGGCGTAACAGCCGACGTGCGCGCCGATGAACGTGGTGCCCGGGTGACGCGCGACCACGCGGGCGAGGCCGTTGACGAGGTCGAGGAACGGCGGGAAGGGCGGCGAGGGAAAATGCCAGTCGGGGTGTGCGCCCAGTTCCTCCCAGCGCTCGTTGTGCTCATCAATCGGGTCGAAGAAGGCTACGGGGTCGGCGATGTGGACAAGCACCGGGCATTGGAGTTCTCCGGCGGTTGCCCACAGCGGGTCGAGGCGCGGGTCATCCACCGGGACGAGCACATCCCGCTGGTCGCGGACGTGCAGGCCAAAGGGTTTCCAAATCTTCAGCCCCTCGGCACCCCGCGCGGCCTGGGCGCGAAAGCGCGCGGCGGCCCAGTCGCCAAAATTGTCGCCCTGTTCGACCCACTGACTCCAATCCACACCGCCGAAGATGCGAAAGCGCTCGGGGGCGGCTTCTTTAAAGTAGCGCAGATGCGCGTCGAGGATGGGTTCACCCCAACCGCCGTCCAAATCCACGTAGGCGCGGATGTCGGCCTGGTCGAGTTGGTCGAGGAGTTGGCGCACGGGTTTTTTGTCCCAGCCGCCGCCAAACGGCTCGCCGAGGTGATTGTGCGCGTCTATGGCCGGGAAGCGCGGGCGGGGGACGAGGGTGGTGGGGGTGACGAGCGCGGGGCGGGGGCGGAAGTGGATGAGGTCCATGGGGTTATTGTAACCAAAATTCTGCGCCGATGTCAGGTGGGCGTCAGGCAGGCGTGATTGACAAAGCTATTAACTCGTCGTATTCTTTTTGGCGTAACTAGAAACCTGTAGATTAGTATTCCTTATGTCGGTTCGCAACGCTTTACTCGGCTTATTGGCTCAACGCCCTCGGCATGGTTACGAGTTGCATGCGGCCTTTGAAGCCGTCTCGGGCGGGGAACAAAACTGGGGGGTGAAGCCTGCGCAGGTTTACACCACCTTGGCCCGACTGGAGGAAAGCGGTCTGGTTAAGCAGGATAGTGTGGAGCAGGACGGCGGGCCGGAAAAGCGCATTTATGCCATCACCCGCGCCGGGCGCGAGGCCCTCACCGAGTGGTTTGGCGCGGGCGTGGAGCCGGAGCATCAGCGGGATGAGTTCTTCATCAAGTTCATGCTGGCGCTGGTGACCGGCGAGGTCAGCCCGCGCAAGGTCATCCAGACCCAACGGAGCCGGTTATATCAGGAACTACACGCCATGACGGCCAAGCGCAAGCAGTTGGATAAGACGACCGTGCTGGCGCAAATTTTGTTGATGGATAAAACCGTGATGCATCTCGAAGCCGACTTGCGCTGGCTGGACATGATGGAAGCGCGGTTGGCTGAAGTGAAGAAGCAACCCTTGCCGGAACCGGAAGTCAAACCGCGCGGCCGGCCAAAGAAGGTTTGAGATTGTAGATGGCCGATTTTAGATTTTTAAATCGGCCATCTCTATTTGGCAATCTAAAACCCTACAGGAGCAACCCTATGAGCATCATCGAAGTTAACCAACTGACCAAGTATTACGGCAAAGCGCGCGGCATTGTGGAGGTTTCCTTTGGCGTGGAGCCGGGTGAAATTTTCGGCTTCATCGGGCCGAACGGGGCGG
>CAYUFY010000560.1:0-2858 GCA_964443795.1 uncultured Anaerolineales bacterium | reverse complement strand
GACTCGATTACACTCTGTCAGATCATAACCATCCCGGTTTCCTGAGCTCCTGTGTATCTCCCAATTCGTCACAGACTGAACTATATTATGCCTAACGACCAGAAAACAAAATATAACTCAACATGAAAGCCGCTATAATCCCCCTCGCATGAACTCTTTATACCTTCATCCAATTCTCCGCCATCTGCCATTCGCCATCTGCCATCTGCCATGCTCATCCTCCTCCGTCTCCTCAAAGCCCTCCGTCCCTACTTGTGGCAAGAAATCGGCCTCATTGCGTGTTTGATTATGGTGACCCTTACCAGTCTTGTCACGCCGAGCATTATCCAAAACGTGATTGACAACGGGTTGCACGACCCCAACGTGGCGCAGTCCATGGCGCAGGCGGGCCTCATCATTGTGGGCGTGGGGTTGGTGCGCTCGGTGTTCAACTTTGGCAAACGTTACCTCAGCGAATGGCTCATTAACCGCACCGGTTACGATTTCCGCAACGCGCTGTACGACAAAATTCAGCGCCTGCCCTTTGGCTTTCACGACCACACGCAGACCGGCCAACTGATGAGCCGCTGTACCGAGGATGTGAGTGCCCTCGCGCGGTTTGTGGGCCAGGGCGTGGTCGAACTGCTCAACGTGTTGATGCTCCTCGGCGGGATTCTATTTTTGCTCTTCCGGGAGAGCGTGTTCCTCACGTTGCTCAGCCTCGTGCCGCTCACTGCGCTGGCGCTGGTCACTTACCGGCTGGGCCAGCGCATGGGCCCGATGTTTTTGCTGGTGGACCAGGCTCTGGGCGATGTGTCTTCGGCCACCCAGGAAAACCTTACGGGCGTGCAGGTCGTGCGCGCCTTTGCGCGGGAAATGTTCGAGAAGGAAAAGTTTGCCAAAGCCAACCGCAAACTCTACGACTCGCGCGTGCAGATCGTGAGTATGTGGGGCTTGTATCTCCCGACGATGACCATTCTGGTCATGTCTGGCACGGCGCTCATCCTGTGGTTCGGCGGGCGCATGGTCATGCAGGGCGAACTCTCACTGGGCGAAGTCGTGGCCTTCAACGCTTATCTCTTGCTGTTGGCTGGGCCGGTGGAACAAATCGCCTTTGTGGTGAACTCGGCGGGAGAAGGCGTGGCCGGCGGCCAACGCATCTTCGAAATTTTGGATTTACCAGAAGAGATTGCCTCGCCCCCCAACCCGCAACCGCTCCCGCCGCTCACGGGCCGCGTGACGTTTGAGAATGTGTCCTTCGCCTATCGCGGCGAGAAGCGTGCCCTGCACGATGTGGTGTTTGAAGCGCAACCCAATCAGGTGATTGCGCTCATCGGCCCGACGGGGAGCGGCAAAACCAGCCTAGTCAACCTCATCCCGCGCTTTTACGATGCCACTGCCGGGCGGGTGTTAGTGGATGGCTACGATGTCAAAGCGGTTGACCTGCGCGCCCTGCGCTCGCAAATTGGGCTGGTGTTGCAAAGTTCGTTGTTGTTCTCCACTTCCATCCGCGACAACATCGCCTATGGGCGGCTGGAGGCCAGTGACGAGGAAGTGTTCGCCGCCGCCCGGGCCGCGCGGGCGCACGATTTTATTTTGGGCTTCCCCGAAGGGTACGGCACCACGGTCGGGGAGCGCGGGGTGACGCTCTCGGGCGGGCAACGCCAGCGGATTGCCATCGCCCGCGCGTTGCTCATGAATCCGCGCATTCTCATTCTCGATGACGCAACCTCCAGCGTGGACACGCAGACTGAATATTTAATTCAACAGGCGTTGAACGAGCTGATGAAAGGCCGCACGACGTTTGTTATCGCGCAACGGCTCTCGACCGTCAAGCGCGCTGATATGATTTTGGTGTTGCAGGATGGGCGGATTGTCCAGCGCGGCCAACATGCCGAACTGGTGGACCAGCCGGGGGTGTATCAGGAAATTTACAACTTGCAGTTGAAGGATCAGGAGCAATTCCAGCGCGAGATGTTGTTCCTGGATTTGCCGAAGGAAGCCGTGCCAACGGTCGAACCGGAAAAGGATAAGCCCCACGCCGAGCGCCCCGACCGGCACCAGACCCAACCATTGAGGCCGAGCGCGGTGAAGTGAGGCTATTGGCCGGATTATCAATCTTGTTCAGGGTCATCAGAGGCCGGCGGTATTTCCATCTCGCGTTTGCCAAGCATAATCAACGCCTCTAAATCTTCGCTGTCTTCCGGGCTATAGCGAGCGACAACTTCACGCGCTTGCTGTAACTGTTCTTCGGAGGCTACCCCAGCCATGCGCGACACATCCGCCCAATCTTGCGGACGCGCCGCTGTAATCTTTAGTAAAACAAGGTAAGGAAAGCTTATTACCGGATAACCGGCTGGGTCATATTCGGGATGAGCGAGGGCAGTGGCCAGCCACTTATATTTGCCAAACAACACGTCAACTTCTTTGCCATCTGGAGAGCGCAACAAATAACCGGGCACCGCCAAACGGGACACAACTTTAAAACCAGCTTTTTGGAGGCGTTCAATGACTTCATCCCCCTCAAGGCGTTGCACTAAAACATCCATATCTTTCGTTACCCGCTCCACCATATACGCGCGGGTAGCCACACCCCCAATTAACACCCACGGAATGTCTTTAAGTATCTCACGCAAATCAGGCCATTGGTTCAAAGCAGTTCTCCTTCTAAGAAACTCATGGGCGCTACCCGTTCCGGGTTTTTGCTTGCGCAGGCTTCGGTCAATCATCAGCCGCCGTATTTGGCGCGGCGTGAGGTTACCGTCCGGCGCGATGGCGGCGATTTGCGGGGGAATGGGTAACGGAGCTCTTTCAGGCATCATTTTTTATTACTCGATAGTTGTATTCTTAGTAAATGAGGGCAAAACGTCATGGACTGG
>CAYUFY010000559.1:0-2859 GCA_964443795.1 uncultured Anaerolineales bacterium | reverse complement strand
GCGGTCTGGTCTTCCCGGTCATCGGCCTGATAAGGATAGGGCTGGTAAAGACTGCTGGTCCAATCATACACATTCCCGGCTTGGTCCTCCGCCCCAAACGGCCCAACCGCGCCGGCGGCGGCATAGGCCCCGACGGGCGAAGGTCTAAGCACCCGGCCTTCGATGGTATTGGCTTTGGCCGGGTCCCAGTCATCGCCCCAGGGGTAGACCCGCGCTTCCAAGCCTCGCGCGGCGGCTTCCCATTCAGCCTCAGTAGGCAGGCGATAGTCGCGCCCGGTCACGGCGGAGAGCCACGCGCAATAGGCATTGGCTTCAAACCATGTAATGCCCACCACCGGTTGCGAGGGATTGTTGCGCTCGGCGTCGTTCCAAAAACCAGGCTGTGTCCGCGACTTGGCAGATAATTGTTTTCCGAAAAGTTCTTTCACTTCGTCTTCAGTCAAACCAGCCAAATACTCCCATGTGTCAATTTGCTGTGGGGTGAAATTGCCGGAGTTTTGTAAAGTCTCCCGCACATTCGTCAATTTCTTGACGATGCGCCAGTTATCCAATAGCGCCTTGTTCTGCCCGCCCATCACCTCCTCGCCCTTCAACCAGCGCTTGGCCAAGTCCGTCCGCCACCACTGCTCGTCTTGGTAACCGCCCGCGTCCATGAAACACGCAAACTCGGCGTTGGTCACCGGCCACTTGCCCAGCGCAAACGCGGGCAGGTCAATCGTGGTTGGCGGCTTTTCTTCATCATCGGCTTCCCGGTCGCGGTCATCACTGCCAATGCGGTACGTTCCCGCTGGCACACCTGCGGCCAGCGTGGGCACAATGACTCTCACGCTGTTGATGGTCTGCGGCGCCAAGCGCGGGTCGCCAATCCGCCCCAGCGTGAACCCGGCCTGTAGGCGGGCGCGCAGGTGTACCGCCGGGTTATAGAGTTCGCTCAACAAATCCGCGCGCACTTGTTGCGCCACGGCCTCGGGTGGGTCAATCCCCGCCTCCGCCAAACACCGTCCGGCCAGCGCCGGGTTGTGCGGGCGCACGGCTTCAATCAATTTCGCCGCGTCGGGCGCCAGGCCGCATGCCAACAAGGTGGTCACTTCCCAGCCGGTGGCGGGCGGCGCGGGCAAAGCTTCCCACTCACCCACTTCGGCGGGGGGCATCTCAGCCATCAAGCGCTTGCCTCGCCACAAGCCCGCTAAATCCTCACCCGCCGCCAAACGCCGCAGGAGTTCCAGCGCCGCAAAATATTCCTGCAACAGGTGGTGATAAAACCGCACTTCCGGCTCGGTGCCAGGATCAAGCACCGTCGTCGCCCGCCCAAAACGGAACAGGTCAGCCGGGCGAATGGCAATCTCGTCGCCGTCCAATTCCACCGTCTTGGGCACGGCGGCGCGCGCCACTGGCACATTGAAGGTGGTGCTCTCGCCTTGCGCTTGCATGGCATAGGCCAATTGCGCGAGGGCGCTCATTTGCGCCGCAAGTGGGAACTCGGACTCGGACAAACCGGGGTGCGCCAGTTGTTTCTCGCGCTCGAATAACCTGCCGACGAACCAAGATAGCAAATGACCGCGGTTGCCCATCTCGCGCTGATTGGAGCGGTAGGCGCTGACCAGCAAGGACAGATTGAAGGGGTTGCGCGCCATCTCGTGCAGGCGGGCTTGCGGGTCATCCAGCAGGGCTTGCAAACCCTCAGCATTATTGCGCGCCAGATAATCGGCGATGCGCGGCGGGTCGAGCGGGTCCACCCGCACACGCAGCAAGCCCAACAGCGGCGCGTCATCGGCGCGGCTGGTAAACGCCAGGCGGCCCGCGCCCAACTGGTCCTGCACAAAAATGCGCCAATCCTTCAAGCGTTCCTCGCGGTTCTCGCGCGGCAGTTCGTTCACCCCATCGGCCAAAATCAACGCCTGCCCGTCGGCCAGCGCGCGGGCAAAGTCCGAGCCTACCCGGCTTTCCCATTCGGCGCGCAGGAACTCCAACGGCAGGCGCTCTTTTTGCTGGCTCAGGCGCACAAACAACGGGATCGGCCCGGCGCGCGTTTGCAACCGCTGACGGGCGCATTCATACGCGCGCTTTTGCAAGGTGGTGGTCTTGCCCGCGCCCGGCTCACCCAGAATAATGAAAGCCGGGTGCTCATCAAAGGCTTGGGTGATGTCTTCCAGGGGAATGGTGGTGGGCTGGGCTTCCGGCCCGGCGCCCGGCGGGGGTGGGCGAAATTCGGTATAGGCCACGGGCAGGTCGAGGCCTTCAATCACGCGCTTCACATCCACCCGCGCGGCCAGCGGGATAAACTTGGTGGCCCAGATCTGATAATCGCGTTTGACCGTGAGCGCCAGCAGATAGGCGCGTTCCCGCCCCTCGGCGGCCAGCTTCGCCACAGCCCCCGCGCGGAAGGTCAGCGTTTCACCGTCCACCTCGGCCCGCAGCGCGTCGCCCGAACCCTGCGGCAGGAACGTGGCCCCCGCTTGGGTGAAGGCTAATACTTTTTCAATCAGGCGGTCAACGTCTTGGGCCGAGAACCCGTAGTTGTGCGTGACCTTGTCGCGCCCCACAAAATCGGCACAGGTCACATCGCCGGCCACCGCCACGCCGCCCTGGGCGGTGGCGCGGCGGCTGGGCGTCTTTTGGGCGGGCGGGCGTTTGGCCGAACTGCGTTTAGGAGCTGAGGGTTTTTTCTTGGGCGCTGGCATGGGGGGACCCCCGAGAGTGGCGCGAAACCAATGCCCAAAGTATAGGATGAAACGGGGCGGGAAGCAAAAGCCACCGGCCCAACCCGCCCCGGCCTCGGCGATTACTTGATCGCGCGCGGCGGTGGCCGCACCTCCACCGTCAGCGTCGGCCAGCGCACCTGCGCCCCGCACCGCGGGC
>CAYUFY010000558.1:0-2886 GCA_964443795.1 uncultured Anaerolineales bacterium | reverse complement strand
AAAGGAGATCCCCAGTCACCGCGCCCAACACGCCGCCCAACGCCTCCAACCCGCACCCCCCACGCTCCCACCCCATGGGCATTTCTAATTGTCGTTGACAGGATATGCGCTAGGGGCGACTCTCTCCGTGCTCACCCAAAAACTTGGCCTCCGCCTTGGAGTCATTGACAGTTAACTGAGTTTTCACTATCATAGCCAAAACTCAGTTAGCCACTCCACCAGCCACAGACCGAGGGTAATGCCATGAAATTTGTTGATCGCCAACGGGAACTCCAGCAATTGAATGATTTCTATCGGCGGGGACAAGCTGGCCTGCTGGTTCTTTACGGGCGGCGGCGCGTCGGCAAGACCAGTCTGCTCTCTCACTGGCTAGACCAGTTGGCAGCTAACCACCGCGCGACCACTGCAAATACACTCTTCTGGACGGCCACGACTCAAGGCATCACTTACCAGTTGCGCGATTTCTCGCAAGCGTTACTGCGCATGGATCCCCGTCTCACCACTGTTCCAACTCCCGACTTCACGCTCCCCAACTGGGATGCTGCTTTCGGCTATCTGGCAGACCTGGCAACTTTGCACTCGCCCGCCACGCCGCTCGTTGTCGTGATCGACGAGTTCACCTATCTGGTGCAAAGTGACCCGGCCATTGTCAGCATCCTGCAACGGGTGTGGGACCATCGCCTATCACGCCTCAAGAGCCTCCGACTGATTCTCAGCGGCTCGCTGGTAGGGATCATGGAGAAGAAGGTGCTTTCTGGGCAATCCCCTCTGTATGGCCGGGCAAGCTCGTTGATGCAACTGCGCCCGCTGGCCTTTGGCACGCTCGCCGAAATCTTCCCAGCCTGGTCTCCGGCGGAACGGGTCGCGACCTATGCCGTTTGCGGCGGTATCCCCTCGTATCTGGACTTGTTCACTGACTTCAAGAGTTTCTCACAGGGTTTGCGCGAACGCGGCTTGGTGCCGGGGAGCATCTTGTTGAGTGATGCGGCTTTGTTGCTCAACGAGCGGCTGAGTGATAGTTTTGTCTATTCATCAGTATTGGGCGCGGTTGCGAGCGGGTTTCACGTGTGGACCGAGATCGCCCGCATGGCCGGCGTACCGGAAGGCAATCTCGGACATTACATTCACACGCTTCAAGCGCTAGGCATGATTGAGCGCCGTGACCCGGTGCTGGCAGAGGCTGGCGGAAGACGTGGGCGTTACCACGTCAGCGACCCGTTTCTGCGGTTCTACTACCGCTTCATCCTGCCGCACCGGACGGCCATCGAGCGCGGCGAAATCACGCGGGCGTTGAAGACCATCACCGAGGATTTGCGCGCCTTCATCGGCGTCTACGTGTTCGAGGAGTTATGCCGTGAATGGGTGCGCGTCGAAGCCAACCACGGTCAGTTGGGCTTCTTGCCCGAACAGGTTGGCGCTTATTGGGCGCAACGGCGTGGCGAGATGGTCCAGTTGGATGTGGTGGCTGCCAGTCGGCGGGACAAACACTTGTTCATCGGTGAGGCCAAATGGGGCGAGAAGCCCATCGCACGCGAGGTTCTCACTGATTTGATTCAACGTAGCCAACGGATGCCCCAAGTCGCCGAGGGCTGGCCGACGACCTATGCGCTTTTTGCCCGAGCCGGTTTCACGGACGCGACCCAGGTGACCGCGCGGGAAATAGGCGCTCGTCTCATCAGCCTCGACGAGATTGAAGAGACACTACGAAGCACCACCCGCTAAAGTTGTGGAGAGCCATCAACGCCAACGGAACTTAGCACAAGTGCACGTTTTGGGGCGATTTTCGAGAGGAAGTTTGTTCGGCGGCATTAGTCTCGATATAATAACAATTGTGTATAGACTAACCTTAAGCACCGCCAGGGCTTCGCTCTGCTCTACCCAAGGAAAAAACTGTGAAACGCTTACTCCGAGATTTGACCGCCATCGTGCTCCTCGCGACCTTATGGGTTATCGGTGGCTGGCTCACTGGGCGGGCGCTACAAATTTTTCTAGACGTGGAAGCTTCGGGGATGCCATTCCCCATCATCTGCTCGACGCTGAATGCCGTCATTGGCCTAACCGCCTTGACGATTGCAACCCGCAATCCCAAAACCCGCCAAGCCTTTTATGAAGGCACCGGCGGGAGTTTGCCAGTCGGTTTGCTGTGGGCGGTTACGTTCTCGATGCCGTTGTTTGGGGTAATCTATCTGGGGGTAATGCTACTCACCCGTTGGTGGTTTTCTAAATAGGAGTCGACTCGCGCCAACCACGTCGAACCAGCCCACCCCAGCATAGGAGGTCAGCAGGAACGCGGCCAGGCTGATGAGCCAATGCCACTGCGGAATCGCCGCCCAATACTCATGGTCAGTGCTCACCATACCGCGAAGCGCCACCAACCAGTTGACCTGCAGGCCAAGCCACAGGAGTAGGAGTCCCAAGCCGATGCCTAAGGTCAGGCCGAAAGGCCAAAGCAGGACAAAGAGATATTCCCGCCGGGAGAGTGGCTTCAGCGGAGTCACTTGGGTGTCGCCCAAATGATACTGACAGGGTTGGCCCACCAGTCGGTAGGCCCACACATGGAGCAACTCGTGAGGAATCAGTATATAGCCTTCCAAACGTCGAAGGAACGACCAGATTTTTTCGGCTAGGGTGGATGGTTTAGAAAGCAGACGCATCGGACAACTCCACCTACATTTTATAGCACATATCCGCGCCTGAGTACGGATCTTTCGCTTAAATTTTTCGGCTAATCCGAGATTCGAGAAAATGCCTTTAAAACAAGCGTTTTGTGATGTGCTAGCCTGGCTTCCTGAGAGTACAAAAAAGCGCCAAGAAGACATAACGCGCACCGTCGCGCAAGTCGGCTTTATGAAATGCGGTAAAACAAGGTGAATCCGGTCGAATCTT
>CAYUFY010000557.1:0-2891 GCA_964443795.1 uncultured Anaerolineales bacterium | reverse complement strand
ACGGCGAGCCTAAGTCGAAGAGATATTGCTCATTCCGCAACAGAAACGCGCGGGCTTGGGTGGAACTCCCGCCCCCACCGGCATAATCCAAGTAGAAGGTCGGGTCGTCCAGGGCAGCCGTCGGGGTAAAAGGCGCGTTGAGCGTGATAGCTGTGAAGTCGAACGGCATCCGGTCGGGGCCAGTCAGCACCGTGGTGGGCGAGATCAGTCCGGGATACCATCGCCGCAGGGTCTGCCATTCGTTGCGGCCCTGCACCTTTTCGGCCAAGGTGTCTTTGCAGTTTGGGTCAAGATTCAAGCCGCTCCCAGTTTGGAGCCATTGGTTGATGTCGTCCCAAATAAACTCGGTCGCATCGGCTTCGGTGTACAAGTCACCCATGGCCGAGCCATTGCAGGAACTCACCGCAATCAGCCGGTTGGCCGAGTCCAGCCCCAGATAGGTGTCGTCGAGGAAGAACAGGTAGTGGCTGAGTTCATGCGCCAGAATGATGGACCAGTCTTCACCCAAACTCTGGCCAGCCTGCCCATAGCGGTTCCAGGTCGCGCCCATGTGCGCCTGACCAGGGCCGTAGTAGAGCGTGCCCGTGGTGCGCGAGTTGGCGAGCGTGAGCGTGTCGGAGACGACCTTGCCGACCACCCCGCCGATCAGCGCATAGGGCCGCAGACGATTGCTGGCGTGGATGACCAGATGCGCGTAAGCCCAGTTATCCGCGTTCTGGTAAATATTGACCTGCCCAAGCGCGGCCTGCCCGTTGGTGAAGTCGTACAGGTATTCGGAAGCACTGTGCAGGTTGGTTTTGAGTTGTTCGAGATAAGCCGCATCTTTGGAGGCATCCCACTCCAGCGAAACGTTGAGATTGAAGAGATAGAGCGGACGAGCCGCTGAGACCGTGAGCGTTTGCACACCACCTGCCGCCGAGACGGTGGTAGCGGTGATGCCATCGTTGTTCGGTATCCCGCTGGTGTAATAGAGCGTGTACGCATCTGTCCAGGTGATGGGGGCGAGCGCCAGCAGACGTTCACCCGGTTTCAGTTCACCCCGCCCTTGCAAATAGCCGCCTCCATCGGTGTGGAAAGGTTGCCCCGCGCCATTGGTGATAAGCGCACCACCGACGTTCACATCTTTAGGCAAGCGATAGACTAGGGCGTTGGAGATGGCCTGGGTTCCACTGAGAACCTGGACTTGTGTGCCGCGCACGCGGAAGGGGAAGGTGGTGGCGGAGGCATATGGGTGTTGAAATAGGGGCACGCTATTGATAGTCGGTGTTAAACTCGGATACGCCATTATCCGAAAGACAACGTTATCTGACTGGCCAAAGAGACCCGAACTGAAGACATCCCAGTTATAGGTGTAAGTGCGACTGTTCAACTGGGAAAGGAGCCCAGATCGTGTCCAGCGAACGCCAACCAGACTTAAATTCTCGAAAGGCGAAGTGGCGTCAACCGTCGTGACCACCCCGTAATCATTGAGGCGGTAATACCCCACCAATCCAGCGATGGTATTTGCCAAAGCCTGATACATTGTGGATTGGATTTCGCTGGCTGGCAGGGCACGATTGTACAGGCGAAATTCATCCAAATAACCATTGAAGGCCTGCGTGCCGGAGAAGCCACTACCAACCAGAGTTTGAGATTGCCCCAGCACTAGCGCGCCGTTTGAGGGGAGCGATAGGCCTGTGCCCAGGGTGGTTGTATACACCGCTAAGCCGTCCTTATACAAAATGGTTTGACCCGTGCTACTCATCCAGGTGAGTGCAATGAAATGCCATTGGCCGTCATTCGCTGAAACACCACTCGCCGCGAATCCGTCCATGATGTAAATACCAAAATTGCTGTAGTCCACTAGGGCCAAAGTTCTCCGTGCCAGCGGCGGCATGGCGCTGAGTGTCGCATATGAGAAAGGCACTCCCGCATTCGTTAAATCAGAACTCTTCATCCAGAATGCGACGGTCGCCGCCGTCGTTGGAAAATCGCCGTAAGCTGTATTTCGGGCATAACTGGAAATCGTCCCATTAAATTGCAAAGCCGACTCAGTCGTCGGCACATTCTGGGTAATTGTGGCACTACTCGCAGTAGCGGTATACCACTTGCCGCCACCATCCGGTGAGTAGTAGGCGCGCAACTCATGTAGAGGATCACCTTCTAGATCAAAGAGGGTGTAGGTAATCGGAAGGGTGGCCGTGCGTAAGGACGGATCTCTATAAGCAAAATTCGCGTTTACGAGAGGGTTGATTTGAACAGCAACAACCGGTGGGTTATTGACCATTCGTGCGCCTCGTGTCAACCGATTGAAATAGATATAACTTTGCCCAGCATTCCCTTGCACAATATCCAAGGCACCGTCACCATTCATATCCGCGAGGGCAACACTATTCGCAGTATAAGCACCGCCAAATAACTCGGCGGCACTCAAATGCCCCGTTCCGTCATTGAGATAAAATCGGCTTTGTTGTCCGGCATCCCCCTGCACCACATCCAGCGCCCCATCGCCATTCAAATCGCCCAGCGCGATGCTGGTTGTGGAATTCGTGCCGTTTGCGCCACCGAAAATCTCCGCTCTTGCAAATTTGCCTGTCCCATCATTCAGTTCGATATAGTTCATCTCATCGCGGTTGCCGATCACTTTATCCAGATCGCCATCACCATCCATGTCGCCCAACCCGATATTTCCCATGAGGATTTCTAGTTGACCATCGCGATTTAAATCCCCTAAGACTGGTTGCCCCGACTTATTCAAAGTGACACCGGCGCTAAAATTTCCAAGCCCGCTATTTAAGAGTATCTGACTCTGATAACTAGGGAACATTGAACAAATAAGGCTAAAACATGATGACAAGCCCTGAGTAGCTAACACTTTCGCCAAGCCGGAGCAAGCCGGAATGGGGTGAGGC
>CAYUFY010000556.1:0-2891 GCA_964443795.1 uncultured Anaerolineales bacterium | reverse complement strand
CATCTGCCGTTTGAGATTTTGACCAATGACAAGCTGGAAGCGGCCCGCACCGGCAACTGGTTTTTGGAGAACCACTTAGTGATCGCGCGGCTTGATAGACTTTCCCGCAACCATGATGATATTCAGCAGAAGCTCGCCGCACCAGATTGCCGCTACGATCTCATCGTCTGCGACGAAGCCCACAAGATGGCCGCCACTTATTTTGGCGGCGAGGTCAAGTACACTAAGAAGTACAAGTTGGGCCAACTCCTCTCGACCCTGACCCGGCATTTCCTGCTGATGACGGCCACGCCTCACAACGGCAAGGAAATTGACTTTCAACTGTTCATGGCCTTATTGGATGGGGACCGATTTGAAGGCCAGTTCCGCGATGGCGCCCATGCGGTGGATGTTTCAGACTTGATGCGGCGGATGGTGAAGGAAAATCTGCTCAAGTTCGATGCGACCCCCTTGTTTCCCGAACGGGTGGCGCACACCGTGCCGTACAAACTCTCGGACGCCGAGGCCCAACTGTATAAAGCGGTGACCGATTATGTGCGCGAGGAGTTCAACCGCGCCGAGGCCTTGCAAAACGACAAACGCGCCGGCACCGTCGGCTTTGCGCTGACCATCTTGCAACGCCGCCTGGCCTCCTCCCCCGAAGCGATTTACCAATCCCTCCGCCGCCGCAAAGAACGCCTGGAAAGCCGATTGCGGGAACTGGAGCTCCTCCACCGGGGCGCGGGCCAGGTGGGGTTCGAGGGCCCAGCCCTGGACGCCGAAGGAGTGGAAGATTTGGAGGATGCGCCGGATGACGAGCTGGAAGACACTGAGGCGCAATTGCTGGATCAAGCCACAGCCGCGCGCACCATCGTCGAACTGAAGGCGGAGATTGTCACGCTCAAACATCTGGAGGCGCTGGCGCAGGCCGTCCGCCGGAGTGGGGAAGATAAAAAGTGGCGGGAACTGGCGGCTTTGCTCACCGAGATTTTTACCCCAGCCGCGCTGGCCAATCGCGTGGCCGAGGCCCGCGCTCCCTATCAGGCCGGGGAAACGCCTAAGCCGAAAGCCTCCCCCCAACAGAAGCTGGTGATCTTTACCGAACACCGCGACACGCTCAATTATTTGGAACAACGCATTTCGACCCTGCTGGGCCGCAAGGAAGCCGTGGCCTGCATTCATGGGGGTTTGGGGCGCGAACAACGCGCCAAGATGCAAGAGGCCTTCAAACACGATCCCGAAGTGCAGGTCTTGCTGGCCACCGACGCGGCGGGCGAGGGCATCAATCTTCAGCGGGCGCACCTGATGGTGAATTACGACCTGCCCTGGAATCCCAACCGGTTGGAACAACGCTTTGGCCGCATTCACCGCATTGGGCAGACCGAAATTTGCCATTTGTGGAATTTGGTGGCGGTGGAGACCCGCGAAGGCGAGGTCTATCACACCCTGCTGGAAAAGATGGAAGAAGCGCGCCAGGCGCTCGGCGGGCAGGTGTTCGATGTGTTGGGTAAAGTGGAGTTCGAAGGCCGCCCCCTGCGCGAATTGTTGGTGGAGGCCGTGCGCGAAGGCGAACGCCCCGAAGTGCGCGCGCGCCTGACCCAAGTGGTGGCTCAGGCCTTTGACCATCAAAAAATCCGGGACTTGTTGGAAGAGCGCGCGTTGGCGCATGACGCGATGGATGCGAGCCGCGTCTTCAACATTCGAGAGGAAATGGAGCGCGCCGAAGCCCGCCGCCTACAACCGCATTACGTGGAATCGTTTTTCCTCGAGGCGTTCAAATTGTTGGGCGGCACCGCCCGCCAACGCGAAGCCCGCCGCTACGAAATCACCCATGTGCCCGCCCCCGTGCGTAACCGTGACCGGCTGATGGGCATCGGCGAACCCGTGCTCGCGCGCTATGAGCGCATTACGTTTGAAAAGCCGCTGATCGCGCCGCCGGGTCAGCCGTTGGCCGCGTTTATCTGTCCCGGCCACCCGCTCCTGGATGCGACGCTGGATTTGATTCTGGAGCGTTACCGGGATTTGTTGCGCCGGGGAGCGATTTTGGTGGATGACAATGATGAGGGGACTGAGCCGCGTCTGCTGTTCTATCTGGAACATGCCATTCAGGATGCCAGCCTGACGCGCACGAATGAACGCCGCCTGATCTCCAAGCGCTGGCTGTATGTGGAACTGCGCGCCGATGGCAAGATCCAGCATATTCATTATGCGCCCTATCTGGATTACCGGCCCCTGCGCGCGACGGACCCCGAGGTAGCCACCCTGCTGGCCCGCCCGGAAGGCGCCTGGATTACACGAGAATTGGAACAGCAAGCGCAAGCCTACGCCATCGCCCAGGTGGTGCCAGAACATCTTCACGAAGTGAAATCCCGCAAGCTGACGCTCATTGCCAAGACCGAGGCCGCGGTCAAAGAGCGCTTGACCAAAGAAATCAGTTATTGGGATCACCGGGCGGAGGATTTAAAGCTACAGGAACAGGCCGGCAAACCCAACGCCCGGCTTAACTCGCAAGAAGCCCGCAAACGGGCCGATGCGCTGGAAGGTCGTTTGCAGAAGCGGATGGAAGAGCTCAAACTCGAAGCGCAAATCTCGCCGCTCCCGCCGGTCATCATGGGGGGCTTGCTCGTCATCCCCGCCGGGTTGTTACGCCGCCTGACGCCACCCGCGCCGGACGCGCCGACAACATTCTCAACCGCCGCCGACAAACAAGCCGTGGCCGCCCGCGCCCGCGCGATTGTGATGCAAGCGGAACGGGATTTAGGCTTTGTGCCGGTTGACCGGGAAACCGAGAAGGTGGGCTACGATATCGAAAGCCGGGTGCCTGGCACCGGGCAAGTGCGCTTCATTGAAGTCAAAGGCCGGGCCAGTGGGGCCGAGACCATCACGGTGACCCGCAATGAAGTCATGTATTC
>CAYUFY010000555.1:0-2897 GCA_964443795.1 uncultured Anaerolineales bacterium | reverse complement strand
AAAAATTTAAGCGGAAGATCCGTACTTATCACGCTAATGTGACATTGTCAAAGTAGGGCGGATTGTATTCGGAGAATGAGAAAATCCCAAATCTCTAATCCCCAATCCCTATTTACCAATTACTCCTCACCACTTGTATAATCGGCCTCATGCCCGATGATCCCAACCGCCTCCTCTCCCCTCAACGCCGCCCCGAAGACCAGGTTGATCATGCTTTGCGCCCCAAACTGTTGCGCGATCTGGTGGGGCAGGATCGCGTGACCGAGAACCTGTCCATCTTGATTGACGCGGCCAAAAAGCGCGGCGAAGCGCTGGACCATGTGTTGTTTTATGGTCCACCGGGTCTCGGGAAAACCACACTCAGTCACGTCATCGCCAATGAGATGGGGGTGAATATCAAAATTACCGCCGGGCCAGTGATTGAGCGCGCGGGTGATCTGGCGGCCATTCTCACCAACCTGCGGGCGGGCGATATTTTGTTTATTGATGAAGTGCACCGCTTGGGGCGCGCGGTGGAGGAAGTGCTGTATCCGGCGATGGAGGATTTCGCGCTGGATATTGTCATTGGCAAAGGGCCGAGCGCGCGCAGTATTCGCCTCTCGTTGCCCAAGTTCACGGTGATTGGCGCCACCACGCGGCTGGCGCTCCTCACCGCGCCTCTGCGCGCCCGCTTTGGCGCGGTCTATCGGCTGGATTTTTACGACCTGCCGGCGATGAAGTCCATTGTCGCGCGGGCGGCGCAACTGCTCGCGGTGCCGGTTGACCCGCCGGGCGTGAATGAGATTGCCCGTCGGGCGCGGGGCACGCCGCGGGTCGCGCTCCGCCTGCTTAAACGCGTCCGCGATTTCGCCCAAGTCCGCGCCGATGGCGTCATCAACGAAACAGTCGCCCAGCAGGCGCTGGATTTGCTGGATGTGGATCTGCTGGGGCTGGACGATATTGACCGGCGCGTTCTGCGCACCATCATCGAAAAATATAATGGCGGCCCAGTGGGGTTGGAGACCATCGCCGCCGCCATCAGCGAAGAAGCCGACACGATCATGGATGTGGTCGAGCCATACCTGTTGCAAAAAGGTTTTCTTGACCGCACCACGCGCGGGCGCACCGCCACGCGCGCGGCCTATGAGCATTTGGGGCTGGCCTATACCGGCGGCGAGCAAGCGCGGTTGTTGTGAAGCGGATGGACCTCACGACCATTGGCCGGTGGATGTTTTTTGCGGGCGTGGGGCTGGCCGGGGTGGGCGGGTTGGTGTGGCTCGCGGGCAAGTTCAATTGGCCGTTGGGCCGTCTGCTCGGCGACCTTCGCATTGAGCGCGGCAACTTCTCGTTTTATTTTCCCATTGTCACTTCCTTGGTGGTGAGCCTCGTGCTGACCATTTTGCTGAATCTGCTTGCCCGCTTTTTCCGGAAGTGAGCTGACTTCTGATGAATCTCTCCGACTTCGACTACGACCTCCCCGAAGCCTTGATTGCCCAGACCCCGGTGGAACCCCGCGACTCATCGCGCTTGATGGTGCTGAACCGGGGCACGGGGGCGCTGGCCCACGCGGTCTTCCGTGACCTGCCGGATTACCTGCGCTCGGGCGATGTGCTGGTGTTCAACGATACGCGGGTTATCCTGGCGCGGCTGTTCGCCAAAAAAGCCGGGACCGGCGGGCAGGTGGAATTGCTCATGCTCAAGCGCCGCGCCCCGCTAATGTGGGAAGTGATGATTGGCGGCAAAACCCATGTGGGCCAGGTGTTGCTGGTGGACGGCCACCCCAACCTGGAGGCGGTGGTGATGCAGGAATTCGGCGGTGCGCGGCGGCTGGTGCAATTCTCGCAACCCATCACGCCGCTGTTAGATAAAGTCGGCCATGTGCCCCTGCCGCCCTACATCCACACGCCCCTGTCAGAGCGTGAGCGTTACCAGACGGTGTATGCCAAAGTGCCCGGCTCCGCCGCCGCGCCGACCGCGGGCCTGCACTTCACCCCGGCCATGCTCGCGCGGCTCATGGGGCTGGGCGTGCAAATGGCCTATGTCACCCTGCACATTGGCCTCGACACCTTTGCCCCGGTGAAAGAAGACCATGTGGAAGAACACGCCATGCACGGCGAATGGTGCGAGGTCACGGTGGAGACCGCGCAACTCATCAACACGGCCAAACGGGAGGGGCGCCGGGTGATAGCGGTAGGCACCAGCGCGACCCGCACCCTGGAATCGGCTACGCAAGGCGCGCAAGGCGACCAGACCATCGCTGAACATTCAGGCACCACCGATCTGTACATCCTGCCCGGCCACCAGTTCCGCGTGGTGGATGGGTTGATCACCAACTTCCATTTGCCCAAATCCACCCTGCTCATGCTAGTCTCGGCCTTCGCCGGACGCGAGCCGATTTTCAAGGCCTACGAGACCGCCAAACGCGAGGGGTATCGGTTTTATAGTTTTGGGGACGGGATGTTGATGGTGTAAAGTTACGTTGAAAATAAAAAGGCTTAGGGGTGCCCAAATCAGGAAGGTTGTGGTCAAAACTGACAGGAATGAAATGGAACTGATAGCGTTGATAGCGTTCATGTTGGATGGGACGTTTAAGGGAGAGTTGTGAGATGGCAAAAGAAAAAAGCACGAGAGGAAATGCAAGTCAGTTTTTTGTAGCAGGTGAACTCTGCCGTCGGGGATATTCAGCAGTTGTAACAATGGGTAATACGCCTAACACAGGAGCTCCGGAAACAGGCATCATAATTGCCTAACACAATGTCTGAAAGGTGCGACGGCCATCACGATCGACCGCCCGGCGGCGGCGCGGATCTGCGCGTCGTTGAACCGCGCGCAGGCGGTTTCGGCGAGCGTCTGCTCGGCACGGTAAGCAAAAGCGACCAGGGTCACGTGGACGTGTTTCGCGGTGTAAACCACGCGGC
>CAYUFY010000554.1:0-2907 GCA_964443795.1 uncultured Anaerolineales bacterium | reverse complement strand
AGCGTTTTTACGGGCCAGCCGTATATGCCGCAGTTAAATGGCTAGGCAGTTACCATCTTTATTCGTCCACGGCGAGTGCGTCGGCGAGGGTGGTTTGCCATTCGGGTCGCCAGACTTTCGATTCGCCAGCGTCACAGTGGGCGCATTTGAAGATGAGATAGACGCGCTTGTCTTTGCCGAGATCGGCGGAGTTGGCGAACACCAACTCGGTGCCGCAGTTGTCGCAGTGGGGGAGATTTTCGGTAACGGTGAAGTGAGTGAGTGTGTGGCGCATTTTTTCAACCATCCTTTGCTTGCCTGGGTCGTGACGACTTCCCTAATACACAAAATTTGCGACGCACCTGGCGCTAAGCGCGGTGCGTCGCTAAAAAGATTTTACCACAGGCCGTTACGGAGAAGGTTGACCCCTCAACGGCTCTCGCCTATCATGCGCGCGTGAGGCTTTCTAAATACCAGCATTCTATACTCAACACGGTCATCGTTTGCGGTTTCCGTAGGTCACGCTTGTAGCGTGACGCCCTTATTGTGCAGAAGATGGCGGGCTACAAGCCCGCCCTACACAAGCGCAATTTGTGACCGCGCGCAGTATATAGTCATGTCACCCCGAACGAAGCGAGGGGCCTCTACCTTGTCTGATTAGGAAATAGGGCTAAAGTAGAGATGCCTCGCTGTCGCTCGGCATGACAGTTAATCGCTTGACCGCCTTTAAGCGATACTCTCTAACTCGAAAGGATTTTTCCCCCATGCCCGAAGCTGTCATTGTTACCTCCGTTCGCACGCCCATTGGTCGGCACGGCGGCGCGCTCAAAGATGTCCGTCCGGATGATTTGGCCGCGCTGGTGGTGCGCGAAGTCTTGAACCGCGCGGGCGTTGACCCGACGCTGGTCGAGGAAGTCTATTTGGGTTGCGCGAACCAAGCGGGCGAGGACAACCGCAACGTGGCGCGGATGGCCGTGCTCCTCGCGGGGTTGCCCGTCTCGGTGCCAGCGGTCACTTTCAACCGCCTCTGCGCCTCAGGCCTCGCCGCCGTCAACGCCGCCGCGCGCGCCATCAAAGCCGGGGAGGGCGAGGTGTATATCGCCGGGGGCGTGGAGAGCATGACCCGCGCCCCATATGCGGTGGCCAAGACCAGCCCCGAATGGTCTTTCGGCAACGCGACGCTGTGGGACACGACGCTCGGCTGGCGCTTCCCCAACGCGAAATTGAAAGAGATGCACGGCAACGACTCGATGGGCGAGACCGCCGAGAACATCGCCGACCAATGGAAGGCCGAGGGGCGCGCTATCACCCGCGAGGAACAGGATGCCTTTGCGCTGGAAAGTCAGCGGCGGGCGGTGGCTGCGATAGAGTCCGGCAAGTTTGCTCAAGAGATTGTCCCCGTGCCGGTCCCCCAAAAGAAAGGCGACCCGGTGATGGTGAGCCGCGACGAGCATCCTCGCCCCGAGACCACGGCGGAAGGCTTGGCGAAACTCAAACCCGCTTTTCGCAAAGATGGCTCGGTGACGGCGGGCAACTCGTCGGGCATCAACGATGGGGCGGCGGCGGTTCTTATCATGAGCGACACCAAAGCCAAAGAACTGGGGCTTAAGCCGCTGGCCCGCATCGTGGCCTCGGCGGCGGCGGGCGTGGAGCCGCGCGTGATGGGCATTGGCCCCGTCCCGGCGGTTCGCAAAGCCCTCACTCGTGCGGGCCTCACGCTCGACCAGATTGGTTTGGTGGAACTCAATGAAGCCTTTGCGGTGCAATCGTTGGCCGTAATTAAAGAACTGGGCTTGTCGCAAGAAATCGTCAACGTCAACGGCGGTGCGATTGCGCTCGGCCACCCGCTCGGTTGCACCGGCGCGCGTTTGATTTGCACGCTCACGCATGAGATGCAACGCCGCGCGCCCAACGGGAAGCGGCCATACTATGGCCTTGCTACTTTATGCGTTGGCGTGGGGCAAGGCGAGGCGACGGTGGTGGAGTGGGTGGGAGGGTAAGGCAAATCCCAAGTCTCAAGATTCAAATTCCAAACTCCAAAATCATCACGCGATAGTCATTTGTGAGCCTATAACCCGCGTAGCGGGTTTCGCTAGTGGGAGGCGTCGGTTTGCAACCGATGCCGCTTCATGCCCACCGTGCCATCCGTTTGAAACGGACGGCTAATATTTTTTAAGCCCGCTTCGCGGGCTACTCACTCAGGGCCACGCCATGAACACCTCCCCTATCAAACTCGCCTTTGCCTGCGCTTGCCTGCTCGCCCTCGCCGCCTGCGTGCAAGCCACCCCCACCCCGCCGCCGACCTCCACGCCTAAGCCGAGTGCGACGGCAACGGTGGTGGTTGAGCCGACAGTGACAACTGCGCCGCCACTGATAACGGCTAAGCCAAAAGAGCAGGGTCCAATATTATCGGGCCCACCAACTCATTTTCCTAAACCAACCTCCACACCCACATCCGCTATTGTGAGAATAGAGCATTGGTTTATTACTGGCGTGAAAATTGACGTCGAGTTTTCATGTCACGTCTTAGGTGAACCGGATGCTATTTCCCCTGTTTGGGAGAGCAATAAATTTATAGCAGGATTGGATTCGGGTTGTCAGAACATTTTCGTGCAAGCGGATACCGGGGAAATCTTTGTACAGCCTATGCCAACGGCAGTGAGAGATTTTTCTAATCCCGATGCTGTGTTCTCGCCTAACCGAAAATACTTTTTCGATTGCGATGATCTGGGACTTTATCAAGCAAGTAATAATCAACTTTTGAGTCATGTAAATATTCGACTTGCTGATTACTGTAAACCTAGTTGGAATCCAGACTCAACAGCCATTGCAATTGTTGCAGAAGACGGCCTGTATATTTGGAGAATTGACTCTGCTGTAGTTTAGAGTTCAAGAGTTCAAATCGTGCCTTTGCCCAATTCGGGCTTT
>CAYUFY010000553.1:0-2912 GCA_964443795.1 uncultured Anaerolineales bacterium | reverse complement strand
CCGCGAGCGCCTCGGCGACCGCTATTAACACCGCCACCCCCACCCTCACCGCCACCCCCACGCTGCTGCCGGGCTTGGTCGTCAACACCAATGGGTCAGGCGTGTATTTGCGTGATGCACCTGGTGGTCGGCCATTTAAATTTTTGGCGCAGGGCACCCTAGTGGATGTTCTATCTCAACGCGCGGTTGTGCGCGCTACACTCTGGTTAGAAGTGCGCGTTGTTGATGTCAGTGGCTGGCTTCCAGCACAATATCTGGCGATGCGCCCATGATAAAGCTACTCACAGGCCTCACCCTTCTCTATGGCGCCCACCGCGCCCCGGAACTATTGACGCATGTGCAAACGTTGCTTGACCAATACCGCCCGCGCTTGCCAAAACGGGATGGCACATTAACTGAGCGCGACGCGTTGCTCATCACTTACGGCGATCAAATCCAAGCGCCAAACACACCCCCTCTGCAAATGCTCAAGCAATTTAGCGACACGCATTTGGTGGGGGTGGTGAGCGGTCTGCATATTTTGCCTTTTTACCCATGGACTTCCGACGACGGTTTTTCGGTGGCGGATTATCGCGCCATTGACCCGGCACTCGGCAGCTGGGCGCATATCGCCGCCTTGGGCGAGAACTTTCGCTTGATGTTCGATGGTGTCATCAACCATATCTCCACGCATAGCGATTGGTTTCAGGCTTTTTTGCGCGATGAAGCGCCATACCGTGATTACTTCATAACCGTGGACGGCAACCCGGATTTATCGCAAGTGGTGCGCCCGCGCGCCTTGCCCCTGCTCACACCGTTTTCCACGCCCTCCGGCGAGAAAAAAGTATGGACGACCTTCAGCGCCGACCAAATTGACCTGAACTTTGCCAACTCCGCTGTTTTGCTAGAGATACTCAATGTTTTATTGCTCTATGCCGAGCGCGGCGCGACCTTTATCCGCCTCGACGCGATTGCGTATTTGTGGAAAGAAATCGGCACTACGTGTATTCACCTCCCGCAAACCCATGAAGTCATCCAGTTTTTGCGCGCTGCGCTCAACGATGTGTCACCGCATATTCATCTTGTCACCGAAACCAACGTGCCGCACACCGATAACATCGCATATTTTGGCGATGGCACAAATGAGGCGCAATTGGTCTACAATTTTGCGCTCCCGCCGCTGATGTTACACACCTTCCGCACCGGCGACGCCCGGGTGTTGTCAGAATGGGCGGCTGGCCTCACCTTGCCTTCGGCCCACACCACCTTCTTCAACTTCCTCGCCTCACATGATGGCATAGGCCTCAACCCGGTGCGCGGCATTCTCTCGCCCGCCGACATTGACGCGTTGGCTCAGCAAACGCTCGCGCACGGCGGGCTCATCTCCTACAAGCACAACGCCGATGGCTCACAAAGCCCGTATGAGCTGAACATCAACTACTTCGACGCGCTCTCCAACCCACACAGGGCTGAACCGGGGGCCGTGCAAGTTGACCGTTTTCTCGCCGCGCAAGCCAGTATGCTCGCGCTGGTGGGTGTGCCAGGCCTTTACTTTCACAGTCTCTTCGGCTCGCGTGGTTGGCGGGAGGGCGTGCAACAGACGGGCCGCAACCGCACGATCAACCGACAAAAATGTGATTACGCCGTGTTAGAAAGCGAACTCGCCAATCCCGCGTCTCTGCGCGCCCACGTCTTCACACGCTACCAGCAATTACTCCGCGTCCGCGCCGCCTCGCCCGCTTTCCACCCACACGGCGCACAGCGCATCTTAGACCTCTCGCCACATGTGTTCACGTTGGAGCGCCTTGCGCCCAACAACCCGGCTCGCGCCCTCTGTCTGCACAACGTCAGCGCCCAACCGCAACTCGTTCAACCGCCATTTTCCACTTCCACCGATCTCATCACCAATCGGACCGTGAACGAGACGGCTCTCACGCTTGCGCCTTACCAAGTTCTTTGGCTTGCGCCCACTTGACCCTTAACTGACATGCCCACTTCCCATCCCATCGGCTTCATCTCCACCCGCTTTGCCGGCACCGACGGTGTTTCGCTCGAAACCGCCAAATGGGCCGCTGTGCTTGAACGGCTGGGGGGCCAAGGCTTTTATTTTGCCGGGGAATGTGACCGCCCGCCTGAAGTCAGCCACATCGTTGCTGAAGCGTTTTATCGTCACCCCGTTATTGACGAACTGAATCAACTGGCCTACTCCGGCAGTTGGATGGTGACCGAACAAGCCCGCGCCGCGCACCCGGAAATTGCGCCGCTCTACAAAGATTTCTTTTCCATCTATGCGCGCCCGCCGCATATGACCCGCCGCATCAATGAACTCAAAGAGCATCTCAAAGAACAACTCTATGCTTTTGCCCGCCGCTTTGCTTTGGAATTGCTCATTATTGAAAACGCCTCCACCATTCCCTTGAACCTCCCCCTAGGTCTGGCGCTCGCCGAATTCATCGCCGAGACGGGCTATCCCACCATTGCTCACCACCACGATTTTCACTGGGAGCGTCAGCGGTTTCAAGTCAACTGTGTCGGCGATTATCTGGCCGCCGCCTTTCCGCCCAATTTGCCCTCCATTCGGCATGTGGTCATCAATTCGGTCCAGGCGCAACAACTCGCTTTCCGCAATGGCCTCACCTCACGCGTGATTCCCAACGTGATGGACTTCGACTCGCCCCCGCCGCCGCCCGATGCCTACACCCGTGCCGTGCGCGCCGATTTTGGCCTTGGCACCGGCGAATATTTTTTTCTGCAACCCACGCGCGTCATCCAGCGCAAGGGAATAGAGCATGCCATTGAGTTGGTGCGCCGCCTCGAACTGCCCGCCAAACTGGTCATCTCGCATGCCTCGGGCGATGAAGGCAACGACTACGAACAGCGCGTGCGCGAATATGCCCACTTGCTCGATGTCACCGTGCGCTTTGAAGCCGACC
>CAYUFY010000552.1:0-2923 GCA_964443795.1 uncultured Anaerolineales bacterium | reverse complement strand
TCCGCCTATTGTGCCATACCCGAACCGATTTTGTCGGAGTCTATGGTCTCAGACCCGCCCCTACTACCCGCTCCTACTCCGGCTCAATCGTAAACGTCAACGGATAATTGTTTGCCCGTGCCAGGCCATGGGCCTTGCCCACCCGATACTTGGCCTCCTCGAACCCCACCGTTTGCACATGTGCCTGCCCCGTGAAATGCGCTGTGAGCATCACCACCTCGGCGTCTGTGCGATTGAGCTCAAAAATACCGGTGAGGATGTTAATGACGAAGTCCATCGGCGTGACCTCGTCATTGTGAATAACAATGCGATACGGCGGGTCGAGTTCGACTTCGGCGTTGTCGCGTTCTTCCGGCGCAATGCGGACTGCGGGCAGGGTGGGGGCCTGAACGGGGGATTCGAAACGAGATGACAGCATGGCTAAAGGGTAATGGCGAGCGTATTGGATGTCAATATCCACCAGCCCCGCCAATTTACTTTGCTTGCTGGGCCAAGCTGAAATTTGACTCTCATTAGAACCGCGCTAAACTTTCGGAATCATCCTCCAGGAGAAGCCCAATGACTGACTACTACAACCTCGGCGCTTACACCCGCCCCATCACCACCACCTCCCCCGAGGCGCAAACTTGGTTCGACCGGGGCTTGCTGTGGTGTTATGCCTACAACCACGACGAGTCGGTGCGGTGTTTCCGCAAGACCGCCGAATACGACCCGCACTGCGCGATGGCCTATTGGGGTATGGCGTATGCCTCCGGCCCCAACTACAACAAGCAATGGGAAGCGTTTACCGAAGAAGAATTGAAAGAGGCGGTCGCTGAAACCCGCCGGGCCACCGAAGCCGCGCTGGGGTGCATGGCAGGCGCGACCCCGGTGGAGCAGGCCCTCATCCGCGCGCTGGCGCAACGTTATCAGGCCGAAGCCGCCGCCAGCGCCACCAGCCTATCCGCGTGGAACGACGCTTATTCCGCGTCCATGCGCGAAGTCTATGCCGCCTTTCCCGATGACTTGGATGTGAGCGCGCTTTTCGCGGAGGCCATGATTAATCGTACCCCGTGGAAGTTGTGGAATCTCAAAACGGGGGAACCCGCCGCGGGGGCGGACACCCTGGAAACGGTGACGGTGTTGGAGCGGGCCATGCGCGAGATGGACGAGCGCGAGGGGGCACCGCATCCCGGTCTCCTCCACATGTATCTGCACACCATCGAGATGTCGCCCCATCCCGAAAAGGCTCTGCGGGCCGCCGATGCCCTGCGCGACCTCGTGCCCGACGCGGGCCACTTGCGCCATATGCCCTCGCACATTGATGTGCTGTGCGGGCATTACTATGCCAGTCTGGAGGCCAATCGCCGCGCGGTTGAGGTGGATGAGAAATTTTTACAGCGCGCTGGCCCGATAAATTTCTACACCCTGTACCGCAGTCACGATTATCACTTCAAACTGTATTCGGCGATGTTTTTGGGGCAGTACCGCCCGGCGTTGGAAGCCGCCGAGGAACTCAGCGCCGCCATCCCCGAAGAATTATTGCGCGTGACCAAGCCGCCCATGGCCGACTGGCTGGAAGGCTTTGTCCCCATGAAACTGCATGCGCTGATTCGGTTTGGCAAGTGGCAGGCAATTTTTGATGAGCCACTGCCGAAAGACCCCGGCCTGTATTGCGTGACCACAGCGATGACTCACTACGCCAAAGGCGTGGCCCACGCGGCCAGCGGCCAAATCGCGGAAGCCGAGGCCCAACGGGAACACTTCACCCGCGCCTTCGCCCGCGTGCCGGAGACCCGCTACGTTTTCAACAACAAATGCACCGATATTCTGGCGATTGCCGCCGAGATGTTGAATGGGGAGTTGGAGTACCGCAAGGGGAATTACGACGCGGCCTTTGCCCACTTGCGTAAGTCAGTCGAGTTGGACGACAACCTACCCTACGATGAACCCTGGGGTTGGATGCAACCCACGCGCCACGCGCTGGGGGCGTTGTTGTTGGAGCAGAACCGGGTGGAGGAAGCGGCGCAAGTCTATCGCGCAGATTTGGGGTTGGATAACACCTTGAGCCGCCCCTCCCAGCACCCCGAAAATGTGTGGAGCCTGCACGGCTATGTGGAATGTTTGCGCCACCTGAACCAACCCGCCGAAGCCGCCTTTATGCAAACCCGCCTGGATTTGGCGCTGGCCCGCGCGGATGTGGAGATTAATGCTTCGTGCTTTTGTCGGGTGGGTGGGGAGTGTTGCGATTGAGGGCTAATGTCCCGCGCCAGGTATCTTCTCAATAAATCGCGGTTGAACATTTGTGCCACGCCTTTCGTCCACCATATGCGGTTGTCGCGCACTGAACAAGCCGTATATATGGCGGTCAGAAGACATTAGAACATACGTTTACCCCGAATTATTGAGAAGATACCGCGCCAGGGGTTTTTCTCCGTGCCATTTGCGGAGTAAAGCCACTGACGCGGGGGTTGGGTGCGGTGTTACTTGCGTTTGACGGGGCCCTTGCGTTTATTTACTAATAGAATCTTTTTCTCTATCGCTTTCCGATGTTTTGTGTACATTTCATCAAGGGCAATTTCCAAAATTTCATAAGCGTCTAAAACATCATCTTTCGTTATTTGAGACGAATGACTGCCTGCATTTCCTAGCCACTTTAAAGCCATCAATTTGTTTCCAATATCACTGTTTTGGGTATTACGATTCGCAAAAGCATTTATTCTTCGGTGCAATGCAATGCTGGAACGCCGTGGGGATTGATTACGGCGTTGTTGTATTTCAAAGCGCGGGATTTTTTCTTCTGTAAGCATACTTTCAACTGCTTGACGAATGTGATTTGCAGATGAAGCAGGATCACTAAAAAACAACTTAAAAGATGCCTTTATTTCTTTTGATACAACTTTGGGGCATTCTTTAGGAATGTCAAATAAAACTAAAGAGGGGA
>CAYUFY010000551.1:0-2924 GCA_964443795.1 uncultured Anaerolineales bacterium | reverse complement strand
ATGTCAGTAGCCAGATATTGGTTCCTGGCTGATTTTCCTCGGGCTACTGGCTACTGACTACTGATTTCTGTTATCTATCATGCTCATTGATTTTCACATCCACGTCTCCCGCGCCGAACACGAACACGCGTGGGTGCTGGATTTTATGCAAGGGCAATACCCCGGCGGCGACCTGCACGCGCTACTCGACTCGGTGCTGACCCCGGGCGGTTTGCGGCCTTACCTGCAACAGCACGGCATTGATTGGGCGGTGGCCCTGGCGGATGTGTGCCCGGTGACCACCGGGCTGACCACCAATGAATTTGTGGCGGAACTCTGCACCCCGGCCAACGCGCAACCCGACCCACCCTCCGGCCCGCGCGGTCGCCTGCTCCCGTTCGCGAGTCTTAACCCGTACATGGTGAACGACCTCGGGCAGGAACTGGAAAAACTCGTGAAGGAGCATGGCTTTCGCGGATTCAAGGTCTATCCGGTCTATCAACATCACTACGTCAACGATAGCCGGATGTATCCGCTGTATGCCAAAGCACAAGCCCTCGGTGTGCCCATGCTGGTGCATACCGGCTCGTCGGTGTTCAAAGGCGCGCGCATCAAATACGGCGACCCGCTCCATCTCGACGACGTGGCCGTTGATTTCCCTGACCTGCCAATTCTCATGGCGCATTCGGGGCGACCGTTCTGGCACGCGGAGGCATTTTGGCTGGCGCGGCAACACAAAAATGTGTATCTGGAAATCTCCGGTTTGCCGGGGAAGAAGCTGTTGGAATACTTCCCCGACCTGGAGCGTCTAGCTGACAAAGTAGTTTATGGCTCCGACTGGCCGGGCAACCCCGACCTGCGGCGGAACGTGGATGCCGTGCTGGCCCTGCCCTTGAAAGATGCGACGAAGGAAAAAATTTTGTGGCAGAACGCGGCGAAAATCTTGGGAATTGAAGTCCGTGGTTAGCACGCGGGGGAGCCGGGGAGCAGGGATGCAAGGGAGAATTCCCCCCTGCACCCCCGCTCCCCGGCTCCCTTGCAAACATTCGAGATAACCGTGATGAAAGAATTACTGCTCGGCAACGAAGCCATCGCCCGGGGCGCATGGGAAGCCGGGGTGAAATTCGCCGCCGGGTACCCGGGCACGCCCAGCACCGAGATTTTGGAGACCATCGCCAAAAAGTATCCCGAAATTGACGCGCAGTGGTCGGCCAACGAAAAAGTGGCGTTCGAGGAGGGTATGGGCGCGGCCATCGGCGGCCTGCGGGTGCTGGTGACCATGAAGATGGTCGGCCTGAATGTCGCCGCCGATGCGTTCATGGTCTTTCCCTATTCCGGCACCAATGGCGGGTTCGTGGTCATCTCGGCCGACGACCCGGGGATGCACTCCTCACAAAACGAGCAGGACAACCGCTACCTCGCGCTCATGGCCAAAGTGCCGGTCATCGAACCGTCCACCGCGCAAGAGTGCAAAGACTTTATCAAACTGGGGATGGAAATCTCGGAGCAGTTCAACACCCCGGTGATGATGCGGACGACCACGCGGCTGGCGCACCACAAAGGGCTGGTGGAATATGGCGACCGCACAGAAGTGGCACGCAAGGACTTTGTGCCGGATGCCAAGCGGTTTGCGGTCCCCATTTACCGCACCCTGCTCCGCCCCGGTGTGGAAAAACGCCTCGCCGATTTGCGCGCCTACGCTGAAACCGCGCCGCTCAATCGGGCCGAGTGGCGCAGTGGGGAAGCGGGTCACCCGGCGGCCCCCGGCTCGGTCGGGTTTGTCACCAGCAGTATCGCGTATCAATATGTGCGCGAAATCGCGCCTGAGGCGTCGGTCTTCCGACTGGGGATGACGCATCCGCTCCCGCCGCGCGCGTTAAAAGAATTTTGCGCCGCGCACGAGACGGTGTATGTCGTCGAGGAAGGCGAGACGTTTATCGAAGACTATCTGGCCGCGCTGGGCATCACCAATCTCGTGGGCAAGTCGGTCTTCGGCGTGATGGGGGAATATTCGCCAGACCGGATTGCTAAAGCGCTGGGGCGCGGGCAAGGAGGGCAAGGACAAGCCTTGTCCCTACAGGATATTCCGCTTCTGCCACGCCCGCCCATGTTGTGCATCGGGTGCGGGCACCGCACGGTGTTCGACTCTCTGCGGCAACTCAAGGTGACGGTGGCGGGCGACATTGGGTGTTACACCATGGGCGCGTTGCCGCCGTACGAGGCCTCGCACACCACCTTTTGCATGGGCGCGAGCATCGGCACGGCGTTTGGGCTGGAACGCGCCGGGCACGAGCGCATCGTCGCCATCATCGGCGATTCGACGTTTGTGCATGCGGGCATCCCGCCGCTGATTGACGCGGTGTACAACGGCAGTTCGCTCACGCTGGTCATCCTCGATAACTCGACCACCGGCATGACCGGGCAACAATCGCACCCCTCGGCGGGTCGGACGCTCAAAGGCAAGCCTGCGCCCAAGCTGGATTTGGAAGCCCTGACGCGCGCCGCCGGGGTGAAGCAAGTGCAAGTGGTGGATACCTGGGAACGTAAAGCGGTCGCCAAAGCCATTCGGGCGGCGCTGGCCTATGAAGGCCCAGCGGTGGTCATCGCGCGCGGGCCATGCATGCGCCTGCCCGAGATGAAACTCAGCGAGCGCGGCGCCACGCCATTCACGATTGATGAGGCGCTCTGCACGAAATGCGACGCGTGTTTCAAAGTGTGGTGCCCGGCTATCACGCGCACCGCCCAAGGTTTTCCCGTGATTGACGCGGTGGATTGCACGGCCTGCACCGTCTGCGCGCAAGTGTGCCCGGTGGATGCGATTGGGCCAAGAAGCAACCAGTGACCAGTGAACAGTTATCAGTGACCAGTAACTGATTACTGATAACTGATTACCTTACGGTTCGCTCATTTTATAAGGCAGAAACGCAAATTGAAAATCTGCGATT
>CAYUFY010000550.1:0-2929 GCA_964443795.1 uncultured Anaerolineales bacterium | reverse complement strand
CAAATGATTTGCGACTATTTTATCCCAACCTCCTTGAAATCCATTAAGAGCGTAAGGGTTTTGCAGACCCTCGCCTGGTTATTTTTCGGCAAACGCAACCCTACTGGTCGGACGACTGGGCAGGTATTTTGTAATAAATGGCGTATGTGGCGATAACTGGCTTCTTGTGGTTTGACACTCCTCGCCATTCAATCTAAAATAACTGCACCCTAAAGAACTTATTATGAGCGCAGTAAAATGGACCCTATACCTCCTTTCTATCATCGTGAACAACAGTTAGCCGACTTGGACCGACTCGCCCGAGGTGAGCGGGCATCGTTCATCCTAGTTTACGGTCGGCGGCGCGTGGGTAAGACCAGTTTGCTTCAGCACTGGGCGGCTCAGTCGGGCCGCCCAGCTTTCTACTGGATCGCACCACGCTCTGCCACACCAGATAATCTGCGGACGGATTTGATCCGGGAGTTTTGGCGCTGGCAGGCTGGCCCCAACGCTGAGGTTGAGACCGCGCCACGCTACGACAACTGGCTCGACGTCTTCCGAGCCATCCACCGTCTCATTGGCAACCAACACTTGACCTTGATCCTGGATGAATTTCCTTGGGCGGTGGAAGCTGACCCATCACTCCCTTCCCGCCTGCAAGCCGCCTGGGATCAGCTCTTCCGCGAGCAAAGCCGAGTCTGCCTGATCCTATCTGGCTCACACATTAGTGCTTTGGAGAAACTCCTGCATTCGGATGCGCCTTTATTCGGACGCATTACTGGCAAGCTGTATGTGCCTCCTTTTGCCTTCACAGAAATTACGCCGTTTGTGGCGCGTTATTCGATAGAGAAACGTCTGGCAGTCTACGCCATCATGGGCGGCATCCCGGACTATCTGCGCCAATGGAATGATCGTGTCAACTTGATGACCAATGTGCGCGAGGCATTTCTGTCGGATTTATCACCTCTGCGGAGTGAAGCCGACATCATCATTTCCGATGTACTTCGCCGCGATTCGCCGGATTATGCCAGCATCCTCACGGCGGTGGCGAACGGTCACCACGAGGCGCGCGACATTGGGACAACAACCCTCCTCCCTTCCTATCGCGTCGCTCAGGTACTGGATACCCTGATCGACCTGCGGCTCATTCAGAAACGTATCCGTGCCAGCGTGCCGCCACAACGCTATGCGCTGGCGCGCAATGCGCGTTATTATCTGGCCGATCCGTTTCTGCGGTTCTATTACCGGATGGTGGAGCCCAATCGTTTGTATCTCGCCCAGCACAATTATGAACTGGTGTTGCGCAACTTTACCGAACAACTGCGCCCATTTGTGGCCGAGGCTTTCGAGGATCTGTGCCGCTTATGGACTGAGACTCTGGGATTTGCAGGGCAATTGCCCTTCAAACCCGAAATCGTCGGCTCCGACTGGAAAGGCGCCCAGTATCAGGCGGATGTCGTCGCCGTGGATTGGCGACACGCCAACGTACTCATTGGGGAAGCCAAATGGGGAGATCGCCTGGTCGAACAAGCTGACTACCTGAAGCTAAAAGAACGCGCCGAAAAGGTCATCGCACGTATGCCGCTCGAGGGCAGGAAAACTTGGAAGGTACACTATGCTCTGTTTACGCGCCGCGGCTTTACGACGGAGGTAGTCACGGCGGCTAAAGCCGGACCCACGCAACTCATCACCTTTGAACAACTGGTCGATGATCTTCGGCAAGTCTCCCCCCCACCGATTCGCTAATGGCGCTATCGCCAAAACCGCCCGCCACACCAAGCCTGGTAGCACCCCACTTAAGTGTGGAGTGAGTTAGACCTTTACAAAAAATGGGGTTCACTGGCAAACTTTTGGGACTTCTAATTCCGGGTAGTGGCTAAACCGCAAATGATATGCGCTAGGTTTTGTGCGTATCCATCATGTGAGATTCAACCACTACTCAAACGCATAAAGAGAACGCGGACAAGTTAATTGTCCGCGTTCTCTTTTGTATGTTGGTTACCAGTCATCAGCCCGCGCGGGGCGCCGACTGGCCGGGGCCACGGGGGTGGGCGTGGGCGGCGGCAAATCCGTGGGGGGAGTCGGCACCGGGGAAACAGGTACAACCGTTTCGGCGGGTGGCGCGGGGTAGCCGTCGGGGGTGGTGATGATTTCACAGGGAAAGACAACGTGGAATCGCGGAGTATCAGCGGCAGATACAACCGGGTGCCCGTCGAGCTGGGCGCGCCAAAGAGCGCAAAGTCGGAGAGATGCGCAATGGTGAAAACCAGCCGGTTGAGCGCTGCATCCCGCTCCACCAATGTAATCCCCTCTGTTCGCCAGGTGGTACCATCGAAGTAATACAGGTTCAACGTCGTCTCATCCACAGTCAACACATCGGTATTGGTATACATGAGGGTGATGGGTTGCGTAAACGTGAACGGTGAATCGAAGCCCACCGGGAACCAGGTGAAGGCATGTCCGCCAAAGACGAAGGAGTTGGGCGGCGTGCCGGTGATGGAGGTGGACGGGCGGAAGGCGAATTGGGTTTCACTGACCACCGCACCGAGCGGAACCTCGAGGACGAGGTTGGTGGAGCTGGCCGTGGTGAAGGTGATGACGTCGCCCAACGTGGTCGCATACCCGCGCTGGGTTGGGTCAGGGACGCTCGGCTCGGTCCAGATGGCATAGAAGGGCGTACTGCTGAAAACCTGCCCACTGAGCACGATGCTGGCGGTGATGCTATCGGTGCCGGTGAGGGTGCCGGTGTAAGTGAGGATAGCCTGACCATCGCCATCGGTCACGGCTGAACCACTCGCGGACGGGTGCGATCCGGCGATATCGAAACTAACGGTGGTACCCACGCCGACGGGTTGACCATCCAGATACACCACCGCCGACAAAGTCTGCAGTGTGTTGGTGACACTCCCCAGCCGCTAAAGCGGCGGGGCTTCTTGGGACACGCTCGGCC
>CAYUFY010000549.1:0-2973 GCA_964443795.1 uncultured Anaerolineales bacterium | reverse complement strand
CAGTTCCAGCCGCAGTTCCGCGCGCCCGCTCAGGTTGCTCATCTCCGCGCGGATGAGGCCCGTCCACAACCGCGCCGCCTCGTGCAAATAAGCGCGCTCGGGCAGGTCGGCTTGCCCCGCGCTCTGCGCCGCCCGGTCGTGACTCACATTCAGCGCGTCGGCCAGATACACCAGTTTGTCGTGCGAATTTTCGATCTGCAAATACTTGGCCAGCAAGTTGGCGGTTTGGCTGAGCGCGTCAAGCGCCGTCACCGTTTGCGCCCCGATGAACGGTGGGACCTCGACCGGCTCCATCGTCTCGGCGGCCAGCATGGGGCGGCGCTCCACACTGCTCTGCAATACCTTCAGCGGCCACGCGCCGATTTGTGTCACGGTCTTGGCCGCGAGCGCCTGCGCGAGGAACGAATACAACACGCCCAATTCTTTGGCGTGGCGGATGTCCGAGGCCGAGGCCAGTTGCGCGGCGAGGTTTTCTAACGCCCCCGGTTCAACCTCCCGCAGGCTCTCACCCTGCGGGATGTTTTCCAGGGCTTCTGCTAATCGAGTCACCATGCCGCGCTCGGCGGCGGGCGTTTGCTCCACCACTTGCGTCAGCACCGTGCCCGCGTCGGGGGCTGTTTGCAGAACGCGATAATATTCAACCAGCGCCGAAGCCGGGTCACGCGCCACCTTTTGGCGCAGTTTGCGCCCACGCACCATCGGTGTCTTCTCATAGCCGCGATAAGTCAGCACGAAAAGATAGCCGAAGAAGACCACGCTTAGGGCCGTCGCGGGGATGGTATTCCCGCCCACTTGACTGGCCTTAAAGGTCGAGACCCACAACCCACCGTCTTTGTCCACGTACAAATCGCGCACCACGTCTGTCGCCAGCCCGCTGTTTTGCGAAGTGAACACATCCTGTTGTTTGGTTGCCGAGTCATAGCGCACCAAACCTGTTTGTGTGCCAACCCAGATAATACCGGGTGGACCTTCGGTAAATTTAGTCACATTCACATCCGGCACCACCTTCGTCCAAGTTTCCTTATCAAGGCTTTGCCAGGCGCCTACCTCGGTGCCAACCCATATATTGCCTTGGCTGTCTTGAGTCATAGCGGTTACTTGGTCGTGGATGTCTCCTAGATTGCCGCCAAAGAAATTGAAAAGACCAAGCCCGGTACCGATCAATAATCGTCCTGTACCAGCCTCAAAAAAAACGACCCGCATAGTTTCTGGCCCGCTATATATTATTGGGACGTTTAGCAACTTTGTGGTGTTAGTTCTTGCTACACGATAGCTAACCCCATATTGTGAGTTTAATAACAGTACACGACTTTGGGGCGAATAATAAAGAGCTTCCACATAATAAGAAAGGCCAATAAAAGCTTCTCTTTCCCACGTAGTAGCATCTACTGAATGTTCTCCGGTCAATCGAATAATGCCACTTCCCCAAGTGACAATCCATATATCACCTGTATCAGCATCTATCGCCAAATCAGAAACAGGCGATGACAACTCCAATTTGTTGCCATTCGCATCCGTCGGCACGCGCAGGTAACTGGATGAACCGGGGACAAAAAACGCCGGGTCAAACTGGCCAAAGTCCTTATCACGCGACACCCAAATGCGGCCCTGCTGGTCTTCCACAAATAACATTTCCGTGCCGAGTAATTGGGCGCGGGCTTCGTCCAACGTCACATTGGTGTTCCCGCTGATGAGTTCTGCGGTCTGATAGGCGTGCCAGCCATCAGGCGCACGCTGGACAATGATGCCCGTGCCGCCACCAAACCACAACTGCCCGGTCTTGTCGGCGAAGAAGGTATAGCGCGTCCGCCCACCGAGCATACTATTGTCGGGGGTAAACCTTTGCCAACTGTTGCCATCGAAACGGCTGACCCCACCACTGACCGTCCACTCCGTCTGGCCCAAATAGCGGTAGGCCCCGACGAGCAAGGCCAGCCCGATGAGGGCGGTCAACCGCCGGGCCGGGCGCGACCGCTCGGGCGTGTAGGCCATGAAGGCGCGATAGAAAATGATGGCGGCCGGAACCACCGGGACCAACAAGAGATTCGCCACTAAATTTCGTAAATCAATTCCATAAAGCAGGACAGGCAAATCCACTGAACTGTTGACCAGTAGTATGAAACCGCCTAGCGTGAGCGCAAAGGCCCCGCTCAGCAGTGACCAACGGACTTGCTCGACGCGATAATGGCGCAGGAAGTAAGTTGCCGCCACACCCAGTGTCAACACGACCACCCAGGGCGCGCTGGCGATATACAAAGTGGCGGCAACGACCACAACCAAAATAATCGTAATGACCCGCGCTGGGATGCGCCGCCAGTACCATGCGAGTAGGAAGACCAGAAAAAAAACGGCGACGAGAGCGGCCAGGAGCGCTCCGATGTTCCACCAGGCCAGCCCAGCAATGGTCAGCACAGCCACTCCGACGAGGAGGGTTTGTCGCAGGGGTGGATAACGCTTAAAGGCCTCAATCCACCGTACTACAAATGAGGGCGTGGTGGAGGTTGAGGCGGCCAGCCCGAGCGGATAACCTAGCCCAGCGGAGACGCCGAACAAGGTCAGAGTAAAAGCCACCCCGCTGAAACCGAGCGGCATAAACGTGAACAATGGTGAAAAAATCTTTTCTTCCAGCCAAGCCAGGCCCAACGGCGGCTGAGCCGGGTCGGACAGGGGCGTGATAAACACGACACCGACGAGCACCAGACTTAAGGCCGCGGCGACAAACTGATAGACCAGAAAACTCGTGAATAAACCCGCCACAAAGCCCATGCCGGTCCAGCGGGCCGTGGGGTGGCTGACCGCCTCGGGTAGCGGCGTTTCATCAATCACCCGGCGGACTTTCTGCATGGCTAAGGCCATTTCCAAACACAGCGCGCCAGTGATAAGCGCGAGCGTCAGGAACCAGGGGGTTGTCATCAGGGCCGGGTTGGCGAGATAGATGAAAGCCCATAGCGCCGCGCCGATGAAAATTAATAC
>CAYUFY010000548.1:0-2975 GCA_964443795.1 uncultured Anaerolineales bacterium | reverse complement strand
CTTCAAACACTGTGTTAAGCAATTATGACGCCCATTTCCTGAGGTCCTGTGATATGAAAATTTTGTTGGAAGGGTTGGGGTTTTCACCCACAAGCGATAACAAAACCAAAGTAATCCTGAGTCGACAAAATGACCTAGCACGCTATTACACTGAAGTGGGAACACATAACCCTTACCATTTGGAGCGTCTGCGTCAGTTTAGTTCTGAACCAATCAAATAGGTGGTATAAAAAAAGGCCGCTGCTTTATGCAGTGGCCTTAAGGCGGGGAGGGAGGGATTTGAACCCTCGGTACAGATTTAAGTCCGTACAAGCACTTAGCAGGCGCTCCTGATCAGCCACTCCAGCACCTCCCCGGGCTATACGTTCATGTTAATGCGCTCTGCAATTATCGAACAGGCGGAGGGAGAGGGATTCGAACCCCCGGTGAGCTTGCGCCCACAGTGGTTTTCAAGACCACCGCCTTAAACCACTCGGCCATCCCTCCGGTTCGGAGGCTAACTCCGAGCAAAGTGATTTTACCACGCGGCCTGAGAGACTGCAAAGACAGCAAATGGCGGATAGCCGATGGCAGATGGCAATCATCCACCATCCGCCACGCGACCATCGGCTAAAAGCCCATGGCACAGCCATCGGCGCGCGGGTCACTGCCGCCCCACAACACCCCGGTCTCGCCTTTGAGGATGATTTGACCGCGCCCGAACAGCGCCCGCGCAAAACCGGCTATCTCGGCCCGCAGGGGATGCCCGCGCCCGCGCAAACCCTCCACGACCGCCGGGGAGAGGCCGGCCTCGAGATTTAACTCGCCCCCGGCGGTGGCCGGGTCAATGCAAAAACGCGGACGGTCTAAAACTTGTTGGGGGTTAAGACCGTCATCCACCAGCCCGACCACCACTTGCAAATGCCCTTGCGGTTGCATATAGCCGCCCATCACGCCAAAAGGCGCAACCAATTCTTGTAGGGGCGACGCATGCGTCGCCCCTACCGAGGGGGCTATATCCCGAGTCAACATTCCGGGGATGATGGTGTGATAAGGGCGTTTGCGCGGGGCGAGGGCGTTGGGGTGGGCCGGGTCGAGCGAGAAACCTGAGCCCCGATTTTGCAGGGTGAACCCCCAGCCTTCGGGCACGATGCCGGTACCAAAGCCCGAGTAGTTGCTGTTGATAAATGAACAGGCGTTGCCCTGCCCATCCACCACACAAAAATACACCGTGCCCGCTGAAACACGCGGCGAACCGTGAAGCGTGTCGAGCGAGGCCCGCTGGGGATTGATAATGTTCCGGCGCTCGGCAGCATATTCTTTTGAAAGCAAGCCCGCGAGGGGCGCGGGTGCAAACGCCGGGTCGGCCACATACCAACTGGTGTCGGCAAAGCCGAGGCGCATGGCCTCGATGAGCAAATGCCACCGATCAAGACTCGCCGGTTCGAGACTGCCGATATCGAAACCCTCGAGGACATTGAGCGCGATAAGCGTGGCCAGACCCTGCCCGTTGGGCGGGCATTCCCACACGCGGTAGCCACGATAGGTGGTGCTGAGGGGCGCGTCCCAAGTGGACTCGTGCGCGGCTAAGTCTTCGGCGGTCATTACGCCGCCCGCGCTTTGCACGACTTGCGCGATGCTCCGGGCGATGTCACCCTGGTAATAGGCGTCCTTGCCGCCCTCGGCGATGGCGCGGAATGTCCGCGCGAGGCCGGGGTTGCGGAAGACTTCGCCCGCGCGGGGTGCGCGTCCGCCGAGGGTGAGTGCCAACCCGCCGGGCGCGGTGCGCAATTGCCGTTCAACGCCGCGCCCCCAAAAATGCGCGGTCAGCGGGGAGACGGGGAAACCGTCGGCGGCGAGGTGAATCGCTGGGGCCAGAATCGTCGTGAGGGGCAAAGTCCCGTGGCGGGCAATCAAATCGCACCAGCCCGCGCACGCGCCGGGGACGGTGATGGTGTGAGGGTGGAAGGGGTTGGAAAATTCGTAATGGGTAATGAGTGATTGTTGTTGAAGGAGTTGAATGTTTAGCGCGGCGGGGGCGCGGCCCGAGCCGTTGAGGGCGGTGATTTGCTGGGCGCGCGCGTCGTAGTAGAGCGCGAACATATCGCCGCCGAGTCCGGTGGAGGTGGGTTCAGTGACGTTGAGGGCGGCGGCGGTGGCCACAGCGGCATCGGCGGCATTGCCACCTTGCATGAGGATGGAAAGGCCCGCGTGTGAGGCGAGTGGCTGGCTGGAGGCCACCATGCCACGGCGAGCGAGGACGGGGGAGCGATAGGAGTTGAAGGTGGGTTCGGTGGGCATGGGAGGAGGTGTGGGGGGGTGTGGGAGATTATAGGTTGGAAATTGGAATTTGGGAGTTGGGAGTTTCGTGATTCTCGCACTTGCCTTTTAGTCATCTCTGAGGATAATTTACCCACCTTACATACCGTCATTCCGAGTGAAGCGAGGCGTTTCGCGTCTCCGATTGACGTAGAGTCTCCTCACCGCATCTTTATGCGGCTCGGGGGTGACTCTGTCAACAAATACGCTCATTTGCGTAAGGTGGCAATTTAGCGGAAGCGCGTTGCTGTTATTAGACGGGTGGAAAAGGAGACAAGCTATAGCGTAACAAAGAATTTTCACTACCCTGTATACCCCTTGATACCCTTAATTCTCTGGAGGAGAAAAAAGATGTCTAAAAAGTTGTTCGCTGTTGTTTCAATTCTTGTGATTGCCAGCCTGACGCTCGTGGCCTGCGGTGGCGCGGCGGGTGGCGGCGCGGCGGCCGGTGGCACGGTTAAAGTTGTCTCCGACCTGCCCATGACCGGCTCTTCGCTCGGCCAGACCCAGACCATGGTGAATGCCATCAAGATGGCGTTTGAAGAAGTGAACTACAAAGCTTGCGGCGGCGCGTGGACCATTCAATACGAAGCGCGCGACGATGCCTCGGCGGCCCTGGGCAAGTGGGACCCCGAAGTGGCGACCGCCAATGCCAAGGAATATGCGGCCGACAAGAA
>CAYUFY010000547.1:0-2986 GCA_964443795.1 uncultured Anaerolineales bacterium | reverse complement strand
CTTATCCACCAGGGCTGGAAGCCCTGTGGCTTGCGGCGGGTTTCAATCGGTCAATTTAATTGGGCCACTGCTCTACTTTGTGGTGGGACGCGAGGAATAGATGAGCGCCATTCGGATTGAAGGGTTGCAAAAATTCTACCAAACCGTCCAGGCCCTCGATGGCTTGGACCTCACGGTTGAAGCGGGAACCATCTTCGGTTTTTTGGGCGCCAATGGCGCGGGCAAAACGACCACGATCCGGATTTTGACGGGTCTGGCACACGCCACGGGCGGCCGCGCGTGGATTGGCGGCCACGACATCACCACGCACCGCGCGGCGGTGGCGCGCCGCATGGGTTACTTGCCGGAAGAACCGGCGTTTTATGCGTGGCTGACGCCGCGCGAGTGGCTGGATTACGTCGGGCAAGTTTTTGGATTGGCTTCCAATGAGCGGCGCACCCGCACCCAGGAATTGCTCGAGACCTTTGGCCTCGCGGAGGTGAGCGACCGGCGGATCGGCGGCTTTTCGCGCGGGATGCGCCAACGCTTGGGGCTCGCGCAGGCGGTGGTCAATCGGCCGGAGGTCTTGTTTCTCGATGAGCCGGTGAGCGCCTTGGACCCCGGCGGGCGCAAAGAGGTGCTCGCGCTCATCGAATCACTGCGGGGGCACTGCACCGTGTTCATGTCGTCGCACATCCTCGCGGATGTGGAGCGGGTGTGCGACACCATTGGCATTCTCGCGCGCGGGCGGCTCGTCACGCAGGCCGCCCGCGAAACTTTATTGGCGCAATATGCCACCCCCATTTTCGAGATTGACATCGAGCGCGGCTTGGACATCCCCTTTCAGGCCTGGCTGGAGGCCACGCGCGCCCAAACTTGGGTTCAAGCAATCACCAGCACCGCCCTCGCCGCGCGCGTGGTCGTGAACGATCTTGAGCGCGCCCACCGTGAATTGCTCCCCTCGTTGCTGCGCGCCGGCTTGCGATTAACCCGCTACGAAATGTGCAAGCCGTCGTTGGAAGATGTCTTTTTGCGGCTCGTGGCTGAAAGCCGGCCCCCCGGATGAGAATTTTTTGGATCGTGTTGCGTAAAGAATGGCTGGCCCAATGGCGCACCTACCGCGTGCTGGTGGTGGGCGTGGTGTTAACTGTCTGCGGCTTGTTGTCGCCGTTATTGGCCAAATATACGCCCGAGTTAATTAAACTCGTCCCGGAAGGCGAGGCCATCGCCCGCATCATCCCCCCGCCGACCCTCCTAGATGCCGTGACCCAATATCTCAAAAACATGAGTCAGTTCGGCGTCATCCTGGCGTTGCTCCTGGCGATGGGCGCGGTCGCCCAGGAAAAAGAGCAGGGCACGGCGGCCATGCTTTTGGTCAAGCCGGTGCCGCGCGGCACATTTTTGGCCGCCAAATTCGCGGCGTTGACGCTCACCTTTGCCCTGGGGGTCGCCCTGGCCGGGGTGGCGGGTTACTACTACACGCTCCTGCTGTTTGGCGCGTTGGCTATCGGCGCGTGGCTGGCTTTCAATGGCTTGTTGCTGGTGTACGTGCTCGTGTTTGTGGCGCTCACCCTCTTGTGTAGTGTGGTGGCCAAATCCCAAGTGGCGGCGGGCGGGGGGGCGTTTGGCTTTCTGCTGTTATTGGGTTTGGTGAGCGCCATTCCGGGCTGGGGCACTTATTTGCCGGGGCAATTGCTCGTGTGGGGGGTGGGCCTCATGGCCGGCCAAACCGAAGCCTTCTGGCCCGCGCTGGGGGTCAGTTTCGGGATCATGCTCGTCGCTATCAGCGCGGCGTGGCGGATTTTTGAAACGCAAGAATTGGCGTAGCTGGTAATTCGTTTTACCAGAGTTCGGCGCACTTTAAATCATCACACGCCGTCAACGTGCGCTGGAGCATGGGGAGCCAAATATCCACCATGTGCGCGCCACCCTCGCCCCGGCAATACTCGGTGGCGATGTAAATGCCCATCGCGACACACAAGCGATAGTCGTCCCACAATTGTTCCCACGCATAGTCGGTCACGCCGCGTTGTAGCAGGGTGGCGTGATAGTGCTGTAGCACGGGGATTTCCCACTGCCGCCGCAACGCAATATCCCAATCCAGCACCAACGCATAGGCCACATCGTACACGCCCAGCCAGGTCGTGAGGCTCCAATCGAAGGGCTGGCGGTCAATGATGTACAAAGGCCGAGCGCCCTCACGCGGAATCAAAATGTTGTTGTGGCCCACATCGCCGTGAATGAGCGTGAAACCGGTGGCGTGGCGCGCGCGGTCAACCAGCCTCTGCGGATGCCGCGCATAAAACGTCCGCAACATCTCCGGCCAGTGCGGTTGCAGTTCCGATGAGAAGTGGTCGAGGATGTAGTCCGCGCCGGGTTCGGCAAGCGCGCAGAAACGCCGGATATGCTCGGGGCTGTGCAAGGCCGCGTGGGCCTCGGCTAATCGCTGGGGGCCCCACCAGTGCGCGTGCAAGATTGCCAATCCCTCGGCCAGCGCGAGGCCATACTCCAGCGTGGGCGCGTGGGTCGCCGCCTCCACATGCGTCTCGGTCACATCATCCAATAACAAAAAATAGCGGCGCTGTTCTTCGGAATACGCGCCCGCGTAACAGCGGATGAGCGGCGCCTCCGCCACGCCGACGTAATCGCGGGTGTAGTAGGTCACTTCGGAGGCGCCGAAGAACTCGTCGCCTAAATCGGCGTTGACGGTTTTTAGAAATAAGCGCTGGGGCCGGGGGCCGCGCGCGTCGGCGGAGTACGTTAGCGTGAGGCGGGCGTTGGCAGACCAGTTGCCCCGGCTGGTGTCCACGTCAAATGACTCAACCGCGCCGTGCGTCAGCGCACCGCTCTCGGTCAATACCTGCGTTAGCCAGGTGGCGGTGACTTGCTCCGGCGCGGTAATTATTTTAGGGGGCATATTTTTTCGCGAATGGCCCGCGAATGAATTCGCGGCTGACCGATTGAAACCCGCCGCAAGCCACAGGGCTTCCAGCCCTGGTGGATAAGG
>CAYUFY010000546.1:0-2993 GCA_964443795.1 uncultured Anaerolineales bacterium | reverse complement strand
CTTAATTTACGCCGGGCAGATGTTGGATATGGCTCGCAAAGCGCGGCAATTGGTAGAAGGCAAAGACCGCGCCGCTTATGATGCCGATGAAGTTTTACGACTGGCATTAACCCATTTGGTTCAAGTCATTGGCGAAGCCGCCCGGCACGTCTCGTCTGAGTTTCAAGCCACTCATCCTGAAATTCCATGGTCAGTCATTATTGGGATGCGCCACAAGGTCGTGCATGATTATTTGGATGTGGATGAAGACGTGGTGTGGCAAACCGTCTTGCATGATTTGCCGGATTTGATTCAGTTGTTGATAGTTATTGTCCCTCCTGACGAGTCGGAGAACTAATCTCCAGTTACTACACCTTCAACGTCGCCCACTTCCCGCTTCTAAACCTCAGCCAGAACCAGAGTGCGCGTGAGGCGAAGTCGAGGCCGATGGCGAGCCAGACTCCGAGCAAGCCCAGCCCCAAGGTGATGGCGAACAAGTAGGCGGCGGTCAGGCGCAAAAACCAAATCGAGCCAATGGTGATGACCATGGTCGCGCGCGTGTCACCCGCGCCGCGCAACGCCCCGGAAAAGACAAACGAAGCCGCGATGAGCGGTTGCAACAAGCCATCCACCCGCACGGTGATAATTCCCAGCCGAATCACTTCGGGGTCGGTGGTGAACAAGCGCATGATGGGGTCGCTGAACGCAAAGAGCAATAGCCCCATGCCGGTCATCACGGCCCCGGCCAGCGCGAAGGAAATATAAGTAACCTCCCGGGCGCGGTCGAGGTTTTGCGCGCCGAGTTCCTGTCCCACCAGCGTAGTCGCCGCCACGCTAAAGCCCCACCCCGGCAAAAACGCCATCGCCACAATCCGAATGCCGATGTTATGCGCGGCATACGCCGCCGTGCCCAGTTGCGAAAGGATGAGGGCGAGATTGAGCATGGCCACTTGCAACAGTACTTGCTCGGTTCCGGCGGGCAGGCCGATGTTGAGAATGCGCCGCAAGCGCGCGCGGTCGGGGGCGGGGAGCCGCCACCCCAGGCCCAGATGCCCGCGTCCACGCTGAAGCAAAATAAAAACGGCGAGGCCGCCCACCACATAGCCGCTCGCCGCGCCCAAGCCCGTGCCGACCACGCCCAGTTTAGGCAAACCGAACAACCCCCGCGTGAGCGTCCACGCCACAACCACGTTGATGAGGTTCACGCCAATCATCACCGCCAACGGCGTGCGCGTATCGCCCGCGCCGCGCAGTGCGCCCGTGCCGATGAGCAACACGCCCATAAAGATGAAAGATGGCGCGACCACGCGCAACCACGCCGCGCCCGCTTGCACCACCTCGGGGGCCGCGCCGAGGGCGACCATGATGGGCGTGGCGAACAGAAACGAGATGAGCGCGGCGACCCCGCTGATACCGAGGGCCAGTACGATTGCTTGTCCCGCGAGGTGATTGGCCTCCGACGGTTCCTGCGCCCCGATGTGCCGCGCGATAAGGGCAGTGGCCCCAACCCCCACGGCCCCGAACAAAGCCGCTGTGAGATTAAGTACCTGCCCGCCCAACCCCACGCCCGCAATCGCCGCCGCGCCCAAATGCCCCACAATATACGCATCCACCAACCCGACGAGAGTGATGAGTGATTGCTCCATCACTGACGGCCAGGCCAGCGACAGCACGCGCCGTGCCACCGAGCCTTCGCCCAGCCGCGCGCGCACCGGTTGCGGCAAATAAGTGAAGATGAACGCCGGGAACGAGGCGAGGGAGAGGCCGGGGCGGCGGGTAATAAGGGTAGGTGGAGGTTCAGCCGGAGGCATGAGGAATGAAAAGTAAAAAGTAATTGGGGATTAGAGATTGGAGAAGAGGTGCGGCGCGGCGAGGCCCCAAATGGCGGCGCAGGCCAGGGTGGGCATATGGCCGGAGTTGAAGAGCGCCGTCACTTCGTGTGCCGGGCGGGTGGTGACGACTAAATCTTCGCTGGCATCAAGCTGTAGTTGGTCGGTGACGCGGACGAGGTCGCGGGCAAAGAAGAGATGTGCCACGTTGGGCATCCGGTTGGAGTCTATGCCCCATGCGCCGAGCGCGATCCACTCCCGGGCCGCGTATCCCGTTTCTTCGCGCAATTCCCGTTGGGCGCAGGTCAGCGGGTCTTCGGTCGGGGAATCCAAATAGCCAGCGGGGAAATCGTAAATCACCCGGTTCAGGCCATGCTTGTATTGTTGCACCAGCAGGATTTCATCGGCCTCGGTGAGCGCGACGACCATGCTGTAATCACGCATGGGGGTGAGGTAATAATCGTCGAGGCGCGCGCCATTGGCGAGTTGCACACTCTGCCGAATGAGACTTAGCCAGGGGCGGAAATCAAACAGCGTCTCGGACTGGAGGACACGCCAGGGGCGAGGTGGCATGAAACACTGAAAAGTAAAAAGTAACTTGTTGGGGAATCTCGGCGTTTAGAGGACGAAGGTCGCCGTCTCTTCTGTCACGACTTGCCGCGCTTCGGTGGGGGTGTCGTCATTCTGCGTGTAAAAGAGGACGAGGCGGAGCGTGTGTTCGCCCTGCGGTTGCGGGCCGCGCAGGTGGATGGTGAAATCGAAATCAGTGTCCATCGCTTCGATGAGGCTGAGCGAGGCAACTTCCTGCCCGCTGGCGTTGGTGACAAACGCCTCCACACTGGGGCGCTCCAGGAAAGGCGTCAGGGTGAAATTGAGTTTGACGCGCCGCCCGTCGGGGTACGGCTTGACGTTGACGGCGGTAAACCGCACCTCCGCGCGCGGGAGGGGCAGGGGCATTTCTTCATCGGGTTCGTAGAGGGGGATGTCGGACATGGGGGGATTATAGCCGCTTCGCGTGGGGGAGGGCAGATAGGCGAATGGTGAATAGCAAATGGCCGATGGCAGGCGCGCATTCAGTGTACACTTAATCGTAGAGAGGCAATCCATCAGCCGCCTCTCCACGGTTGTTATTATTACTCGATAGTTGTATTCTTAGTAAATGAGGGCAAAACGTCATGGACTGGC
>CAYUFY010000545.1:0-2998 GCA_964443795.1 uncultured Anaerolineales bacterium | reverse complement strand
AGAATGCAAGGGTATCCGGTTTTGACTGAAAACGCCAAAATACAACTATCGAGATCTTTATACAAGTGTGATTGGGGTGGGCTGTCTGATATTTCTGGTTGCCCGAGCGTATTTTCTTCCCAATGCATTAGGTTCCCGTTTTAATATCCTTGGGATGGCTATGCAGACTATACTGATGTTCAATGTGATGGGGATTACCTATTTCGATTTCGCAACCCAGACGCTCATTTATGGTTGGGGGATAGTGATTGTTGCAACCCTATCCTTCTACATTGCTCAGGCGATCTTCAGAGTAGCAAAATGGGAGCCATTGATCTGGTTGTTCTGTGCAATCCTAGGATGTTCAAGTGGCTTGGTGGTCGCACGCACCAATCTGCTGCTTTTTCCGATCACATTCATTACGTTATTTCTAAACTCGATATGGTCTCAGCAAGTGAACAAATCGCGAGTTTTGAAGTTGGGAGTCGTGATAATGATTTTGTGGGGGATAGTTGGGGAAGTGTACTTTGGTTCTATTGTAGCCGAAAGCTTTCATCCCTTCAGTGCCACCGTTATTACCTGGAATAGTCAATTTATCTATGGTGAGTGGGCGACGAAGGTAACTATTCCTGCTGTGCGTCGGGAAGCGGTGATAAGGCAGTTGACTTCAGTGGGGATTTCGTCTGCGATGGATGCGCAGATGGTGCTGCCCACACTAATTTATCAGGCATTGCTGGACGGCAAACGTTCACCCAGTGGTGAGGCAGAATTATTTGTGCCGCGCCTAGAGGCGCTCTTACAACCCTGATTACAGCAGATGTGGCAAATGCCGCGCCCACCGATGGATTGCATTCTCATAACCCAAACGCCGCCCAACAGTGGGCGCACATCAGCTGAAGGTTCGGGCAAGTCAAGCGTCATCTTATCCGTGCGATTTGCTAAAGCTGAGCAACCTGTTGCCAAAAAGCACACAGGCGCATATACTTAGGGGGTGAAATATTTTGCGTGGAATAGCGACAAAAACGAATGGCTCAAAACCGAGCGTGGGATTTCGTTTGAAGAAGTCGTGTTTCATATCGAAAATGGTGATTTGTTGGATGTGCTTGACCATCCCAACCCGGAGAAATATCACAATCAACAAATCTTTGTCGTGCAAATTGAGCAGTATGTTTATCTTGTGCCATTTATTGAGTCTGATACCGAATTTTTTCTAAAAACTGTCATTCCCAGCCGTAAAGCCACGCGCCAATACCTGAAAGCCGATTCTCATGAGCAAAACGACCCTGACGAAAGATGAGCGTGAATTGCTCGATTCATACGAACACGATGAATGGCGGTCTACCGTCAAACGGAAAACTGACCTCGCCAAATATCGTGAAATTGCGCGCGCCACCTTTCGGAAGGATAAGCGCGTCAATATTCGGATTTCCGAAAAAGATTTAATGGGGATTCAAAAACGGGCATTAGCCGAAGGCATCCCCTACCAAACCTTGATGTCAAGCATTTTGCATAAATACTTGTCAGGCACATTAGTTGAAAAGGCATAGTGCCACGTCATGCGCGCCCAACCCGGGTGTCAAGCCGACTGGCGCTTCGCGCCGACCAACCGTGCCTTTTTCGCGTAGTTTCTGGTAGTTCAACCGAGTCGCCCTAGGGAAGTACGCGCCAGCGGCTTACACCTATCGTTGGGCCAAACAACCCCGCCACACAACCTCATCCGGCGGGGGTGGTCACTTATTTTCAAGGTGAGTCTGGAAAGACAAGCGCCTCCACGCTAAAAACCGGGCGCGCGGGTAAAATAACCCCATGCCTGCGACCCCCTCCGCCACCGCCGCTCTGGCCGCCCGCCATACCCCTCGCCATTTCTACCGCCCCGGCTGGGACAATCTGACCCTCGCCTCGGTGGGGCTGGGCACTTACCTCGGGGAACCCGATGCCCACACGGATGCGGGTTATATCAGCGCGGCGCGGCGCTATCTGCAACTCGGCGGCAACGTCCTCGATACCGCCATCAACTACCGCTTCCAACGCAGTGAGCGCAACTTGGGCGTGGCCTTGCAAGACGCCATCGCCGCTGGCGACGTGACCCGCGCCGAAGTCGTGGTCTGCACCAAGGGCGGCTATCTCTCCTTCGATGGCGCGTGGCCCGCCAACCCCGAAGCCTGGATTGAAAAGACCTTCATCAAAACCGGGCTGGTCGCGCCGGATGAAATTATCGAGGGGCAATGCCTGGCCCCCGCCTATCTGCGCCACCAAATCGCGCAGAGCCGCGCCAACCTGCAAGTGGAGTGTCTGGACCTGTACTACTTGCACAACCCCGAAGCCCTGCGCGCCGCGCTCGGCCCCGAGCGTTTCCGCGAAGTTTTGCGCGAAGCCTTCGCCACGCTCGAAGTCGCGGTGACCCACGGCCACATTGCCGCTTACGGCACCGCCACCTGGAACGGCTACCGCGCCTTCGCCAGCTCGCCCGACTATCTCGCGCTCACTGAAATCATTGACATCGCCCGCGATGTGCTGGGGGACAAACATCACTTCCGCGCCGTGCAATTGCCCTATAATCTGGCCATGGCCGAAGCCTTCACCAAAAAGAACCAGCTCGCCCACGGCGAATACACCACCCTGCTCGAAGCCGCGCGCGCCAACCACCTCACCGTGCTGGCCTCGGCCTCGCTCCTGCAAAAGCGCCTGCTCGGGCGCATCCCCGGCGACTATCGCTCGCATTTCATCGGGTGCGCCACCGACGCGCAACGCGCCGTGCAATTCACCCGCTCCGCGCCCGGCCTCACCACCGCCCTGGTGGGCATGAGCCACGCCGACCACGTGGATGAGAATCTGCGGCTAATGGCTGTGGAGCCGATGAGCGCCGGGCAATATCAAGCCTTATTCAATCATTGATCCGCAATGCGTGCTACGTAACCCCTCGCCTCACACTTCCCAACCCATGCCCGAATTCTTCACTGTCCTCCCGCCCGCCGAAGCGCTCGCCAAATTCCTGGCGCATGTGCCCGCCGCGCCCCCC
>CAYUFY010000544.1:0-3001 GCA_964443795.1 uncultured Anaerolineales bacterium | reverse complement strand
CTCCTCACTTCCCCATGAAACGCATCAACTGGATTGAAACCTTCTTCCTCCCCGCCGCCGTCGGCGTGCTCAGCACCGCCTCGCTCTCGCTCTGGCTCACCTGGCTCATCCGGCAGGCGCAGGCCGACCGCCCCGCCCCGGTGCCAGCCCCCGCGCTGATGTTGCTCGTCATCCTCAGTGGCGCGTTCATCACCCGCTTTACGTTGAACCGCATCCCCCCCGCCGAACACCCCATCCCCCTCCTGCCCGGCGATCCCGGCCCGCAGGCCCGGCGCGTGGTGGTCATCGCTGGCTTCGTCGGCATCACGCTGACCATCTGGCTCACTTACGGCTGGCAATTTCCATTCGCTTATTTGCGCGGCCTGCTCCTGTGGGGCCACTTCATCTCGCCCGAAATGCTCACGCTCATCGCCGCCGGCTATTTGTGGTGGCGCGGCCTCACGCTCGGCCTCAGTCGCGTGCCCTACGACGATCTTGAGCGCTCCTTTTACACCGGCATTCTCTCCCTCGCGCTCGTCATCGGCCTCAATCGCTATGACCCATTTCTCGCGCCCATCGAAATCATCCCGCCCGTCATCGCCTTCTTCAGCGCCGGCCTGAGCGCGCTGGCCCTCGCCGGGTTCGAGCGCGCCCGTCGCCAACACGCCGAGGCCTCCGGCGCCTGGCTGGCCTTCAATCGGCATTGGCTCGCCACCGTCGGCGGCGTCATCGTTGCCATTCTGCTGGGCGGGTTTGCGCTCCTCGCGCTCGTCGCCCCCGAAAGCCTCGCCCGCCTCCGCGCCGTCTTCACGCCGCTGGTTGAATTTCTCAATCCCGGTGTGCGCCTCCTGCTCGCCTTCGTGATGATCATCCTCGTCCTCATCATCACGCCCATCTTCATGCTCGCCGAATGGGTCGCCAACCGGCTCCTGCTCACTCTGCAACTCCCGCAACTGCCGACCCTGCCGGAATTTGGCGAAACCGCCAGCGCCACCCTCAATGCCATACTCGAGTCCACGGCGTTTAAAGCCACCAGTCGCAGTTTCACCGTCATCATCATCCTGCTCGTCTTCGCCTTGCTCTTTGCCCTCGCCATCCGCCACTTTTTGAAGCTGACCAGCCGCGAGATTGATGAGACCCGCGAGAGTGTGCTGACCAAGGAATTACTGCTGGCCCAATTGCGGAATCTATTTGCCCGCCCCCGACCCGCCGGGCCCCCCGCGCCCGCGCCGCCCTACCTGGCCCTCACGGGCGACCCCGCTGATCCGCGCCTCATCATCCGCCGTGCCTATCAGGCCATGCTAGAATGGGCCAAACAACGCGGCTTCCCGCGGCTGGCCGGAGAAACACCCCAAAAATATGCCGAGACCTTGCAACAATCGCTCCCGGCCACCCGCGCGGCGCTAACCATCCTCACCCAGGCTTACATTCCCACCCGCTACTCCACCACAGCCCCCTCACTCGAAGACGCCCGCCGCGCGGAGACAGCGGTGACCCAACTCAAAGCGCTTCCTCCCAAAGCTGATTAATTTCTTTTCACTTTTTACTCTTCAAGGAGTCCCATGTCCCACACTACCATCTCATCCATCCGTGCGCGCGAGATTCTCGATTCGCGCGGCAACCCCACCGTCGAGGCCGAAGTGACCCTCACGGGCGGCGCGTCCGGGCGGGCCGCTGTCCCGTCGGGCGCGTCCACCGGCGTCCACGAAGCTCTCGAACTCCGCGATGGGGATAAAAAACGCTATCTCGGCAAAGGCACGCTCACGGCCATCGCCAACATCCGCGAGAAAATTGCCCCGGCCCTGTTGGGCCAAGAGGCCAGTGACCAGGCCGCACTCGATGGATTGATGCTGGCCCTCGACGGAACTGCCAACAAAAGCGCGCTCGGCGCGAATGCGATTTTGGCCGTTTCGATGGCCGCCGCGCGCGCCGCCGCCAATGCCTACGGCCTACCGTTGTACCGCTATTTGGGCGGCGTGAATGCGTGCGTGTTACCCGTGCCCATGCTCAATGTGCTCAATGGCGGCGCGCACACCGGCTGGACGACGGTGCCAATGCAAGAGTTTATGATTGCGCCCGTCGGCGCGCCCTCGTTTCGGGAGGGCTTACGTTGGGGCGTGGAGACGTATCACGCGCTCAAGAGTTTGCTGAAAGAAAAGGGGTTGAACACGGGCGTGGGCGATGAGGGCGGCTTTGCCCCGGCCATCACCGCGCTCGAAGACGTGATGAAACTGCTCGTGGCCGCGATTGAAAAAGCGGGCTATCGCCCCGGCGAGGATATTGCTCTCACGCTTGATCCGGCGACCAGTGAGCTGTATAAGGACGACAAGAAATATCATCTGGGCAAGGAGCAAGTTCTCACCTCTGCCGAGATGGTGGCCCTGTGGGCCGACTGGCGCGCGAAGTACCCGGTGCTCTCGATTGAAGACGGCCTGGCCGAGGACGATTGGGACGGCTGGAAATTGCTCACCGACCAACTCGGGGCCACCACCCAACTGGTGGGTGACGATTTGTTCGTGACCAATGTGGAGCGCCTCGGGCGCGGCATCACCTCAGGGGTGGGCAATTCCATCCTCATCAAGCTCAATCAAATCGGCTCCGTCACCGAGACCATCGCCGCCATCAACATGGCGCACCGCGCCGGGTGGACCGCCATCTCCTCGCACCGCAGTGGCGAGACCGGCGACACCTTCATCTCCGATCTGGCGGTAGGCCTGAACATGGGCCAGATCAAAACTGGCGCGCCCGCCCGCAGTGACCGGGTGGAGAAATACAATCAGTTGTTGCGAATTGAAGATGAGTTGGGGAGCCGCGCGGTGTATGCCGGGCGACAGGCGTTTAAGGCGTGAGCGGACGATGATGCCTGCAAGCGCTTGAATAAATGCTCCCTGAGATAAAACCGGTTGAACCGCTCTGGCTCAACCGGTTTTTTTATTTTGAGCCATCCTCCCCGCCCCGGGTTTTACCCCACCAATTCCGGCAATTCAATCTCATACCGCGCAAAGATTCGCCGATAGTGTGG
>CAYUFY010000543.1:0-3004 GCA_964443795.1 uncultured Anaerolineales bacterium | reverse complement strand
AGCACAGCGCGCGAACTTACGATTGAGGTTGAACGACCCGCCGCGCAACACCCGGGCATCATTACTATCGTCAATTCTCTCGCGCCCATCATCAACTTGGTAGGGATAGGGCTTGAACTTGGATTGGGTCCATTCCCATACATTGCCAATCATATCCAAGGCACCATCGGGTGAGTGCCCGGCCGGAAAACATCCCACCGCACTCGTGCGCCCAAGGCCAGTGTCGGCGTAATTCGCTTTGGTGGGGTCCGCGTCATCGCCCCATGACCGAAGCCGCTTGTCGGTGCCGCGCGCCGCTTTTTCCCACTGCGCTTCGGTGGGCAGACGCACTTCATCCGTTGGGCCAATCTTGCCCGCGGTGCGCCAGTCGCTCGTCACCCACTGACAATAGGCCCGCGCCTCCTGCCAAGCAACATAGACCGCCGGATGATTGGCGAAGCCGCGCAAGGAACGCGCGTCGGCCGCATACCCCGTCGCTTCCACAAAGGCCCGCCATTGCCCCACCGTTACCGGGTACTTGCCCAAGCGAAATGCACGCACATCAACTTCGTGTTGCGGTGCTTCATCCTCATCGGCATCTCGGTCAACCTGCCGCGCGCTCCCCATCCAAAACTTGCCCGCCGGAATCGTGATGAGTTCATCGAAATCGCGCGGGTCGCCTAACACGTCTAGCGCCCGGGCGGCATCGGCGCGCTCCGGCGCAGAGAGCGGACTCCCCAACCCGGCCACCGTGCGCGGGATGAGGCGGTGGAGGTATGCCAAACCCCCGTCGGGGCTATCGGTGTCGCGCTCGATGTGCGCCCGCCCGACTAACGCCGCCAGATTGGCCGACCACAACGCCGCACGCCAGGTCTGCTCCGTGTTGGGTTCAGCCGGGGGGCACAGCGCATACGCCAAATCCAAGAGCGGATTGGGACTGTGGCGATTGAAGTACAAATCTTCAGCGCCCAATTGCGCCGCCAGATTCCACAGGTCGCCCTCGGCGGCATGGGCAAAATAGGCGCGGGCGGGGAAGCGTTGGTTCGCCAAATAACAGCCTGCTAGATATTCCTGAAAGGTGCGATGCGGGAAGCCATAGGTGGTAGGTTTCCCGGCCTCGCCGCCGCGCCCCACCAGCAAGCCCGCGCGCTGGTCCACATAATCTAAAAACTCAGCGGCCAGCCCGGTATCATTCAAATACTCCGGCGCTTCCAGCAGGGTCAGGGCCTCGCCGCGTGGCAAATCGGCGGCTTGCTCACCCCGCCCAGCGCGTTGCGCTTGATACGCTAAGCGTTCTATCATCTGGCGCAAGCGCAAATCGTTTTTGAGAAACTCGGCTAGCGCGCCGGTCTTGCTCTTTTGCCAGCGATGCAGGAGCACATCCACCGCCAACTTGTACAACTGCACGCGCTCGCGCGGCAGGCCAATCTCGCGTTGGTGGATGATGGCCATGGTGGTCAGCATCATGGGATTAGAGGAGAGTTCGCGTAGGTCGTCCCCCCATGCCGCCGCTGTTAAATCAGCGGCTTTAACTTTGGCTTGCGCGGCATCGCAGTGGCCCAACTTCTTTTGGGTGTTATACCACGCTTCCGCAAAAGTGCGGATTTGGCCTTCGTCAAACGGCGCTAAGGTGTGCGCTTGAAAATTAGGCAAGACCGTCTCGCCAACATACGACCGCACCCGACAGGTGAGGATGAGGCGCTGTAAGCGATAGCGTTTCAAGACCGCGCCGACCGCTTGGCGCACCCGCCCCCGCAAGGCCTGCGGCACTTCGTCGAGGCCATCTAAGACCAATAGGCACTCACCAGAATGTAGCGCACGGTCGAGCCCGTCGGCGAAATCGGCGGCATCCAAGCTGGTCAAATCTGCCCGCAGTTGTTCGCGCACCGCGGCGGCCAACATCTCCGCCTGTTTGTCGGCCGGGAACTCATCTAAGGCCAGCGCGGACAGGCGCGGGGCGAGGTCGCGCAAAATGAGCAGGATGGGCAGGAGCGTGACGGGCAAGCCGGGCGGCGGCGCGCTTTGCCGCAACTGGGCGGCGGCCAGCCAGCCCAACAAGCGACGCACAAAGGTACTCTTGCCCGAGCCGGGTTCGCCCAGCACAGCCAATCGGTGAGCGCCAGCGGCAGTGGTGGCGCTTTCCAGCGCCGTCAGCGGGCGCGCCTCATCCTCGCGCAGGGTGCGCCGCGTTGCGCGCTCTTTAAGCTGTTGCTTTTCGGCCTCGGTCAACGCCACTGTGGTGTGCGTGTCGAGACCAATGTACACCTCGTCGAGGGTGATTTCGTCGGCGGCGTTCTCATCGCCGCCCAGTGCGGCTAAGGGCAACACTGAACAGACCCGATGCAGGCGCTCCAAATAGCGATCGCGGGCGGCGGTTTCGCGCGCGACCTTATCCTCACCGCCCTGAATGATGCTCCCGTAGACATTGCCTTTGACGACCACACTCCCCGCGCCACCCGCCACACCGCCGCTGGTGGCGAACGCGCCCGCGCCGGTGTTGGTTAGCGCTTGCGACGTGGTGGTTTTGTCGCCGCCCACAAACTCGCCTACGGTCAAATCGTCGCCGGCCTGTAAGGTGATGAGACGCTGTTGCAGGGCGGCAATTTGCGCCGACAAATCGAGCGCAAATTTTTGTTGTTGCGCTTCTAATTGAGCAATACCGTTTTGGAGTTCGGCCACCTGCCCGCGCACATCTTCGGCCATGCGGGTTAACCTTTCTTCGGTGGCGGGCCGCCCAGGGTGATCCCGCCCTGCACATCGCCGCCCACGGCGATGCCGCCCGCGCCCGCCGCCACGCCGCCGCTGGTGGCGACGGCGCCACTGCCAGTGTTCATGATATGGCCGCCGCCCGGTTGCGCTTGCGCGGCGGCCAGGGCGGTCTCGAGTTCTTTGACAAACGCGCTATCCGCTTCCAACGCCTTCTTTAATTCTTTGCGAAACGCGGCCACGTTGTCTGCATCACTGGGTTTCGCGGCCAAGTCTTTCACCGCTTCTTCGGCGGCGGGCTTACCCTTGAATTTGGCGG
>CAYUFY010000542.1:0-3030 GCA_964443795.1 uncultured Anaerolineales bacterium | reverse complement strand
CCCTTCAAACACTGTGTTAAGCAATTATGACGCCCATTTCCTGAGGTCCTGTTATACGAGAAGTCTTCAAACTCTGGCGGGGTTTCGAGCGCACCGGAGATTCGCAGGCGGTCGCCGTAGTGAAACTCAGCGTCGCCAGTTGCCGCGAGGCGCGAGTCGGAAAAGCGTGGGGCATAGACCAGCACGAGGCCAGCAATCCCGTCGGGCGCGGAACCGTCGGGGAGCAGGAGCGCATCCACCCGCACTCGCAAGTTGGTGCGCGTGTCGCGCGCGTCCGGCTCATCCCACACAATGCCCTCCACCGTCACGATGACCGGCTTTTCATCGGTGCCGTTGTAGGTGGCGAGGAACTTTTCATCAAAGACCGGTTGCGCCAGGTGATAGCGCGCCCCGCCCAAGCCCAACGCCATCAGCGCCGCCAAGCCCCACCGCCAGTTGCCCTCTGCGCGCCAATACAAGACCCCAGCCCACTCACGCCCGCGATGACCAGCCATGCCCATAGCGACGGATGCACATACGCGCTCGCCGCCAAACCGGCAACCCAACCAAGACAAAGAATGAGGAGGGGCATCAGAGAAAGAAGCTATCCGCAGTCAACGAATAGCGGCTAATTTAACCGCAGATAACCCTGGAGGCAAATGGCAAAAACAAAAAAGGCCCGTCGAGATTGGCATCCCGGCGGGTCTGACAGTACGTAAGACGAGTTATAAATCTCAGCGGCAGGTCACCGTTTCACTGTTCGGGCAAAAGGTACTTATCCAAAAAACCAATGAACCGCGCGCGATATTCACTCAAATAGCCGGGGTCCACCGTGCCAGCGGGCAGACAACAGTAGTGACTGGTATGAGGCGCGATAAACAATTCCTTAGGGCCGCGCACGGCTTCATACAGCCGATAGGCATTCGCGACCGGCAGTAAACCATCCTCGTCCCCATGCGCGATCATCACCGGACGATCGCCCAATTCGGCCAGCGCGTCAATGGGGCGCGCCTGAGTGAGATCCGCACTCGCCGTGAGACCGCCAAAAAGCATGATCAGCGGCGTGAACGGGAAAACGGGCAAATGGGTCGTCCGATAAACATTGGTCGCCACCGTTTCATCCATCGAAGTGAACGTGCTTTCGGCAATTACTGCGCGAATGGCAGGCAATTGCGCGGCGGCCATGATGGCGGTGGCGCCACCCAACGAGTGGCCGAACAAGCCAATTCGCGTTACATCAATCTCAGGTTGGGCCGACAGAAAATCTACCGCTCCCACCACATCCCGGACTTCCTGCACGCCGAAGGTGGTGACCGTGCCCTCGCTCTCGCCAGCGTTACGCGCATCATAAAATAGCACGCCATAGCCGGCCTGACTCAGCAACATCGCTTCGCCGAGCATCCGGCATCGGTTGCGATTAAGTCCATGCAACAAAATCACGGTCGCGCCATTTTTCGTCAGCACATACCAGCCGCGCAGAGTCAGACCGTCGGCGGCCGGGAAAGCCACGGTTTGATAGTCCGCCAAGCCTTGCGCCGCCGGGTCGCACGCCAACGCCATCCGCGCCGGGTGCACCATTTGATTAGCGACCCCGTAAGAGATCGAACTGACAATGGTCGCTACCAGCGTTAACAAAAAACCCAGGAAGCGCTTCCAGCGCCAGCTGCGGCGAGGCTGAACCACCGCGCTTTGATTACGCCGAAGACTTAGCCAACCCGCCGCCACCGAAATCAGGGCCAGCCCGCCACCCAAAACTGAATGACGCATGACAGTCAACCAGGCGCTGAGCACGGCCGCAACCGCCCAGGCCAGAGGCCAACCGCCCCAACGCAGATCAAGCTTGATAAATCGGGAACCGGAAAAGGTGGACATGATTAGCTCCTTTACAAATCCAATGCGCCATCAAAGAAGGTGATAATTTTTTGAGCATAAGCCGACCCGCCGATTTCGAGAAAACAACAATGACCGGCATCGGGCATGACATACAGTTCCTTGGGTTCCTGGGCGGCGGCATAAAGTTGGTAGGCATTTTCCACGGGGATCGGCCGATCGAGCGCGCCATGAATGAACAACACCGGGCGCGGGCTGATGTCGGCCACCACATCAATGGGCCGCACCTGCGTAATATCCAAGCCCGCCTCTTGTTGCCCGAAAAAGACGATCAGGGGCCCGAAGGGGAACGGCGGCAACCCGACGAGATTCTTGACCCCGCTGTTCACGTTGTCCTGCAAACTGGTGTAACCGCTCTCAGCGATGACCGCGCGAATTTGCGGGAGACGCGCCCCGGCGAGGATGACCGTAGCCGCGCCCTGTGAGTGACCGAACATCCCGATGCGGTGGGCGTCCACCGACGGTTGGGCCGCGGCAAAATCAAAAGCGCCTTCGACATCATTCACTTCCGACAAGCCAAACGTGACCGTATTGCCAGCACTTTCGCCCGCGCCCCGCGTGTCGAACAATAAAAAACCATACCCGGCCGCGGCCAGCACGCCCGCCTCAGGCAGAAGTTCACACCGGTTGCCACCGTGCCCATGCACCAACAGAATGACAGCGCCATTCTGCGGCGGCGCATACCACCCGCGCAAACTCACACCATCAGAGGCCGAAAAGCTGACCGCTTGATAATCGGCCACCCCGACCGTTTCCAGTGCGCAATCCACCGGGACATGTTGCGGATGAACCAGGGCATAAGCCCGATTGTGCGCCAGCCACAATATCAGGCCGCCAAACGCCAGAGCCAGCAGGCCAATGGTAAAAAGCGAGAGGTTGCGTATGCGAGTGAGGGATTGGGCGGTCATGACATTTCTCTTTCAAAGATTGGTCTGATTGCCCAATAATTTAGATGGGAAAGCGTGCGCCCTTCGCCCCTAAAGCGGATATGTGCGTGCGCCCCTTCGTGCGCCCTCACGGGGAGGATGACGAATGGGTCACCACCCGCGCCAACCGCCCCGGGTGTGCGCATCCATAGCGGGTTTAAACCAATCGAGGGTAGCGGTTAGGTATCACTAATCACGACATCGTTGACACAATTTCGCTCACGACATGGTTGAC
>CAYUFY010000541.1:0-3033 GCA_964443795.1 uncultured Anaerolineales bacterium | reverse complement strand
TAGGGGCGGGTGTAGGGGCGGGTGTAGGGGCGGGTGTAGGGGCGGGTGTAGGGGCCGGGCGGGGACCCGCCCCTACGCAGGTATAGAGAAACGTTGTGCCAAGCGCGTCGCCGCGCCAATCATGCCCGCATCGGGGCCGAGCGCGGCGGGGCGAATAGGTAAGGTGCGACTCGCTTCGGCCCAAATGTGGGCGCGGGTGGATTCAACCAAACACTCCCAAAACACCCCGGGCGCGGACCCCAGTCCGCCGCCGATGATGAGGGCTTCGGGGTCAAGCACGTTGACGAGCCAGCCCAGGCTCACGCCCGCCGCGTTACCGGCGCTCCGCACAATTTCCAACGCCCGCGCGTCGCCCGCGTTAATAGCGGCCAGCACGTCCTCGGCGCGCGTCACGGATTGATGCGCTTGCGCGTTGTAGCGCGCAACGATGGCGGAGCCGGACGCAAACTCTTCCAAGATGGGATGCAACACCGTGCCGCAGTGGGTGCAAGTTGTGGTGAGCGGGCTACTGGCGAGAATAAGCGCGTTGCCGCGCGCGCCCGCGTAGGGTTTTCCATCTTGCACCAAACAAGCGCTGATGCCGGTGCCGATGGTGACAAAGACAAACTGGCGATACGTTTGCCCCGCGCCAAACGTGGCCTCGGCCAGCGCGTGCGCTCGCACATCCGATTCGACAATGGCGGGAGCCAAACCGGAAAACTGCGCTTGCACCGGCAAAGCCTGCCACGCCACCGTGTGGCCGCTGGTGACTTGGCCTTGCAAATCCACCAACTCGCACACACCCACACCCACGCCGAGCAAGGGGCGATTCATTTCGCGGGCTTCAGCCGACAATTGCTGAGTCAACTGCAAGGCATCGGCCAGCACCGCCTCACCGCCACGGTGCGGTTCAGTGGCGATGAGGCATTTGGTCAACAACGCCCCCGAAGGAAACGCGACCAGCCCGCCCGCGATTTTGGTGCCGCCGACATCCAAGCCAATGGCGCATGCGCTATCACTCATCCGCTCTCCGGCAAGTAATGTGGGGCCACACCAAACAGCAAGCGCACGGGTTCGCCCGTCATGTTGTAATACTGATGTGCCACGCCCTGCGGAATGTAAAAGCCATCGCGCGGTTTAAGTTCAAACCAGCGTTGGCCGTCGTTGTTCGGGGTGCGGATGTTCAAGTTGCCTTCCAGCACATAGACGCTTTCCGCGCCGCCATGTGTGTGCGGGTCACTGTGTTGGCCGGGGAGCAGTTCAATCTGACCCACCGTAAGATGTTCGGTGGACGCCCACACGCCAACCAGTGTTTGCTGTTGATTGCCCTCCAACCGCCACAGAGCATCCGTCTCGCGCAGGACGTGAATGGTCTGTTCGCGTTGAACATCGGCGCGGGCCATCGGCCACTGGTTGAGCCATTGGTCTTGCGCATATTTCGGCTGGGTGAGGTTGGGCTTGGAACGCGCATACGCGCCCGACGTGCCTTTGGAGGGCGGCGGCGCGAACAGTTCCAAGACGCGCAACGGCTCGGCGCTGTGGTTGAAGGCGTGGTGCCAAGTGTCGCGCCGGAAGAAGGCGGCCTCACCGGGCCGCACCCGGTGAACTTCGCCGGTTTCAGGGTTGGCCAACAACATCACGCCACTCAATACATAGAGCACTTCATCGGCGGCGAAGATCGTGCGGTACTCATCCGAATGGCGGAACGCGCCGCCGGGCGGCAGGCCAAAAACCAACTGGTGAATCTTGTCGCTAGAGACGTAAATCCAGTCGGCCACTTCACCGGAAATGGCATCGCCCCATAGGTGGCGTGTCACCGCTTCGTAGGGGATGTGGGCAGGGCCGTCAAACGTCGGGCGCGGGGATGCAGAGTAGCCCATGGTTAACTCTTGGGGTCATGCACAAGATGCGCGGCGGCGGCTTCGACTTTATCGCCAAAGGGCAACGGGGCGAAGGTGCTTTTGATTTCCTTGGCCTGCCCATCGCGGCCTGACTCCTGAGCCTTAATCATGATTTCTAAAACATGATAGGCGTGTTCGGGCGTGTTGAGCGGCTTCGTGCCGTTGTGAATGCACTCGACCATGTGGCGGAGGCCATCCACCCAGGGCCAGGCCGGGTCGGTCTCGCCGTAGACCTGCCACGCGCCGACCTCGTTCTGCCACAGCTCGTAGCCTTCGGGGTCCCAGTCATCGCCCATCATCTGAATCGTGCCGGTGGTGCCATAGAGTTCGATGGCCGGGCAACGATATTGTTGCAACGTGAAGCCGGTGGTGACGACGGCATAAACAGCGTTGCCAAAATCCATCAACACTTGCGCGTTGTCTTCGGCTTCAATGTTCATCGGCTTGCCTTCCACAATGCGGTCAGGCAAGGCCACGCCGGTCATGGCCATCACGCGTTTGGCGGGGCCGAGCAAGCCGGTGAGGCTGACGATGTTGTACACGCCGAGGTCGAACAGCGCCCCACCGCCCTGCTTATAAAACCACTGGCCCCACCATGGGCCAGCCCAGCCGTACAGCGCGCGCGCGGTCAACACTTTGCCAATGTCGCCGCGATGCACGCGCTTCCAAATGGTTTGGAATGTTTCGCTGAGGATGATGTGCGGTGCGGGCATGAGCAGGCCGCGGCTGGTTTTAGACAGCGCCACAATTTCGGCGGCTTCGTCCAGCGTGGTCGCCATGGGCTTTTCAACAATCACATGCTTGCCCGCATTCAACGCCGCGCGGGTGATTTCGGCATGTTCCTGCATCGAGGTCAACACCAAGACTAAATCTACATCGGCGGCCAACACATCTTGATAATGTGTGGAAAACTTCTCAACACCATATTCGTGCCGCATAAACTCGCGCCTGGCTTCGTTCACGTCGCACGCGATGACCACCTCCGACTGGCCGCGCCAGCGCAACTGTTCAGCCAGTTGCATATATTTGGTGACCACACTGCCACAACCAATCACTCCAATGCGAACGGGTTTGCCCATAAGGTTATCTCCTGGTTCCGGGTAAGGAACGCCAATTAAATAACTTACCCATTTCTTGGTCAGCCATTCAAGAT
>CAYUFY010000540.1:0-3049 GCA_964443795.1 uncultured Anaerolineales bacterium | reverse complement strand
ATAGAAGAGTTGGGTATTCGGTTTCAGTGATCGGGTTGCCACATCAAAACTCAGGTAATTGGTAAAGATGGGATAGGTAGTAGCCCTGCTGACCGCGATCATGAAGATACCTTGAATAAGATGCAGGAATCCCATAATGGCGTTGAAACGCCGCAATCCTGTGAACTTGCTGTCCATTACGCTGGTCGAACTGGCTGTTTCGGTACTTTTGGATGTCATTTCATTGTCTCCTTTTGTGCAATTGATCTGGTCAATCGCAACATTAGCCTGAGCGCTCGTATCCGCTGCAGGATATAACTGGTTACTTAATATCTAACTATTTGAACAACTTGCTCACAATAAAGCCGATAGCACTTACGAACGTCAAGCATCGATCTATCTCCTGATTGAAGCCGCCCAACTCGGGGTTATGCGGCGGCGGTCTAACGGCTTTTAGACGGTGTAGGCTCGCCGTATAACATCCTAAAATAGAATGAGTAAATTATAGGCCGAGAGTCTAGGCGGGTCAACGCGCCCAAGCCTTCCCCCTCAAAGCGCTTCACTTTTTACTTTTCATTCTTCACTTTCCCATTTCATGCTATCATCGCCCCCATGCTTCTCCCGCTCACCCGCGCCGCCGAACGTCTGGGGCGCATTTTCATTAAGCTCGGTCTCAAACTTGGCGAGCAAACTTTAGCGGCCTTCAGCCAAGGACGCGCGCCGGGGCCAGCGGGCGCGGCGGCCCCCGCCACCACCGTCGGCCCGAACCCACTGCTGGGGGAGGCCGCCACCCCCTTCATCCGCCTCACCTTCACCCGGCGGCAAATTCCGGCACTCATCTTTTTGCTCCTCGCCAATGTCGCGCTCATCATCACCGCCACATTGTTGGTGGAGCGGGGGACGCGGGTAGACCTCACCCCCACCGCCAACAGCGCGCTCCCCACCGCGCTCTCGTCCGACCAACTCGCCACCGCCATCGCCCTCAACCTCGCCACCGTACAGGTGGCCGTCACCCCGGGCGTGGTCGGGCCAACCCCCTCCCCGCCGCCCAATCCGCTCACCCTCGGCGGCACCATCTTCTACGCCTATCACAACCTCGGGCGCGCCAACCTGTGGGCGCTCACCCTCGGACGCGCCCAACCCGTGCGCCTCACCGCCGGCCCGTGGGACGACCGCGACCCGGCCATCAGCCCGGACGGCACGCGGCTCGCGTTCTCATCGCGCCGCAACGGCAGTTGGAATCTGTACGTCCTCGACTTGTCCACCGGCCTCGCCCAACAAATCACTTTCGGCAACACCTTCAAGGCCCATCCCAATTGGAGCCCCGACAGCCAGTGGCTCGTCTTTGAAACCTACCAAAACAACAACTTCGATATCGCCATCGTCAACGCCGGGGGCGGCGACATCATCCCCCTCACCGCCGACCCCACCGCCGACTACGAACCCGTGTGGGGCGGCGCGAACGGGCGCTCCATCATTTGGGTCTCGCTCCGCAGTGGCAACCCCGACCTGTGGATGCGCTCCCTCGACGACCCCAACGAAAGCTCCGCCCTGCAACTCACCGACACCCCCGCGGTTCACGAAACCCAACCCGCCTTCAGCCCCACCGGCGACCAAGTCATTTACACCGATGCGGCCTCGCCCCTCGCGCTGGTCTACACCCACTCGGCCAGTGACCCCGCCCAGCCCGCCACCGAAGTCGGGCAAGGTCTGCATCCGGTGTGGTCGCCCGATGGCTCCTCCCTGCTGACCGTCAGCCCGCACAATGCCGAACACGGACAGGATTATTTGCTCGCCGCGCCCTTCGGCCAACCGGGCCTCACGCAGATCGCCTACAAAGCCCCCAGCGGCCACATCGAAGGTATCTCGTGGTCGGCCCTCACCCTCCCCGAGACGCTCCCCGCCCCGTTGGCGCAAGCCGGGCAAGTAGCCGATGCCCCCCTATGGACGGAAATCCTCACTGCCACCGTCGTGCCGGGCGCCGACCCGCCCTATGGGTTTGTCGCGCTCCCCAACGTCACCGCCCCCGACGCGCGCCTCTCCGACCGTGTGGATGAAGCCTTCACCGGCCTGCGTCGCGCCATCGCCCTCGCTACCGGCTGGGATTTCCTCGCCACCCTCGATAACGCCCTCACCGCCCTCAACGCGCCGCCCCCGCCCTCGCAGGATTTCCAAACCTGGCTTAAGACCGGCCGCGCCTTCGATTTCACCCAAAGCGCCGCCAACGCCGGGTGGGTCGTCCTCACCCGGGAAGATCGCGGCTTCCGCACCTACTGGCGCGTGTGGGTGCGCACCGTGGCGCAAGATGGCTCGCTCGGCGAACCCCTCCATCAACCGCCGTGGAATTTCTCCGCGCGTTACTCAGGCCGCCCCCACCCCTACGATGCCGGCGGCGAATACTACACCGTCATGCCCCCCGGCTATTTCGTAGATTTCACCAGCCTGGCCGAAGACTACGGTTGGGAGCGCGTCCCCGCCGAACAAAACTGGATCACCTTCTTCCTCGGCGTGCTCTTCTGGCGCTTTGAGAATCGGGGCGACCTCGACTGGCTCGCCGCCATCCGCGAAGTCTACACCGCCAAACAATCGGCCACCCAAACCGCCGTCCCCTCACCGACCCAAACCCCGACGATTACCCTAACGCCGACGGAAACCGGCACCCCCACCGACACGCCCACCGCGACTCCGCGCCCGACGAACACGCCCACCTCCACCTGGACTCCGCGCCCGACGCGCACGCCGATCACGCCAACGGCCACGCGCACCCCGCGCCCCACCATCACCCTCACCCCCAGCCCGCTCCCGACCATCACCCTCACCCCCAGCGACACGCCCACGCCCACCGGCACCTGGTCCACCGCCACGCCCACACGCACCCCCATTCCCACTGAGACAGAATCTGTTGCGCCATGAAGCGTGAACTGAAAACCTCAAACTTCAAACTGCCAACTTCAAATTCCGTCGGGCGCTGGGGCTTACCTGTTTTGAAATTTGAAATTTGGAATTTGTTGTTTGCGCTTTTAGTTGCCGCCTGCGCCACCCCTACCCTTACCCCCACCCGCCCGCCATC
>CAYUFY010000539.1:0-3050 GCA_964443795.1 uncultured Anaerolineales bacterium | reverse complement strand
CGCCTAATAATTGAGATATATCTCTACCGGCAAAGAAATCAAGCGCAGGTCCTGTCGCTGTGTGTATTTGCATGTCAATCAATAAATGCCCATTGAAAGGCGAATACAGGAATCGATTGGGGAGCGGGATCACCACGCTGAAAGAGTTCGGTCCACCGGGGTTTGGATTGGCAACAGTGTAGGATACCAAAGTGCGGGGCAGGACGGTGAGTCTGTCCGCGCCATGGTTCGCATCGAACGTGCCACTCATGAAACCCGGGGCAACTTGGGTGCTCGACATCTGAATTTCAAGGTCGAATGTTCCCGAGTCGAAGGCTAGCAAACCGCCGTCGGGCCGGAACCGCAGCTCCGTGATGTAACCTGTAAACGCCGGTTGAAAACGGCGGCAGGAGGGCGGTTGAAAAGGGCGGCGGGGTCACTTGGGTGACAGGGCGGTTCAAAAGTGCGGCGCCATTGATAACAATGGAACATGTATCGCGCTATGGACGACTGGAGTGAGATTCGCAGACTGGTTTTGGTGGAAGGGGTGAGCCGGCGGCAGATTCTTCGGGAGAGGAAGATGCACTGGCGGACGTTGCAGAAGATTTTGGAACACGCCGAGCCGCCGGGCTACCGGCAACAAAAGCCCCGGATAAAAAGGAAGCTCAAAGAATATCTGGGGCGGATGGAGCAGATTTTAAAGGAAGACCAGGCGATGCCGCGCAAGCAGCGGCACACGGCCAAGCGGATTTGGGAACGGTTGCGCACGGAAGGCTTCACGGGCGGATACACGGTGGTGAAAGAGGCGGTTCGTGAACGGACGCAACGGAGCCAGGAGGTGTTTGTGCCTCTGGCCCATCCACCCGGGGAGGCCCAGGTGGATTTTGGCCACGCACTGGCCAAGGTGAACGGGCAGTTGCGCAAGGTGGCTTTCTTCGTGATGGCGCTGCCTTACAGCGACGCGGTCTTTGTGCAGGCCTTCGAACGCGAATGCACCGAGACCTTTTGGGAAGGGCATGTGGAAGGGTTCCAGTTCTTCGGCGGAGTTCCCCGGCGCATCACCTATGACAACACCAAGGTGGCGGTGAGCCAGATTCTGGAGGGAGGCAAGGCGCGGCGTCTGACGCAGGGTTTTCTCCAGCTCAAAAGTCATTATCTGTTTGCCCATCATTTCTGCCGGGTGGCGCGGGGCAATGAGAAGGGCGTGGTGGAAGGGTTGGTCAAGTTCACGCGGCTCAACTTCTTTGTGCCTGTCCCGCAGGTCAGAGACTTTGCTGAACTCAACGCCTATCTGCGGCAGCGGTGCCAGGAGGATCAGGCGCGCCGATTGCGGGGGCAAAGCGGAACCAAGGCTCAGTTGCTTAAAGAAGATCAGGCCGCTTTCCTGCCCTTGCCAGCCGCTCCTTTTGCGGCCTGCCGGAAAGTGTCCACCACAGTCAGTTCCCTATCGCTGGTGCGCTTTGATAGCAACGATTACTCGGTCCCGGTGCGCTGGGCGCATCATCCGGTGGTCGTGCACGGCTTTTGTCAGCGGGTGGTGATTTACAGCCAGGGCGAAGAGATCGCCCGGCATGAACGGCTCTGGAGCAAGGAGGACGTTCGCTTTGAGCCATTGCATTACCTGGCCTTGCTGGAGAAGAAGCCCGGCGCGTTGGATCATGCGCGGCCGTTGGCCGGCTGGACCTTGCCGGAGTGTTTTGGAGTGTTGCGACGGCGGTTGGAAAATGAACGCCAAGGCGAAGGAACCCGCGAGTATATCCGTGTGCTGCGGCTTTTGGAGAAGCATGCCCTGGCGTCACTGCGCCTGGCTGTGGAAAAAGGCTTGGCCATGGGCGCCATCACCCGGGATGCCATCGCCCAGTTTTTATATCCGCGGGAGGACTGGAGCCTGACCGCCTTCTCGCTGGATGGGCATCCCCATCTTCGCCACGTCCGCGTGGCCGCTCCGGACCTCACCCAATATCGCCAACTGGTGGGAGGCGCCCAATGAGCAAAGAACCCTCCACCCTGCTTTTGGAACATCACTTGAAGGTTTTGAAGCTGCCCACTTTCCAGCGGGACTACGCCAGCGTGGGAACGGTCTGCAGTCAGGAACGCGCCGACTATCCCACCTATTTGCTGCGCCTGGCCGAACGGGAGTTAATCGACCGGGAACGCCGCGCCTCCGAACGACGCCTGAAGGAAGCCGCCTTCCCGGTGTTAAAGACCATCGACACCTTCGACTTCCACGCCCAGCCCTCCGTCAACGAAATGCTGGTGCGCGAGTTATTACGCGGGGAATACATCCAGAAAAAGGAGAACGTCCTGTTGATTGGCAATCCCGGCACGGGCAAAACCCATCTGGCCACTGCCCTGGGCCATGCCGCCTGCGTGCAGGGCAAACGGGTCCGCTTCGCGGCCACCACCAGCCTGGTCACCCATCTCCTGGAGCAGCGCGAGAACCGCTCGTTGCAACGCGCGCACAAACAACTGGAGCGCATGGACCTGATCATCCTCGATGAGCTGGGCTATGTGCCGTTCTCCAAAGCCGGAGCCGAGTTGCTCTTTGATGTCATCAGCCGGGCCTACGAACAGACCAGCCTTATCCTCACCACCAATCTGCCCTTTGAGCAATGGATCGAAGTCCTGGGCAGCGAACGCCTGACCGGAGCCATGCTGGATCGTCTCACCCACCGCGTCCATATCCTGGAAGCCAACGGCTCCAGCTACCGCTTGCAGGACGCCAAGAAACGGCTCAAAGGCCGCGTCGCCAGCGGAAGCTGAAAGGACTCCCACCGCCGGGGGGCGCGAGCGAAGGCTCTCCGCAGCGCCCCCGGCTCGTTCTACCTCGCCAGCGAAAGCCTCTTCTTTCATCACGCTTGACCATCCTCGGCCGCGGCCTTTTAATCGCCTCAGGCGCCGCACTATTCGAGCGCCGCCCGCCGCACTATTGGACCGCCCTTCACAGTTGGGTATGTTGCCACCGCACCGGTGCGGTGGAAGCCGCGTGGCATCCGCATGAGGGCGAGCCAGCGAGGTAAGCGCGGCTGGCTTCGAGACCAGAGTGATCATTGTACCACACACGGGCCGGG
>CAYUFY010000538.1:0-3050 GCA_964443795.1 uncultured Anaerolineales bacterium | reverse complement strand
CCCCCGCCTGCGCGGCTGAAGGCCCCCCCCATCCCCAGCGATTGGCCCGGGTTGCCTCCAATGCTGTACGCCACAATCGTCTCGCGGCGTGGGTTGTCTTCGGTGTAATTTTCATTGACCCAAATTTGAACTTGCCCGGCCAACGCGGGGAGCGTGGTCGTAATCGTCCCGCTATAAATGTTGCCAACGACAGTCAATGTCTTGGTCAGGGTGGCCGCCCCATATTCCGGGTACAGCCGCGCGCTCAAGTTCAGGTTAGTCGCCAGCCCACTGACTTGGATATTGAAGGTGGTCGAGTTCACCGGACGCACTTGCACTATCGGGGTCCAGGTGTCGTCGCGTTTCATCTGCACGCGGTCGTCGCCCGCCGCCACCGGCTCACAGCCAAACTGCGCCCAGCCCCGGTCGAACACACACAGCCGGTCGCCCGGCGCGGCCCCGCGCGCAATGACGCGGTTCTGCCCGCCAAACGGTGAGCCTAAGTCGTAGAGATATTGGTTGTTGCGTAACAGAAACGCCCGCGCTTCGGTGGAGCTGGTGCGGTCATCCACGTAATCCAAAAAGAAGGTCGGGTCGGCCAATGCGCGGGTGAAGGTGAGCGGGTTGGTGAGGTTGATGGTCGTGAAGGCAAACGGCATCTGGCTCGGGCCAGTGAGCACTTGGGTCGGCACGACCATCGCCGCATAGTGCGCGTCGAGCGTGGCCCATTCGGTGCGCGTGAAGGTCTGCGCGGCCAGCGTCTCGGCGCAGTTGGCTTGCCAAATCGCCGGGTCAAAGATGAACTCACTGGCGGCGGCATCGGCATACAGGTCGCCCATGGCGGAGCCTTTGCACGAACTGAGCGCTTTGAGTTGGCCCTGTGGGGTCAGGCCCAGATAGGTGTCGTCTTGGAAGAACAGGTAGTGGCTGAGTTCGTGGGCGAGGATGATGGCCCAATCCTGGCCCAGACTCTGGCCGGGGTTGCCGTAGCGGTTCCAGGTCGCGCCGATGTGCAGTTGGCCAGGGCCGTAGAACAGGCCTGCAATTTGCGGGTCAACGGTGTAAGTGCTGACCACGCCGCCGATGATGGCATACGGGCGCAAACGATTGGTGGCGTGGACGACGAGGTGGGCGTAGGCCCAGTTGTCCGCGTTTTGGAAGACGTTGACCTGCCCGAGCGCGGCCTGCCCATTAGTGAAGTCGTACAGGTATTCCGACGCGCGTTGAAGATTGAACGTGAGTTGGTCAAGATAACTCGGGTCATTGGAGGCATCCCACTCCAGCGCCACATTGAGATTGAATAGGTACAACGGACGAGCCGCCGACACGGTCAGGGTCTGCACCCCCGCTTGGGTCATGGTATGCGCCGCGAGGCCATCTAACGTGGGCGTGCCGTTGGTGTAGTACAGCGTGTAGGCATTCGTCCAGGTGATGGGGGCGAGGGCGAGTAAACGGTCGCCGATGTTCAACTGCCCGCGCCCTTGCAGGTAGCCGTTGCCATCGGTGCGGAAGGGCGCAGTGGCATTGCCGATGAGCGCCCCACCCACACTCGTGTCTTTGGGCAGTTGATAGACAAGCGCGCCCACCGCCCAGTTGACCGGCGTGTGCATCACCCGCACTTGCGTGCCGCGCACGCGGAAGGGGTAGGTGGTGGCCGAAGCATAGGGGCGTTGATACGGGCCCGGAACCCCATTTACAGCGGCCCGGTGGTTGGGGAAGGCTTCCAGCCGGAACACCATGTTGTCTGATTGGCCAAAGAAACCACTGGCGAAAGTGTCCCAATTGAAAACGTAAGGTAGCGAGGCCGTTGTCCAGGCTGGCCCCTGGGTGCTGAATTCCAGCGCCCACCCATTTAAACTTCCACCATCCTGATTAACATGGTCGGTGACGGATAGGAGCCAGGTGCCGGTGATGACTTCGCCATCAAACGCGGCGAGCGGATTGCTGGGCCGATACGTTCCACCCCCGATGGGCGGGCAAGGCCACGGGCCGGCGGCCGCTTCGTCATCCAAATTCAAAAAGAAATTGTCTTCGTTGCTGCATGACCGCACCATGATGACAGCCTGCCGGCCCGAGGGACTTTGCAAGGTGAAGCTGAGGTCGTTTATCCAGGTATGGGTGCCATTGAGATTGCGGACATTGACATCAAATACCCGGTCAGGGCTGGTCACCGTCAGTCCGGAAGTTACAGTGACAACGCCTACTGGCGAAATGGTTTTAGGCACATCGGTGCTGGTGTATACGAGGGTGTTGGCCGACTGAAGCGCGCCGCTATTTTTGTTGACGGTCACATCCTGGGCTTTTGTCCCATGCCCCTCGTTGAAGCGCCAATAGCCCATGAGCCCGGGGGTGGTGCTGGTCAAAGTTTGGGTCATGGTCAACCGAATTTGTGGTTGAGTGCGGGCGACGTTCCAAATGCGAACTTCGTCCAGCTCACCCTTAAAGAAACGCTCGGTGCCGGAGCCGCGCGCGCCAATGGCCCAGTTGCCGCTCACCGCTAATGCGCCAACGCCAACGGGCGCAGAGGCGATTAACACCCCATTGCGATACAGTCGCCAGTTGGCGCCATCGTAGCTACCGGCTAAATGCACCCATTGCCCAATATCACCAGCGGGGATGACCGCCGCAGCTTGATGAGTCGTGCCATTCCACGAACCGACCGCATACGCGCCAGAGGCCACCCGCAGGAAGACTTCGGCATTTGTGGGGGTGACGGTATAGCCATGGGCGATGATATTCCGCAAGCCATCCACCGCTTCCACTTTGACCCACGCTTCGAGGGTAACTTCTCCGACGATATTCAGACTGGCGGGATTGCCCAAACTGATATAGTCGGTTGCCCCATCGAAGCCCAGCGCGTGGCCGAGAGTGAACAGGTTGGCGGTGAGCGTGTTGCTGGCCGCCACGGCCGAATACCATTGCCCGCCGCCATTGGGCGAGTAGTAAGCGCGGAGGGCGCGCACCGGGTCGCCCTCGGGGTCGAACAGGGTGAAGGGAATGGAAATGACATTGGCGCTTTGAATGCCGGGCGTGGAATAGAAGTTGGCGTTGCGGCTGGCATCCGGGCGAAC
>CAYUFY010000537.1:0-3075 GCA_964443795.1 uncultured Anaerolineales bacterium | reverse complement strand
TATGCGGTTTGAAAAGGTGCAAGAGCCAAACAAGTTAGCCGAAACTAAAGTTAAATGGCACTTGCCCAATTTCGAGAGGAAAGCCTCATGGAACAACTGACCACCCAATATCGGATCAACGAAACCAATTTGCAATTGCGGCGGGAGTTTTTGCGCCTGACACCCGCCGATATTAAAGTTCTGGCCCGCCTGGCACCGTGGGCCAACCGGGTGGCCGATGCGCTGACCCACGACTTTTATGACCATCAGTTTTCGTTTGGGCCGACGACCGCGTTTTTTGAAAAGCAGGCGCGGCGCAAAAACCTCGCCCTGCCGCAGTTGCGGCAATATCTCGAAGGCACCCAAAGCAAATATATCCGCCAGATTTTTGAGGAAGCCGCGACGGGCGGGCAGTTCGGGGTGGGTTATTTTGAACGGCGCCTCAAAGTCGGCCAATTGCACAATGTGATTGACCTGCCGCTGAAGTGGTATGTGGGCAGTTACATCCTCTATCAAGACCTCATCCGCAAATATCTTATCCGCTCGTTCCCGTTCAACATTTTCTTTCGGGCCCAGGCCGAGCGCGCCATTTTTACCGTGTTCAACTATGACATGCAGGCGATCGCCGAAGCCTTTTTTAACGATGTGATGCAATCCTTTGGCATTGATCTGGCGGCAGTGGAGATTAGCGACCCGGCTCAGGATATTTCAGATTTTTATGGCCCGATGAAAATCTCTCTGCGGAACGCGCTGATCGAGACCGCGCGCACCAGCCAAAACCTGGCGGAGGCCAGCGCCCAACTCTCGGCGGTCGCGGCCCAGGCCGGACAAGCCACCGCGCAAATCGCCTCCACGGTCGGGCAAATCGCCCAGGGCGTCTCGCAACAAACCGAGTCGGTCACCAAGACCGCGTCGTCGGTGGAGCAACTCTCGCGCGCGATTGACGGGGTGGCGCGCGGGGCGCAAGAGCAGGCCGGGGCCGTGACCCGGTCGTCCACCAATACCGCGCAAATTTCTCAGGCGGTCCAGCAGGTGGCGGCTAATGCGCAGGCCGGGGCCAAAGGCTCGGCGGAGGCGGCGCAAACCGCGCGGGTTGGGGCCCGCACGGTCGAGGACACCCTCCGGGGCATGGAAAGTATCCGCGCCAAAGTGGGCGCGTCGGCCCAGAAGGTGCAGGAGATGGGCCGCCGGTCCGACCAGATTGGCGCGATTGTCGAGACCATTGATGACATTGCGTCGCAGACCAATTTGCTCGCGCTCAATGCGGCCATTGAAGCCGCGCGGGCCGGCGAACACGGCAAGGGGTTCGCGGTGGTCGCCGATGAAGTGCGGAAACTGGCCGAAAAATCGGCGGGGGCGACAAAGGAAATTGCCAGCCTCATCAAAAGCATTCAACAAACCGTGGCGGAGGCCGTGAGCGCGATGGAAGACGGGGCCCGCGAGGTGGAAAGTGGCGCGGCCCGCGCCAACGAAGCCGGCCAGGCCCTGGCGGCCATCTTGCGCAGTTCCGAAGCGGTTAACTTACAGGTAGATCAGATCGCCACCGCCACCCAACAGATGCAACGGTTCTCCACGGATTTGGTTAACGCGATGGATGCGGTGAGCGCGGTGGTGGAAGAGAACACGGCGGCCACCGAAGAGATGGCGGCAAGCTCTGCCGAAGTCACCAATGCCATTGAAAATATCGCCAGCGTGAGTGAGGAGAATAGCGCGTCGGTAGAGGAAGTGAGCGCCTCAACCGAAGAGATGAGCGCGCAAGTCGAAGAAGTTACCGCCTCCGCCCAAATCCTGGCCGAGATGGCGCAAACCCTGCAAGCCGTGGTGGCCCAATTCAAACTGGAACAAGACAGCACAGCCGCGCCCGTGGCGCGCACCGCAACCGTCAAATATGGGGGGAATGGTCATGGCCATAGTCGCCAACCCTTAGCCAATCGGTAACCAGACTTACCCTCCCGGTAACTATTCGGCCTATTCATTTCCGTCATGCCCGCAGGCTCGTGGTGGACATCCACACCGGGCTGGAGAGAATGCCGGTGAGCGGCCGGAGCATGACCGCGCGCCCGACCCAGAAACTGACCCCGAGCAGAACGATGATCACCGGGTAAGCGAGACCCCGGCGGATGGAGGCGACCCAATAAGCAATGCCCGCCCCCAACAGCGGCAAGGGCGCGACCATAAACCGCGCCGAATATTCCCAACCCATCCAAAAGCCTCCCCACAGGGCCACCGTAATGAGCATGATGATGAAGGGAAACAACACGCCCGCCCCGGTCAGTGGCTTGTGCCGAAGTAACAGAGCGCCACCCCCACAAGGCGATGATATAAATCGGGGAGGCGCTGATGATCCCGCGCTGGTTATCGAGTAACCAACCGACAATTCCGCGTAAAAAGCGGGGGCCCGCCGATGCCGTTTCAAAAGTTAGCGGGGTCAGCCCGGCATAGGCGACGGCTGGCGAGGCACTGCCATACAGCCACCAGCTAAAAAGCGCAAAACTTCCCAGGCCGCTGAGACTCCCCAACCCCACAAACCACCAGCCGCGCTCGCGCTCCCGCCAGGCGCGGATGAAGGCCCAAGCCACGAGCAGGCCCAGCAGCGGGAGATACCACGCCGATAACCAAGGCAAACTTGCCAGCCCAAACGCGGTCAGGCCAAAGCGCGCCGGATGACTTTTGTCCGCCGCCAGCAAATGGCGCACCGCGATGATCAGCCCCAACCCGGCCGTCATTTCGGGATAAACTAAAAAGACATACCAGACTAGGGGCGGTGTAAATGCGATGGCGACCCAACCGACTACAGCCGCTAGCCAATGCCCGGTCAGTTCATACCCGAGAGCAAAAATGTTGGCGGCAAGACAGGCGCCGAGGAAAGCCAGAAAATACTCCACGCCCGCGAGGCCGCCTAGCCGGTATGCCGGAGCGATGAGCAGGCTCAGCCCCAAATTGTGGGTGAGCATCTGTTGCCCGCCTGAACCGGGGCGCGTGTGCGGGGTGAGGAAATATTCCGAATAGAAAGAAGCAAAATCACGCTGAAGGTAGTTATTGGCTCGATAGTTGTATTTTGGCGTTTTCAGTCAAAACCGGATACCCTTGCATTCT
>CAYUFY010000536.1:0-3078 GCA_964443795.1 uncultured Anaerolineales bacterium | reverse complement strand
AGCCGAAGAAGGTGATGGTGTACAGGCTGAGCACGCGCCCGCGCATGGCATCATCCACATGGGTTTGGAGGAGGGTGTTAATCAGCGTGAATTGCAACATGAACCCCACGCCCAATAAAAACGATAGCCCAAGCGCAGCGGGCAGGTAGCTCGTGTTGGCGAAAATCAATAGTAGTACGGGGAAGGCGATGTTGGCCCACGCCAGCCAGCGCCCACGTTGGCCCCGGTCGCCATACTGCGCGATGACGAAAGCGCCCACGACCGCCCCCAACCCCGAGGCCGCCGTAATCGCGCCGAACACGCTGGCCTCGGCGTGGAGGACGATATCCACAAACGCGGGGAGCACGGTGCTGTACGAGATGCCGAAGACACTAAAGATGAGCGCCAGCAGGATAAGCGCGAACAAGTTGGGTTGCGCGTGGACGTAGCGCAACCCGCTGACAAACTGCTTCCACGGCGATTGCATCTGTTCAGCGGGTTGGTGCGGGGGCAGGCGCATGGCGAGCAGGCCCACGATGACCGCCAGAAACGAAATCCCGTTGAGGGAGAAACACCAGGCGGGGCCAATCACCGCCAACAACGCCCCGGCCAGCGCCGGGCCGATGACGCGCGCGCCATTGAACATCATGGAATTCATGGCAATGGCGTTGGTCAGATATTCCCGCCCCACCATCTCCACCACAAACGCCTGCCGGCCCGGGCCATCGAAGGCATTGACCACGCCCAGCCCGGCGGCGAGCAGGACGATGTGCCAGACCTGCACCACCTGGGCGAAAGTCAGCGCGGCCAGCACCAACGCCAGGAGCATGGCGGTGGTCTGTGTGATGACCAACAGGGTACGCTTGGGCACCCGGTCCACCACCACCCCGCCCCACGGCGAGATGAGCAGAGCCGGAATAGCGGAAGCAAACCCCACCAGTCCCAGCGTGCGTTCGGAGTGATCGAGCTGATAAACCAGCCACCCTTGAGCGATGATTTGCATCCACGTCCCCGCCACCGAGATGAGTTGCCCGCCGAAATAGAGTTGATAGTTGCGGTGGCGCAGTGACGCCAACGACTTTGGCAAGCGCACAGGTTGGGCGCGCCCCCCGCCTGCCGGGGCGGACGGGGGAGTTAATTGGGGTTCGGGTGAAACCGGGGCATCGGGCATGATCAAAGTCCTAACAGCAAACGGGAGACACAGCCAAGCCAACCTGAACATTATAGTCCGGCTATCATCAAATCCATTTCAGGTTAAGCATGGCTGGTTGGTTTGTTCGCGCTATGCTTCCCTCTCGCGGCGTGGTAGAATTCGCGCCACTTAAGGAGAACCTCATGGTCAGTGCTGACTTGCTCGAAATTTTGCGATGCCCCCATTGTGTGCGCGAGAAACCAGGGCTATTGAAATTGGGAAAAGACACCTGGCTGGTTTGCCAGGAGCCGGACTGCGGGCGCAAGTACCCCATCCGCGAAGATATTCCGGTGATGCTAATTGACGAGGGGACCAAATGGATTAAGACGGCCGTGGCTGATTTGCCCGTGCCGCCGCCCAGCGAATAGCAACCTGGACCTGACCGATTCGCGGCGCGAAAATGGTCGGGTCTGTTTTTTTAAAGAAGGCAGGCGCATATGATCAAGCCGCACTATTCCGCCCTCTCGCTCATTCCGCTGGCCATGCTAGTGCTGGGGTTCGCCGCCCTCGGCGCGCCGGACCCATTTCGCGGGCCGCTCCTCGCCACGCAACCGTTCGGGCCGAATGGCTTGCTGGGGTTGGGGGTGTTCAGCCAATCCATCAACCTCGCCGATGCCATTGGTTTATTGCTCCTCGCTCTCGCCACACTCGAAATCTGGATTCTCGCCATCACCTGGGAATATCGCCGACAGCACCCGGCCAAACCGCTGGTCAACCCCATCGGGCCTCAGCGCGGAAAGTAACCCCCAGTGTGCCCCACCCAAAGGCTCACCGACTCGAAACCCTTGAGTCCGCGAGCCTTTGTATTTAAACATTGACCATGTCCCCCCTCGACGATTTATTTTCCGGCGACGATGCCCGCGCCGAAGCGGCTTTATCCCAAATTGACGCGACCCACCTCCCCGCCCTCGCGGAGACGCTGGCCTCGGGCGAACCGGATGCCCGGTGGTGGGCCGCCTGCGCCCTCGCGTTACTGGCCGACCCCGGCGCGGTAGCCACGCTCCTCACCGCCTCCGCCGACCCCGACGCCAATGTGCGCGCCGCCGTTTTGCAAGCGTTGGGCCAGCAACGCGCCCCCGAAGCCGTCACCCCGCTCATCTTTGCCCTCGCTGACCCCAGCCCCTACCTGGCCCGCCTCGCCGCCGATGCGCTCATTCAAGTCGGCCAGCCTGCGGTCCCCGCGCTCATACGCGTGCTGGACAACGATGTTGAGCCAGCGGTTCGCATCAATGCCACGCGCGCCCTCGCCCACATCGGCGACCCTTCGGCCATCCCGACCCTCTTCCGCGCCCTCGATGACCCCTCGGCCATGGTGCAATACTGGGCCGATGAGGGTTTAGAGCGCATAGGCGTGGGACAAGTATATTTCCAGCCGTAATGCGTAACTGACCTCACGCTTCACGCATCACGCTTCCCCCATGCGCCTCTACCTCATCCGCCACGGCCTCGCCACCTGGCCCCATTGGGGCGGCTCCGACGCTGAACGGCCACTCACGCCCGAGGGCGCCCGCCTCATCCGCGCGGGCGCAGTCCGGTTGGTGCGGCTCGGGGTCAAGCCCACTGCCATTTTGCACAGCCCCCTCCACCGGGCACGGCAAACCGCCGAACTCATCGCCGATGCGCTTAATTGTTTGGATCAACTCAAGGAAAGTGACCTTCTGCGCCCCGGCTTTGGCCCGGCCGAGTTGAAGACCCTCCTCCGCCAACACGCGCAGGCTGAAGCGCTCATGCTCGTCGGCCATATGCCCGATATGTCCGTCGTGACCAAGCACCTCACCGGCGGCGCGGTGACGTTCAAAGAGGGCACCGTGGCCTGTATACAAACAGACCAGCCAGAGGCCGGGGTGCTCCTCTGGCTGGCAACCTCAGAATTGCTGATTGAAGATTGATGAGTGTAGATTGGCTTT
>CAYUFY010000535.1:1193-3078 GCA_964443795.1 uncultured Anaerolineales bacterium | reverse complement strand
TCTTGGTGAGGCTGTAGTTGGCCTCGCGGACACAGTTGAGCGTCTTGGGCGAGTTGGGCAATGTCAGCCAGTTGCCGGTGTTCAAGTCGAGTTCTTCCACGGTGATGGTGCGGTTAACGCCGTGTGGGATTAATGTCCACAGGCTCACATTGAAAGCGCAAGTGCCGCCCGTACAAACGCCCCCCAGGTCAGCCCGAGACAGACTCGCCAGGCCAATGTAAATTTGGGTCGGGCCATCCAATATCCGTATCTGAACATCGGTGCCTGGGTCATCCGGGTCACGCGCCCAGCCCCCAGCGGTACAGGCCGGCCCCAGTTGTAAGCCACTATTGCCATCGTGTGAGCCATCCGCGTTGTCGACTGGGCCGCCGCCGCAGGGACACAGCACCGGGTCGCCACAGCAAAAGTAGCAGGTTTCGCCGGCACCGCAAACAAGGCATGAGGGGCCGGGGCACAGGCCGCAATTGGTCGGGCCATTGGCCCCCGCGCTCCCCCCCGCGCTCCCGCCGCCGCAGTTGGCGATAATCGTGCCGAAGAACCCATCATAGAGCGAGCCACAGGTATTACCGCAAATCACCGCTGAGACCATCCGGGGCGGGAGCAGAAACCAGCCGACCAAGGCGATGACCGTCAAGCCCATCGCCAGCGCCACGGTCAATCCATGCTGACGCAGGAAGCCGGTGACGGTTGGCCGCTCAATCGGCGTGGGGGTCTCTAGCGCAGGCGCGAGTTCGGGGGGGAGGGAAGGGGCATCCATCAGCGACTCCATGCAATGTTTAACTTGCCCAGTTGTGCGTCAAAATTGTCGAGGCGGTCAGGCCCGCCGACGCGGGCGTAGAACACCTGCCCGCGCGCGTCGGTTAGATAAGCGGACGGCGTGCCCTCGATGCCATAGCGCCGCGCGATGCGCCCGCCGGGGTCAAGCAGGATGTCCACCGGGACGGAGGCAAATTGGGAAAAATACGCGGCGACCATATCGGGGGCCTCCGCCGTGACCAGCGCCACGCGAATCTCCGGATGCCGGGCGGCCCATTGCAACAGCACGGGCACTTCCTGCTGGCTAATCGGGCACCAGGTCGAGAAGAATTCCAGATACAGCGGGCGGCCATCGAGCAGAGTGTCCAGCGGGACTGGCGTGCCATCGGCTCGGTAGAACGTAGCGGCGGGCATGATTTCGCCAGCGGCCAGCATGCGGACGTAACTGGCTCCCGCCGCGTGCTGAAAAGCGTTGGCGTAGGCGGCCAGTAGGATGAGCGTCAGGGCGAGGGCCACCCAGCGGACGCGCCGGATTGACCAAAGTTCTGCCGAACTGGGGGAGGTCATTTGGGTCAGAGTCATGGTTGCAGTAAGGGCGGCAAGACCACCCCGGTCGGGGTCGCGTCCAACGGAATGAGATTGAGCCGCCCCAGATAAACATCCAATTGCGTGGCGGTGAGCGGGCCACCCAGCCGATAGGCGCGCACCCGATGGTCAGTGTCCAGAAAATAGGTGGTGGGGAAACCCCGGACGCGGTAAGCACGTTGCAAGTCGCCACGCTCATCCACTATGAGCGCGAACATCTCTGGCGTGAGCGGTTGATTGAGCAACAGGTATTCGTAAAAATCCGCGAGGTCACTGGCCTGCACGACGAAGCGAAAATGAACTCCGGGATACCGGGCAGGCGTGGCCGCCCAGAGGTCCAGTTCCTGGGTGCTGGCGGCGTTGTACGGCGCGATGAAGGTCAGGGCGACCGGCCCCGGTAGGTCAGCCAGACTCACCGGCTGGCCCTGGCCATCCCGACTCCGGAAGGCGGGGGCGAGCGTGCCGGCGGTCAGCATCGGGGTCGTCTGATTAATCCAGAGCGTGACGTAGGCCCACAGATTGAGCGCGGCCAGCACGAGGAGCA
>CAYUFY010000535.1:0-1093 GCA_964443795.1 uncultured Anaerolineales bacterium | reverse complement strand
TTTTGACTTTCGCCGGGTCAGGCCCCAGCAGGCTGTTCTGCAAGGCGACGACCTGGCGGTAACTGAGCATGAACTGCCCGCCCGGGGTGCGGCGCAAGACGGTCAATGCCCCTTGATGGATGAGCCGGTTGATCGTCGCGGCGCTCACCCCCAACATCTGCGCGGCCACGCCCGACCGGATGTGGGTGTCCAAGTCTGTCGGGGGGGCTGGTTGAGCCGTGGTCATCAGTGCATCTCCTGGAAATTCCCGGTGGTCTAAAGACCACTGCGTCTTCACCGGGTCTTTAGATGGAAAATAAAAACGGCCACGCAACCACCGGCTCAGAGTGAGCCGCTGGTTGGCGTAGCCGTTCATTACTCGATCTCTACACCGCGCCGCTTACACGCGGGAGGAGTCTTTGGTGCCGGTCAGATTGTCCACAGACGCGGTTACGAGAGTCTACACCGCGCCGCTTACACGCGGGAGGTTCTTCAGCCTCGCGTCCGGGTGACTAAGCCCCCTGGATTGAATGTCCGCTATAAATAGAACTCGTGCGGGTCGCCGGGGTGCGCTTCCTGGAGCGCGAGGAGTTCCGGCTGACCCGCATAGGCGACACAATGCTTGAGCAGATAATCCCCCACGGGCAAATCCCGGTCGGCCTCGTCCAAGTTCAGACTGACATAGCCGCCGCCGGAGGCTCCGCTATACAGCGCAAAGCGGTGGGCGGGCAGACGGGCGAAATGACCAAGGCTGGCGTAGATATAGTCGTGCCAGCCGGTCGGCTGTTGGTGGGCATACCTGACTCGCGCTACGGCGAGGGCCTCGTCGAGCGACAAGTGATTCAGATTCGCGGCGGTCAGTACCCGCCGCGCCCGGATAAGCAGGTGTAAATCCTGTGCCCTTATGCCGGAGATTTTCAATTTGCGTTTCTGCCTTATAAAATGAGCGAACCGTAAGCGCGTACCTCCTGAACTCCAGCTACTATAACCGATGCTTGGCCGGGTGCAAGAGGCAAATGTCTAATTGGACATAATAGGTATATTGTGAACTTGCAAGTTCACAATATACTTTTCTTTTTATGGCCTGCGTGGTTTGCAATGGTTGCATCGCTTT
>CAYUFY010000534.1:0-3081 GCA_964443795.1 uncultured Anaerolineales bacterium | reverse complement strand
AACCACCGATTGTGCCAGTTTCATGAGCTTTTCGCAAAGTGTTAGCTACTCAGGTATCTAGGGCGTATAATTTGCCTGTTTGTCAGTCAAATAGCAAGTCTTGCTATTATGAAATTGATGGGCAAATTCTTCCCTTATATTCATTCGCAGAACTGTCTGATAAGTGCGAATCATCATCGTGCATAGAAGCGCACCATGACGGACATATCGCTATAGCCTAGCAGTTGCGCCACCGTACAAAGATCAGCTCCGTTTTGCAATGCCCCATGTGTAAAGCCATACCGGAAGGCGTGCGGATTGTGGCGGCCCGTTATCTGCGCCTTGCGCGCCAACCGCCCTAAACCCCATGCCGCTTGAGTTCATCGGTCAGGGTCTGGCGAAAGTTTTTTAGAATGGCGTGGTGTGAGCGTGGCAGAAATTGTGACAGTTCCCGCTGGAAGTTAAGGCGCGAGGCCGCCAACCGCTCTTGCACGGCGGCCAATTGGGGCTTGTGTTCGGGGACAATCAAATTCTTGCGAAGCAGGAAATAAATGTCGAAATAATCGCGGGGCTTCCCGCGCGTCAGGAGCGCGGTAATTTTCTCTCCCACCAATTGGGTTTCGGGGAGCAGTTGGAGGGTATAGGCGGGAGCCAGTTCGGGGGTGATGAGCACGCCCCGGCCCCGCGCGGCCCCCGTTGGCGCGCCTCCTTTTTTCTGTGACCGTAAAGAGACTTCAACCAGAACACGAATCGGGTAATCAGCCAAGTGACACTCCATCACGGACAAATAACCGCCCGAAGTGGTTTTGCTCTCCCGCACTTGTGCCCCTACCCCGTGCCGCTCAACTTCGCCGATGGTCGCCAACACCCACCCCTCAATGACTCGCGCGGTCACGCCAAAACCCGAGAAGTCCAAATCCTCCGAAAAGCGCGGGCTATTATAAGCAATGCGGAGCGCCGTGCCGCCCTTGAACATCACTCGCTCACTGCCCGCCTGCTGGTAGAAAGCGCTGAGAAATAAATGCTGGCAGTATTCGCGGGCCACATTCAGTTCGGTGGTTTGATTGAGAGTGGCGGCGCGGGTGAAGGTTTCGCGGGTCAGCATAGCAGGGTATTCACCAATTCAGTCAGTTCGGGGCGTTTATACAGTTCAGCCAACGCGTGGAGGCGGGGTCGGCGCAAGGTTGAAATATCCAGCCGCTCGGGCAGGGTCAGCCGATGGAGACTCACAAAATACAGACAATCCAGCACCGCTTTTTCCGGCTCGGCCAGCAGAATGACCCGCCCCCCAATTTTTTCTGGTTGATAGCCTGTAAAGGCCGTTGGCTTGAGACGGCGATAACTAAAAATTTTCCCCAGCCCCGTGAACTGGCGACTAGCGCGGGAGGTGGCTGAAGTTATCTCATACACGGCTTCGGGAATCAGGTGGTAATACGCGAGGGCATATTCAAAGGACACATAGGAAGGGGCATATAGCCGATTAGCCAGTTCCAAGTCGGGTGGGGGCGAATCGGGCAAGGCATACAACTCGCGGCGAAGTTTGACGACCTCGCCGCGTTTGACCGCGCGCGTAATTAGAAACCGCGCCGAGAGTTCGGACGCGCCCACCAGGTGCCGCATATCCTGTGGGCTAAAAAGCGTCACGCCTTTTTGCCGCAAATCTCGTTCCACACTGTGCCAATTCAGTTGTTTAGCCATAGCGCTAATTATCGTAATTGGCTTTAATTTACCCCCGCTGGTTCAGGCTGTCAACTCAGGCGTTACCACAAGACTGGATATTCAGTCAGGGCCGCTCCCGCCCTTGCTCAGTTCGCAGGTCATCACCTATGCCTACGACAGCCTCTACCGCCTGACCAATGCGGATTACAGCCCTTCGACAGGCTCAGGGCAAGTCTTTACCTACACGTATGACGCGGTGGGCAATCGGCTGACCCAAACCACGCTCACCAACACCACCGTCTACACCTACGACAACGCCAACCGCCTAATTAACGTCAATGGTGTGGCGCAAATCTGGGACAACAACGGCAACCTGCTCAACGACGGCGCAAGCACGTATGCCCACGATGCCGCCAACCGCCTGATGACCGTCACACAGGGGGCGAATGTGTATGCGTTCGGTTATAACGGGCAAGGTGATCGCGTGCGCCAGACCGTCAACGGCGTGGTGACGACCTACACGCTTGACCTAAACGCGGGCTTGACGCAAGTGCTGGCGGATGTCGCAAACGGCGCGAGCAACACCTATCTGTATGGCACAACGCGCATCGGTGAACAACAACCGGGCGGCTTTGCCTATCACCTGCCGGATGCACTGGGGAGCGTGCGGCAGTTAGCCAATGGTAGTGGCGGTGTGATGTTGGCGAAGAGTTACCAGCCCTTTGGCGAAGTGATGAGCAGTGCGGGGAATGGGACAAGCGCCTTTGGCTGGGCGGGCGAAGCGCGGGATGCGACCGGGTTGGTGTTCCTCCGGGCTCGTTATTACAGCGTGACCACTGGCCGCTTTTTTGTGCGTGATAGTTGGCCGGGCAATGTGCAGATGCCGGGAACCCTGCACCCGTATCTCTATGCAGCCGACAATCCGATTAATGCGACAGACCCAAGCGGTTATATCTGCATTTGGGGCAATGACGTTGCGCCTCTAAGCCTATCACCCTGCACTTCTCAACAAGTCGCTGAGGCTCAGGCACAACAAATGGCTATCGGAAATTCGATAGCCTATGCCAAGCAATTTGGCGATATGCTACTGCATCATCCCGTTGAAACTCAGGGCCGGTTACTTCTGAATGCATCGGCCTCCTTCTGGCAAACGCCGATGGTTCAAACGCCCATTGCCAACCGGGATGTGTTACTTGGGTACAAACAGGCTGATGCTTGGGAGCGACTTGATGCAAGCGCACGATGTGCTTTTTCGACGGCCATCCCTATAGCGCAGTATGGCCTTATGCCATATGCTCTTGTAAATCAAATCAGCCTGCCATTACTGGAAAATGAAAATCCATCATATCTCGACCCAAGAGATATTCGCTATACACAGCGTAGTTACTCACCATCAGGGCCAATACGAGACGAAAATGGTGCTGTGGTTGGGAAATACTACGT
>CAYUFY010000533.1:0-3091 GCA_964443795.1 uncultured Anaerolineales bacterium | reverse complement strand
AAGGGCGCGCAGTCAATTGGGTTGCCCAGAAGATGCGCTGGATGACAGCACCCAACACACAGACGGCACACAACCCCCAAGCAAACATAGCGCTGCGTTTTTGATTCATGGTTGTTTTGTTCCGTCAGTTTTCAACCACAGACTCACGCTCTCCGGTTGCATCGTCTCATCCACCACTTCCACCAGCCGCGCGGTCAAGGCATCCAAATCCGTCTCGTCGCGGGCGGTGGCGGCGAAGTCGGCGATGACTTTGGCCGCGTTGTACTTGCGGCGATAGAAGCGTTTGTCAATAAAATCCTGCACCCGGCGGCGTAGGGGCAAGAACAGCGCGGCAATAGCAAGCGTAGAAGCGACCAGAGCGATGGGCGATTCCGCGCCAGTGAGAGTGGTAAATATCCCTTGCAGAACAACAATGCCGCCGAAGTAGACCAGGGCCAGCAAGCCGCTGAGGAGCGAGTATTGCAGGGTGCGACGGATGATAAGGTCAATATCGAAGAGGCGATAGCGCAGAATGGCGATGGCGAGCGAAAGTGGAAACAAACTTCGCAAGACAGACCCGATTGTTTGTAATCCAAAATTCGTGTCCGTTCGACCAGCCACGCCACTCAAAAATGTGATGAGCAACCCAAGGCCCAAACCTACCCCCAAACCAAAAGTCACCCATTGCAGTTGGGCCCGGGTGAGCGGGTCACGCATCGTGAACCAGTTGTGAATCTGCGTGGCAAACAGGGTCAGTACAAAGCCACCAAAGGTTACACCGGGAATCACATTAATCCAGCCACCATCCCCATAAGTTTGGCCGGTAACCTGAAGCCAGATGTCGGGCACAATCATCACCAACGGCAGGCCGTAGATCACTAGTGGCAAGGCGCGTGGAAAGCGTCGCAAAGGCCATTTAAGGGCCGGGAAGGTGAGGAGAAATAAAATGAGGGTGGGGAGAAAATAGATAAATATCGTCACTGTCTGCATCACGCCCAAAAAATTCCAAGGGAGTGGATAAGAATACACATACAATGCTGGATGGCCTTGCAATAGACCGGCGAACCAACTAAAAATCAACAGCATATACCGCGCCGCATGGCTACCGGGGCGCCGGAAGAAAACAAAAATTGCCAGGGACAGGCTAAACAAACTTACCAATTTATCAAACGCGCCGGTGGTCAACTCATAGCTGACATAGGTGAAAAATGCACTCCAGGGCAACTGCCGGATAACAACATCCACTTCTAGTTTCTCCCCTTCGGGATGGGTGTTCGTTTTACGCAACACCGTATAACGCAAGTGCTGACCTGCCTGCAAACCAGCCGGGATAGGCGGGGCCTGACGAGCAAACCCCACCGGCTGACCATTAATGGCCAGCACATGGTCACCGACTTGGAGAGCGGAGGGTTCAGTTGTCAGGTTGGCGGTTAGATCAAAATTCGGGAATCTGCTCAGCCAGCCGTCGGAAGGAAAGGTGTAACTGACCAAGGTTAGCCCTAACCACCACACCGGCCAGAGCAACGCCAGCGCCAGCGTCAGCCATGCGCCAGCCGTCCAACGAGTTTCGGTGAAACGAGTTTCGGGTTGGGTTTGGGCCGTCATACTTGCTCTCCTACTTGACTGGCGGACTCAGACCTGACAGGATTTGGAAACTTGTCAGGTCTGGTCTGGGTCGGCTTCAACCACAGCCCCACACTCTCCGGTTGCATGGTCTCGTCCACCACCTCCACCAACCGCGCGGTCAAGGCATCCAAATCCGTCTCGTCGCGGGCGGTGGCGGCGAAGTCGGCGATGACTTTGGCCGCGTCGTATTTGCGGCGATAGAAGCGTTTGTCAATAAAATCCTGCACCCGGCGGCGCAAGGGCAGGAACAGCGCGGCGATGGCAAGGGTGGAGAGAACAAGGATGATTGGCGATTGCTGATTGCTGATGGTCGAGAAGAGGGATTGTAGGATGACGATGCCGCCGAAGTAGACGAGAGCCAGCAGGCCGCTGAGGAGGGAGTATTGCAGGGTGCGGCGGATAATGAGGTCAATATCAAACAGGCGATAACGCAGGATCGCAAGCCCTATTGCTAATGGTATGAGTAAATTGGATAAGTCCGTGAAGGTGGTGCGAATCAAGTTGTAGGGCGCGGTGTTCGCGTTGTTTTGGGTGAGGGCCGGAAAGATGGCCGGGATAAGTAACCCGCCCACAGCCCACGTAATCGGTGCGCTTATAAGCGCCAGCAAGACCCATTTTGTTTGTTGGCGTTCCAGGGGGCCGGATACTTTTTGGTAGCGATAAATCTGCCCAATCACCGCACTGGCCGCTAATGCCAATAAAATACCTATTGGTAGCGCCGAGCCAACGATGATGGGAAGGGTTGCCAATACACCGAACACAATGGTGCTCAAGAATGTCCAGCGCGACCAAGCTGGAACAAATCGTCCATCTGGAAAAATCCAAAATAAAACGAAACGTGCGGTTGCGGCAATTTGATTGGTGACGAAACCCAGGAAACTCAACGCCGGATAGATGCGCCCGAGCGCATACGTTTGGTTCGGGACCAAGGTTCCCATCAGAATCAGGATCAGCGACATTGTCCAGGCCAACCGATCGGGTGCCCGTCGCCAAAAGATAAGCGCACCCAGCGTGCAAACGACAAACGTGAACAGGGTTTGGCGGCCCACAAAAATGGCCGCGTAAATGTTGAGCGATAGCCCTAACTTCGCCAAACTGTTTTGAGCCACCTCGAGGTCATTTATGCTGGGAGCAACAGTGCTTCCAAAAAATGGATTGGTGAGCAAGGCTCGGTAATAGACCCAGGCGGTGAAACCGTAAAAGCCAAGTAGACCCATAGCAATTATCAGCCAGACAGCGCGCGCCCAGCGTCCCTGTAGGTGCAGTTCAGTTGAGTTGGCGGTTTGGGTGCTCATGGGTTAAGCCTTTTCAACGCAAAGGCGCTAGGGCGCAAAGGCCGCAAAGATTCTTTTTCATTCTTTACGTTCTTCGCGGCTTTGCGGCTTTGCGTTAAAATCTTTCAACCACAGCCCCACACTCTCCGGTTGCATTGTTTCATCCACCACTTCCACCAAGCGCGCGGTCAACGCCTCCAAGTCGGTCTCAT
>CAYUFY010000532.1:0-3091 GCA_964443795.1 uncultured Anaerolineales bacterium | reverse complement strand
GCGATGTGCAGACCTATCTCAAAGAGCGCATCCGCGAAGTGTTGAGCGGGTCGAGCGACACGGTCGTGGTGCGGATTTACGGCCCGGAGTTGGAGGTGCTGCGCGCCAAAGCCGATGAAGTGAAGGCCGCGCTGGAGGGCATTAACGGCATCGTGGACTTGAAAAAAGAGTTGCATGTGGATGTGCCGCAAGTGAATGTGGAGGTGGATTTAGTGGCGGCGCAACGCTATGGCATCAAGCCCGGCGATGTGCGCCGCGCCGCCGCTTTTTTGTTGCAGGGCGAAGAAATCGGCGACATTTTCTTGGGCGGGAAGACTTACGATGTGAACGTGTGGAGCACTCCGGAAACGCGCCAGAGCTTGACGGATATTCAGGAACTGCTGATTGACCTACCGGGCGGCGGCCATGTGCGTTTGGCGGATGTGGCGACGGTCAGCATCGTGCCAGCGCCCAACGTCATCGAGCGCGAGGGCCAATCGCGCAAAACAGATGTCTCGGCCAACGTGCGCGGAGTCAGTCTCGGCATCGTGGCCGAAGATGTTGAGGAGGCGCTGGAGGACATCAGCTTCCCGTTGGGGTATCATGCCGAGATTCTGGGCGAGTATGCCGAGCGGCAGAAGGCGCAACAGAACATCCTCATCGCCGGGGCGGTGGCGGCGCTGGCAATTTTCTTCTTGCTGTACACGTCGTTTGAAAACTGGCGTTTGGCGATACTGACCTTCCTCACCTTGCCGTGGGCGTTGGTGGGCGGGGTGCTGGCGGCGTATTTCAGCGGTGGCATCCTGTCACTTGGCTCGCTCGTGGGCTTGCTCACCATCTTGGGGATTGCGACGCGCAATGGCATTATGATGATTAGCCACTTTCAACATTTAGAGCATGAAGAAGGCGAGCCGTTTGGTCCGGCCTTAGTGCAACGCGGCGCGCGCGAGCGGATTGCGCCCATTATGATGACCGCGCTTACGACCGGGTTGGCGCTGGTGCCGTTAGTCATCGCCGGGAACATCCCCGGCCACGAGATTGAGCATCCGATGGCCATTGTCATTTTGGGCGGCTTAGTCACCTCCACCGTGCTCAACCTGCTGGTGGTGCCGACGCTGTATTTGCGTTTCGGCAAGAGTAAGGGCGCGGTCACCGTGCCCCTATCCATTTAGGGAAAGGCATTTGCAATGCGGCATTTTCATCTTCCATCTTTTTTGGCGACGGTGTTGTTGATGGTTGCGTTGGCGGCGTGTCAAGCTACGCCCACCCCAACCACCGAAGCGACTCTCGCCCCATCTAGCACACCCGCTGGAACAAACATTGATGATTTCGACCCCAACCATTTCGGCCAGTCGCGCCCGGTGAATAACGAGTGGATTCCGATGACACCGGGAACGCGGTTCGTCTACGAAGGGACGACAGTGGAGGATGATGGCACGGCGGTGCCGCATCGCGTCGAGATACACTTCACCGACCTGACCAAAATGATTGGCGACATTCGCACCGTCGTCTCATGGGATTTGGATTTTAGCAATGACGAACTCGTGGAAGCTGAACTCGCCTTCTTTGCCCAAGACAACGACGGCAACGTGTGGCGCATGGGCGAGTACCCGGAGGAATATGAGGACGGACAAGTTGTGGCGGCTCCGGCCTGGATTCACGGGCTGGCAGAGGCCCGCGCTGGCATCATGATGCTCGCCAATCCTCAACTGGGAACCCCCAGTTACGCCGAGGGCTGGGCGCCCCTGGTCGGTTGGACAGACCGAGGGCAGGTGGATCAAGTCGGCCAGAAAACCTGCCTCCCGTCTGGGGATTGCTATGAAGATGTGTTAGTGATTGCCGAGACCAGCCAAACCGAGCCGGGCGCGTTTCAACTCAAACATTATGCGCGCGGTCTGGGCAACATCCGGGTGGACTGGAAAGGGGCGGACACCACCCAAGAGATTCTGGAATTGGTGAAGGTCGAACAACTCGGCCCGGAGGCTTTGGCCGAGATGCGGGCGCACGCCGTGGAACTGGAAAAAAGCGCGTATGCGAACAGCCGCGACGTATACGCTTTCACGTTGCCGATGGAATATCCCGAGGGCACGCCCGTGCTTACCGTCGCCACGCCTGAGCCGCAACCTACGCCGGTCAGTGGTAGCGCCCCGCTCGAAGTCATCGTCTATGCCAGCGACTTGCCGCAGAGCGCCCTGTCCGAGTTAGATTTTATGGATGACCCCGCTTCGCCCGGCGGTAAGTTTATCGGCCTTCCCAATACCGGCGACGAATTGGACCCGCCCCCCGAAGACGACCCACATGCGACCTTCACCGTTCAGGTGCAAAGCGGCGTTCCCTATCGGTGTTGGATTCACATGAAGGTCGGTGCCCCACTGGGCAAGTCGGATGCGAATTTGTTTTGGGTGCAATTTTCCGACGCGGTGGATGAGGCCAACAACGCGCTCTTCGCGCCCGGCACGGACAGTTATCTCACCGCCGAAGGGCCAACGCGCGAGGGCTGGGCTTGGGTAGAATGTGACCGCGCCGACTCGGAGGCCGAGCCGCTTGTTTACTTCGCCACCAGCGGCGCAATCACCATCCGCTTGCAAGCGGGCATGGAAGGGGTCGGGTTTGACCAACTGATACTCAGCCCCGCGCGCTTTCTAAATCAGCCGCCCGTCAAGGCGATTGTCGAGAAATAGAGGAGAAGCCAAATGGAAAGTTTCGAGAAATGGTTCAAACTGATGTCGCCCACCGGCTGGGAGGATGTTATCGTCCGCGCGGTGAAGGTGCTCGTGGTCGCCTTCGTCATGTTCCATCTGAAAGAATGGCTAGATGCGGGCCGCTTCGACACGCCGGATATCTTAATTGACTCGGTGTGGGTGGCCGGTGGCACCCTTGTTTTGAACACAATCCTCTTGTGGGTGAAGCGCTAACCAGGCCCTCACCGACGGCTTCCTCACCGCCGACTCCGCCCGCCGCGCCACCCTCTACGCCGACGCGCAAAAAATCATCCGCAAGCAAAGCCTCCTCATCCCCCTGCACGACTACATGAACCTCAACCTGGCCTCATCCAAAATCGTAACCGTTCAGATGGTGGTGAGATTAGGTCGTAACCTTTGTCATGTTCGGC
>CAYUFY010000531.1:0-3093 GCA_964443795.1 uncultured Anaerolineales bacterium | reverse complement strand
TAAGTGTGATACTGCGTGACCCACTCTTGCAGGACACGTAATGAGGCTCGGTTGAGCGCAAGAAAATTGGTTTGCCCGATTTTCTTGCGCATTATCAAGTCTCCTTTCTCAAGTATTTTTATGTGCTTGTAAATTGCCGGGAGAGAAAGATTGCGCAGTGCGGCTAGCTGACTTATAGAACACGGTTGCAGACTTAAAACATAAATGATCTCTCGCCTATGTTTATTGGCAAGCGCTTCAAAAACATTGTCTAGGTTTTCCTGGGTTTGAAGATTGGTCATAATAGTTAACTTATAAGTTAAGTATAGTGGACCGATTGAACCTTGTCAACCAGCTAAAATAACGGCGGGTGAGCTCAGGCTTATTCATACTTGGCTGGGTGAGCTTTCGAGGATGAGGTGGTTATAAAAAAAGAGCGGATGACCTGATGTCATCCGCTCTTTAGATTCTGTGGGACTGAGGACAACTATTTGATGATGTAAGTGACATTCACTTGCATGGTCACTTGCAGTTGCCCGCTTGCCACTGGCACCGGCGCGGAGCCCCCCGCACCCAGCCCTACGGCTTTGACATCCGAGGCGTACATAATCGGGCCGCTGGTATATTCGCTGATGGTCATGGGAGTATCAAGCGTCACCCCGGCGGCTCGGGCCAACTGCTCCGCGCGGGCTTTGGCATCTGCCATAGCCAGGTCGCGGGCTTGCGCTTCAAGCGCGGTCTGGTCTTCCACCCCAAAGCTCACCCCGCCAACGCTGTTCGCGCCCGCTTCGATGGCCTGGCCCAGCACCTCGCCCACCTTACCCAAGTCGCGGATAATAATGTTGAGCGTGTTATTCACGACATAGGTGTAGGTCGTGAGCGGCGTGCCGTCGGGGCTGTAGTCCTGCTGAGCGTAAATCGAAAAGTTCGTGGTCTGCAAATCTTTGGGGTCAATGCCCAACGCCTTCATTGCATCCATGATGGCATTCATCTTGGCATTGGCTGTGCCCACTGCTTCTTTAGCATCGCGGTTGCGCTCTTCAATGCCCACTGTGGCCACCGCTTTGTCGGGCGTGCCGTAGGCCGACCCATTGCCGGTGACGGTGATGGTATGCGGTTGTTCACTGGGGCTGGTTTGGGCGGCAGGGGCTAGCGGCGTGCCACAGGCGGCCAACACCAGCGCGCCGAGTACGGCGATAAACATGAAAGACTTAATTTTGGGGGTAAACATTTTGATTTTCTCCTTGTAAATATCAGATTACACCCACAAGACGCTTACAAGGCGGGTTTGGTTCCCACTTGTTCCAGCGCGGCCCCCAACTCCCCCAGCGTGTGGATGACCGGACACCCTGCATCGTGGAATAAGCCTTTGGGGTCAATCAACACCGGGTGCAAACCCGCCCCGCGCGAACCTTGCACGTCGGCGTACATATTGTCACCCACATACACGGCCTCGGCCGGCAGGCAGTTCGCCAACTCAACGGCTTTGAGAAAGATGCCCGGCGCGGGCTTCCAACTTTGCGCCTGTCCGGCGGATAGCATAAAGTGAAACGCCTCGGCCAGACCCAGTTCGGCGGCGACCGCCTCAAGCGGGCGCGAGCGATTGGAGACCAGCCCCAGCGTGTAGCCTTGCGCGCGCAAGCGGGTTAAGGTCGGGAGGACATCAGCCAGGACATGGGTATCGGGCGTGTACCGTTCATCAAACAGGTGATTGATGCGGGCGGCGAGGCCCGTCGGGTCAGCCGTGTCCCCGAGGGCGGTGAGCAACCGCACGGAATACTGCAACCAAAATTTCGGGGTGTTATCGCCCCACGTTTGCAAATCGGTTTTCAGATCCGCCGAGTTGGCCCAATAGAAATGCGTCCACCGCTCGGCTTTGAGCAAGTCGGCGGGTTGAAAAACACAGCCGAGTTCTTCGGCGTAATCAATAAACGAGTCGAACCCGTTGGGGCGGTCGTGGCGGAGGGTGCCGTCGAGGTCGAAGAGAATGGCGCGAATCACGTTAGCCCCCAATCTCGCTCATCACCCGGTTCATCGGCACCACGTTCTGCGCCAGACCGTGGCCCCAGGGCTTGTGCCACACAGCTTTGTTGATGAGCGCCTTGAGATCGTCATATGTCGCGCCCTGCCGGAGTGGGGTGAGCAAATCCATTTCATATTCGCGCAGGAGACACATGCGGAGTTTGCCATCGGCGGTGAGGCGGGCGCGGTTACACGCGGCACAAAAGGGTTCGGTGACGGAGGAGATGAAACCCACGTCCCCGCGGGCGCCGGGCAAGCGGTAGAGCCGCGCTTCCCCGTCGAGGGCGCCATCCCCCACCGGGGCCAGCGGGCCGAGGCGGGCTTCAATCGTTTGTTGCATTTCATGCGCGGTGACCACCTGGGCCTGCTGAAAACCGGCCACCTCGCCGAAGGGCATCATCTCAATAAAACGCACCTGCCAGTCGTGGTCGAGCGTGAGGGCGGCGAGGTCGGCCACATCACTTTCGTTATAGCCGCGCACGACGACGGCGTTGAGTTTCATGGGGAGCAAACCGGCGGCTTCGGCGGCGAGAATGCCTTCCCAGACATCGTCCACGCCCCCCCAGCGGGTGATGCGTTTGAACTTGGCCGGGTCGAGGGTGTCAATGGAGACGTTGACGCGCTGGAGACCGGCTTCGGCCATGGGGCGCGCGAGGTCTTTGAGCATGACCCCATTGGTCGTCATCGAGAGCGAACGCACGCCCGGCGTTTGCGCCAAGCCCCGCACCAGTTCCACGATGTTGGCGCGCACGGTTGGTTCGCCGCCGGTGAGCCGGAACTTGTTGAACCCCAGTTCGGCGCACAGCCGGGCGAGCAGTAACACTTCCTCATCCTGCATCAACTCCGGGCGCGGGCGAAAAGTCATATCCTCCGGCATGCAATAGACACAACGCAAATTACACCGGTCAGTGAGACTGATGCGGAGGTAGTTGATATGGCGGCCAAAACGGTCGAGGGACATGAGTGAAAAGTAACGGGTGAGAAGTAAGCGTAATGTTATTCTAGCATAGCGAGTACGAATTACGTATCCGCTTGCATAACGCGTTGCAAATTAGATAAAAAACGCGAGACTCCCCCCAACCACGATTCCCA
>CAYUFY010000530.1:0-3126 GCA_964443795.1 uncultured Anaerolineales bacterium | reverse complement strand
GAGCCTCCAAATGCCTACCCTCCCCCACAAGTCATTCAAATTTGGAATTGCTGGATGACAGCGTTTGGCACCGCCGGGTTAGCGACATAAGATTTCATGCGCTGGCTTGCCGCCCGTCAGGAAATTTGAGGCGAACATGCCGAAATTCCGGCCTTTTTTGAGTAGTTTGGCGCGAATCTAATTTTCCCGCTTCCAAAATGAGCGAACGGTAAGCTTTAGGCTGAGGGAAAAGCAATGCCGACTGACGATACTTTTGCGGAACTCTTGAATGAGGCTATTCAACAAAGTGGCCTATCTATGGGGGAAGTCGCTCGCGCTCGCGCCCGCCGGGGGCACCACATCCACAAGACTACCCTCAAGCGCTGGATGGAAGGTTCCCACCCCCAGCCGGCCCATCTCCCCGTCCTCCATCACCTGCCCGACATCCTAAATATGCCCCCTGCCGCGCGGCCTCGCTTTCGGCGGGCTGTCATGCGTCTTTTCGGTAGCCAGACGCGCATTCGCGGGAGCGCCCTGCTGGAGTACAAGGAAGAACACCTGGGCGAACTCGCCTTCTTCACCGGGCGCAAAGCGGAATTGACCGAGGTGCAAGCCGTGTTAGACCGCCCCGCCTCAGTGTTGATTCATGGCTTGGGCGGCATCGGCAAAACTATTCTGGCCCAGCAGGCGTTGCGCCGGGCCGCGCCCAGCTTTACCCACGGTTGTGATGCGCTTCGGCTGTATCCGACTCAGACCGCCGCGCAAGTGGCGCGCGCCGTGGCCCAACACTTAGGTATGGCGCTTCCCGGGGAAGCCCTCGGCCCGGAGGGCTTGGCGCTAGCGCTTGAAGAAATACACGCCTCATTGGAAGGGGTTGACCGACTGTTTTTGCTCGACAATGTGGACGATGAAGAGCAAGTGCGGGCGCTGGTCATGGGCCTGCCCGAAATCACCTGGCTCTTCACAGCCCGCCGCCCGTTGTCACTCCCCGGTCTCACCCCATTTGAGTTGAAGTACCCCGAAGCGTCCGCCGCCAGCCAGATGCTGTTAAACTTCGCCGAGTTGCCTACAAGTGCCAACCATCTCGCGGAGGCGGAAGCCATCGTCCAGCAGTTGTGGTGTTGGCCGCTGGTCGTGCGGAGTGCGGGCGCGCTCATTGCTACGGGGGTGGTTGATACCCTCGCGGCTCTGCAAGCGTGGTTGGAGGCCAACTCCCTCAACGACATGAAACTTGATTACGCCAATCCCGCGCTGTTTTTTGCGCGCGTCATGGAAACCCAGCCGCCCGAGACGCAAGCGCTGTTTGAAACCTGCGGCGCGTTTGCCCAGCCACGCCTCCGCTCCGAGGCGCTCAAGGCCTTGGGCTCCAAGGATGCCATTCGCCGCCTCAACGATTTGGCCCTGATTACCTGGCCCACAAACGAGCCATGGGGTGAAATGCACCCACTCGTGCATGACTACGCGGTGCGCCGTTTGCGCGCCAGCCCCCAACGCGCCCAAGTGTGGCAACGCTTCACCATGCACTTTGCCGCCTTCGCCCAACAGCATTTGCGCCAACACGCGCTCCTCTTTCCCGAACTGCCTAACTTGCTCGCCGCCGCTGATTACGCCCACACCAGCCGTGATTGGGAAAGCCTGCATCACCTGTGGAAACCCGTGTCCGGTCATCTGTGGGCGGTGGGCGACCATCTGCGGTTCGCGCACTTCGCCGAGCGTTGCTTGGATGCCGAGCGGGCGCGGGCTGACCTTCAAACCGAAATCGCCATCCTGCTGGCGCTGAGTTGGATTGGGATTGAGCGGCAAGATGCGGCGCTGGTAGAAACGCGCTTCGCGCAAGCCGAAGAACGCCTGCTTCTATTCCAACCGAACTGCATCGAATGGGTGCGGCTCTGGCGTTATCGCGGGCGATGGAACACTGACCAGCGCCAGTGGGAAGCCGCCGAGTCATGTTTGGCTGAAGCTGAACGGCGGTCGTGGCAACTTGGGCCGACCACCGAGCTAGAGATGTTAGCGTTAGCACTGATTCGGATTAATCAGGCCCATCTCAGCTATGTCCAAAACGCGCTGGCCGAGGCTCTGACGCAGGCGCGTGATGGCTTGGTCTGGGCCTTACGCGCGAACACTGCAGGCCACGACTATTTGCCAGGATCCCACATGGAAGTGGGGGACCTGTCATACCTCAATGGCGACCTCATCACTGCCGAAGTCGAGTGGACGTGCGCCATGGGCGATAGCCAGTTGTGGGCCGAAGACAGCGCGGTGGCCGCCGCGCACACACGCCTCGCTTGGCTAGGGGCAAAACGGGGCGAGATGGATAAAGCATTGGAGCATATCCGTCGCGCCCGGCATCTCTACGGCTTCCGTGGCTTGGTGACGTTAGCCGCCCGCGCCGACGGATGGTTGGCCCTGCTAGAAGCTGGGCAAGTGCCCGCCTCGCCACTGGAGGTTGAAGGGTATCCGCAACTATAAGCGCGCCCCTTCCATTCAGGTACAATCCAATCATGATGCCCGCCGAAAGGAATGTAACCGATGACCGCCCACACCCTCACCCTCGTGCTTCCCGAAAATCTTTATCTGCGTTTAGGCCGGGTGGCCCAAGCCGCCGCGAAACTCAACCAGATGAGCGCGGGGGAGGCGCAGCCTATTGTGTAGTATGATAGTTGTCAATCAGTCTGTTGCAGTTGACGGAGGTTTTATGGCTAACCTGACTCACTCTACTGATGAAATGCGCCTGCTGGCGCAAGCCGAACACTTATTTGCGCCGCTTATTCGAGAAGGAATGTTCGCCGATTTTGAACAGGCTTTTCGCGCCTTGCTGTTGGATTACATTGACCGGCAAATCGGGCGCTATAAAACCCGGGTGGCTGAGTTTGAAGCCCATCATCAACAATCATTCGAAGCTTTCACGACCACCTTACAGGGCCGCGCCTATCCAGCGGAGGAGGAAGCGTGGATGGATTGGGAAGCCGCCCTCGCGTTTTTGAGCAAGTGGGAACGCATTCAAATTCAGGTGGCGAATGGCGCTTCTGGATGAACTTCTAGCACGGTTGCGCCGGGAACCTATCCTGGGGAGTTCCTAAACCCGCAGAGGTCAAGCATCTCAAATGCGGTTCGGAACAAAGCTGACTAAGGTTTGCCGATAGTGGG
>CAYUFY010000529.1:0-3134 GCA_964443795.1 uncultured Anaerolineales bacterium | reverse complement strand
TAATCTATCACAGGCGGGGCGCAGTCGCAACCGGGGCGCGTATATTTCCTGTTAGAGCAAGTATAATAACTGGCGTCAATTTCAACCAATCTTTCTCCGTCCGGGTTCGATTTATGCCGACTATTTCTGCCATTCCCGATTCGCCTCAGTTCAATATTAAAGCCGTGTGTGAGCAGACCGGGATCTTGCCGGTGACCTTGCGCGCCTGGGAGCGCCGCTATCAATTGCTCAAGCCGCAACGTTCGACGGGCAACTACCGCTTGTATTCCGAGCGGGATGTGGCGATTTTGCGCTGGCTCAAAAGCCGGGTGGATGCTGGACTGCCCATCCGCCAGGCCGCCGCCGAATTGCGAACCATCCGGAGCACCGGCCAGTGGCCCGAGACCTTCCCCGCTTTGGAAAAAGAGCTGGCGGCGGGGGAATCGCCTGCGGTGTTGGCCGAGAATTTGTACGCCAAACTCATCGGTCTGGATGAAGCCGGGGCCACTGCCGTTTTGCGCGAGGCGCATGCGCTCTTCGATCTGACCACCATTTGTCAGGCCGTGATTGCGCCGTGTTTGGTGGCGATTGGCGATGCCTGGCATCGCGGCGAAGTGCGCATTGTTCAGGAGCATTTTGCCACCAACTATTTGCGGGGTCGGCTGTTGGCCTTGTTTCAGGCTTATCCCACCGAGCGGAGCGGGGCGCGGATTATGGTGGGGTGTGCGCCCAATGAGTTGCATGAAATCGGTGCGCTCATGCTGGCTTTATTTTTGCGGCGGGCGGGCTTGCGGGTGGAATATCTCGGCGCGGATTTGGAAGTGCGGGACCTGGTGGATTACGTCCGCCTCGAGCGCCCCGCCTTGGTGTGTCTGTCGGCCAACTCAGCCCAGACCGCCACGGATTTGCGCTATGTGCATCAGGGGCTTGCCAACTTGCGTCCCCGCCCCAAATTTGGTTTTGGCGGGCGGGCTTTCAACGCCGACCCGGCTCTGCGGCAAGCCACCCCCGGCATGTTTCTGGGCGAAAACGCGGCGCTGGCAGTGCAGACCGTGCGCCAATTGCTGAAAAGCTGACCCGTACCTTATACACGCGCATTCCAAACTGTTGGGGCCGGACTATACTGAACTTATTCACTCCTGTTCAAGGTTTTTAAGTTCATGTCTGTTGTCGCCCGCTTAGCCCCCACGCCCGTCGCCCACTATACCCAGCGGGCGGTAGCCGAAACCCTTGGGTTGCCCCTCCTCACCTTGCGGAATTGGGAGCGGCATCATACGGTGTTAACCGCGCCCCACACCGACGACGGTGAGCGCCGTTACTCCGATTATGATTTGCGCGCGCTCCAATGGTTGAAGGCGCAAGTGGATGCTGGCGCCACCATCCGCCAGGCCGCCCGGCAACTGGCCCAACTGCGGGAAGCCGGGCTTGACCCGGCGCTCGCCGCGGAAGCGGTCAGCCGACCGGCCTCCATCCCCAACCTGGCTCACGAAGCCTTATCCGCGTTCATCCACCTGGATGAAGCGCGCGCGTTGCAAACCTTCCGGCTGGCCTTTTCCATTTACCCGCTCGATGTGGTCCTCACCGAAATTGTCCAGCCGACCTTGGTGGAAATTGGCGAACGCTGGCGGCGCGGTGAGGCGCCGATTGCCATTGAACATTTCGCCACCCAATTTTGTTTGCGCTATCTCATGAGCTGGCTGGCGTTGGCCGAGCCGCCAAGCCACCCCGGCCGGATTGTGGCCGCCTGCGCCCCCGGCGAACGCCACGAGATTGGTTTGCTGATGTTGGTGGTCATGCTCCGCTGGCGCGGCTGGGAAGTGCAATACCTCGGCCCCGACCTGAGTCTCGACCGGCTCGACGAGATACTCCTGCCCCGCCCGCCGCGTTTGCTACTCCTCACGGCCACCCGCCCCGAATCGGCTGACACCCTCAGCGGCTTGCCCAAATTATTGCGCCGCCTGCCCGCGCCGCGCCCCAAACTGGTTTTTGGTGGCCAGGCCTTTAGCGCCCAGCGGGCCAAAGCGCTCGCGGGCATTTATTTGCATGGCCTGCCGTCGGAAATTGTGCAGACCATTGAAGACTTGATGGAGAAAAAACCACGATGACCTCGTCACGCTTAAATGTGGGCGACCATGCCCCAATGGTGCAGGTGCTTGACCCGCAGGGCCAGACGGTTGACCTGAGTGCCGCCTGGCAAACCGGCCCGGTGTTGCTCACCTTCCTGCGCCACTTTGGCTGAATGTTCTGCCGCGAATGGCTCGCTCAGTTGGAGCAGAGCAAAGCTGAAATCGCCGCCGCTGGTCTGCGGATGGTGGGGGTGGCCATTAGTGAACCCAAACATGCCCAGCGCTATTGCCCACAACTCGCGCCCAGCCTCACTTGTCTGTGCGGTCTGGGCACCGACACACACGCGGCCTATGGCTTACGCCAGGGCAATATCTTGCAACTCGTCGGGCCGCAGGTCATTGCGGCGGGCGTGCGCGCCTCCGCCGCGGGGGTGCGGCAGGGTGAAGTCACGGGCGATTGGTCAATCTTATCCGGCACCTTTGTGGTCACGCCCGATGGGATTATCCGCTACACGCTCTACAGTGATTTTGCGGGCGATCACCCGCCCCTTGCCGAAATTTTGCGCGCTTCGCTGTTGAGCGCCTAAGCCCCATGCCCGTCTTTGATTACACCTTCACTGTCCCCGCGCCGCTGGAGGCCGTGGCCCGGTTTCACCACGACACGCGCGCGCTCAAACGTCTGACCCCGCCGCCTATCTGGGCGCAGATGCATCACCTTGACCCATTGGGCGAAGGCTCGGTCTCTAAGTTCACGCTCTGGTTTGGGCCGCTCCCCTTCCGCTGGGTCGCGGTTCACAGTCAGGTGAGCGCCAACGGCTTCACCGATACCCAGCAGAGCGGGCCAATGCAAAAGTGGGTCCACACCCATCGCTTCACAGCCGAGGGCGGCGGCACGCGCATTCACGAACACATCGAATACGAACATTTCCCCGGCGGGCGCGGTTGGCTCACGCGCCTGCTCTTCGCGCCGCCCGCCTTGTCTGGCTTGTTCTTTTATCGGCGACTGGTCACTCGCGCGGCGTTGACCGCCTAAGTTTAGGATTTGTCCAAAAATAAGTTAATCAATTTGGATTGGGTCGAATGGTGTAA
>CAYUFY010000528.1:0-3140 GCA_964443795.1 uncultured Anaerolineales bacterium | reverse complement strand
AGTAGTTTGGCGCGAATCTAATTTTCCCGCTTCCAAAATGAGCGAACGGTAAGTAATAGTTCTTACTTCCCCGCTTGCCACACGGCATCGAGCGCTTGTAAGGCCACCAAATTGCGCCGTTGCCAACCGGTTTGCGCGCTGTTCTCGTCCAGATAAAACGGCGGCCCCCACACTAGATGGAAATTGTCGGCGGCGAGACCGGAGTTGGGTAGACCCGCCACTGCCTGCTTGAAGTTCAGCAGTGGAACATTGTACTCACCCGCCAACCGGATCAGGCTTTGGTTGAAGTGGTCATCACCTTCCAGATTGTCGGCTTTGGTGACGATGATGGGCACCACGCCTTTTTGGATGGAGTATTCGATGATCAACCGCATCCCGGCTTCGAAATCGGCAGAGGTCTGCCACAGGCTGTTGGTGCCGAGACTGATGAAGGCGATGCTGGCCCGGCTCCGGCGGTATTCACAGGCCAGCGGGGTCTCGCCGCTTTGGCATTTGCGCGGGTCGGCCCAGGTTGGATCCAAAACGGTTGCCGGACTGTAACCCAGTTGCGCCGCCACACTTTCGCGCCCAAATGACCCGCTGAAATGTTTAACGGTCTCTTGCAAATAAAGATATGGTCCGCTGAGTTGATAGGCTTGGGGCGTGTCGAACTTGGTGAGGAAGTACGGGTTGATGGAATTGCAATCGCCGATTTTGGCGAAGGCCCGCGCGTTGTTGCCTTGCGCGAGACCGCTCTGATAAATCTCGCGCACACGCGTCCCTACAGCAATGATGTCGCCGCTGATGGGGGGCGCGGCGGCCGCCGGGGCGGGGGGCGGAGTTGCAGTGAGCGCCGGGGTCAGGCCAATCACTGGCACCCCGCTCAAATCACCCGTCACTGTGCCGGTCGAGAGCATCACCCATCCGCCGGTGCCCGCTAAATCCAATTGTACCCATAGCCCATCGCCGCTGATGGCCGTCACGCCATACGTCTGCCCTTTGAACAGCGAGGCCACACGCGCGCCGCTAAAGCTTGGCGCACTGCGCGCAAACACGCTTTTGACGGTGAGGGTGAGTGAGACCCGACTGCTCCCGGTGGTTTGGCCTCCGCTCGCTGGGAGGGCGGTGGCCCCGGGCGCCACGCTGGTTGGGGCGGTGGACGCGACCACGGGCAAGCCGCTCACCTCGCCCTTCACCGTGCCCAACGCGCGCATAATCCACGCCTCGGATACCCCGGCGTAATCCAGCTTCATCCAGGCCCCGTCGGTGCTTCGCCCGATCACCGTGAAAGTCTGATCTTTGAAAATGGACGCGACCCGCGCGGTGTTCAACCCCGGCCCATTGCGGAGAAACGCGCTTCGGGCGGTGAGTGTGAAAGTCACCGCGCTCTGCGCGCGCGCCGCGAATGGCTGAGCGAAGAAGGTGAGGAGCAGAACGGCTAGAGCAAGTTTGGTTTTCATGTGCGCCTCTGGCGAGTGGCCTCCACCATCTGCCGAATAGCGGCCACCACTAACTCCGGCTCATCATTTTGGATACCATGCCCACTGTGTTCGGCTACCAGATGGCGGCTGTTGGTTGATAGTCGGGCAAGTTCGGTCTGGCAGGCTTGCCAGACGTGCTCGGCTTTTGAAGCTTGGTCGGCGGGCATTTGTCGGAATAAATCCGGCACGCCATGTCGAATGACCGTGAGCGGGAGGTCACCCAAAGAACCGCTGGCGCGCACTTGTTGGTCGCTTTCGGGCACCGCCGCCAACTCATCCAGGTTAGCCTGAAAATATTTGGGCTGAAACCCCACCGCCAGATATTTGGCCCGGATTTCCGGCGGTAGTTTTTGGACGCCGGGCGGCACGGCTTTTTCGCCCAGCGCCCTGCCCAGCAAATTCAAGAGGCGCAGGCGGGCGGCCCATAACAAAAAAGTGTACAGGCCCTTCCCGGTGGCTTCGTACTGTCGCCAGGCCGGGGGCATTTGGGCAGTGAGGGCCTCATGCCGGGCGTCCAACAAAATCACGCCCGCCACTTCGGCGGGATATTGTTTGGCATACAACCGCGCGGTATGGCCGCCAAACGACGCGCCCACCAAAATATAGGGCTTCTGGACCTCCGCGTGATTCAACAACGCATGAAGTTCTTTGACAATTTGCCCGCTACTACGCGGCTTGGGGCCGGAGTCACTCCAGCCGAACCCGGCGCGATCATAAGCACATACCCCGGTGAATTTGGCGACTTCGGCTTGAACTGGATACCAATCCAGCGACCAACTCGCCCCGCCAGATTCAAACACAACCGTGGGACTGCCTTCGCCAGTGGCGTAAAGATGCAAGCGGTGACTACCAATATCTATTAACTGGCCTAGCGGGGAGGGGAGTGATGGTGGCATGGCTTCTCCAAAGGCGCTTACTTCTGCGGCGCATCCTTCCGCTCATCCGAATACCAGAACTCGGCGTGCAGGCCCACGCCCCGAAAAATCTCTTCCACCTCGGCCAGTGTGCGCCCGTGATAGTCGGGTGATAGGCGGTTGTGATACCACCGCACCGACAATTCCCACACCACTTCAACCGGCAACGTCTCGCCGCGTTTCACGTTGTGGGCCGCGCACCACGGGTCAATTAATTCCTCCGACCGGAAGAACAGGATATTGCCTCACGTGAATGTCATATCCGCATACCACTCGCGGAAGGGGACGAGGAAGTGCACCAACTCACCATGCCCCTCCACCCGCCCACCGCGCACCCGAATGGGCAAGGCTTCCCCGCTCCCGGCGCAGGTGGCTTCAATTTCGGCCTCACACTGCAAAGCCGCCGGAATGCCGAGCGCATCCCAAGCACAGTTGGCAAAATATGTTTTGCCCTGTGCGTGAACCCGAAACGGTGTCGGCACGCCCGAGAACGGGTTGGCCATTTGAATCGCGCCCGTGGCCGGGTCGAGGAAAATGGCGTGGCGCTCGTTCAATTCCGTGTAGGCCGCTCGGGCTTCGGCCTCGCTGATGCCCAGCGCGACCGCCGTCTCTTGCACGGTGGGCGGGTGGGTGGTCTCGGCGATATGCCGGTAAATGAAGGTGCGGATGGGCCAAATCTGAGTGGAAGGTGGCATGGATTTCATTATACCCAACTGCTACTTTCTAAGTGTTCACAAGTGAACGCTTGAGAAATGCTCGTTTCAAC
>CAYUFY010000527.1:0-3154 GCA_964443795.1 uncultured Anaerolineales bacterium | reverse complement strand
TGCCAGTCCATGACGTTTTGCCCTCATTTACTAAGAATACAACTATCGAGTTACAGATGACCATGTGATGTTGCGACGCGGTTTGCGCGCCGTCTGCGAGAGCGCGGGCGACATTGATGTGGTCGGAGAAGCCGAGCATGGCGACCAAGCGGTGGCCCTGGCCGCCGAACTGACCCCCGATGTGGTGTTGATGGATTTAAAAATGCCCGGACTGGATGGCGTGACGGCCACCCGTAAAATTCTGGCGCACAATCCTAAAATCAGCGTCATCGTCTTCAGCCTGTTTGAAGAAGATGCGCAGGTTTTGCAGGCCATCCAAAGCGGGGCGCGCGGTTATTTATTGAAGAGCAGTACCGATGAAGCGCTGTTATTGCAAGGTATCTACGCCGTGATGGCGGGCGGAATGGTAATTGATCCCGAACTGACCGCGCGGCTATTACAATCTACCGCTGGCGTCCCCACCCGCACCCCCCTCGCCACGCCTCCTCGACTGGACCTCCTATCCCTGACCAAAGCGGAGATAGATATATTGCGATTAGTAGCCCACGGGGAAGAAAACAAGAAAATTGCCACCCGCTTGCAACTCTCCGAAAAGACCGTTGCTAATCGGTTAAGCGTCATTTACGAAAAAATCCGTGTGACCAACCGGGTGCAAGCGGCGTTATATGCGTTGCAACATGGCTTGGTCACGCCGCCCCCGTCATAAAACGGGGCGGAAATTCAGACGCCCCTGGGGGGTTCCCTTTTCTCCCGACCCTTTGAGGAGTTTCTTCTCCTCCTTTGCCCGGCCAAATAATCTATGCTATAGGGATGAAACCCACAAACACCCGGTCACCCATGGGGGTTCTGTTAATCAACAGTTCATCGCCGCCGCGCTTAAATTTGCGGGCCATCTGTCAGACCTTGCCCGTCGTGATAGCAAGCGAAATGGCGTTGGACTTCCAGACGGTCGCTCAGATCGCCAAATTAAAACCGAACTTTATCCTGTGGCATACCGAGCGGTGGGGAGATACGGATTTGTCGCTGGCGCGCCAAATGACCCAAGTCGCCCCCGCGAGTAACATTATTCTTGTGATTCAAGAAGCAGACGAGAGCCAGATGCAGGAAACGCTCCGCGCCGGGGTACGGGGTTACATCCCAACTGAGACAATCACGGTCGAGGGTTTGGCCGCGGCCATACGCGTGGTCACGGCCGGAGGCATATTTTTTGATTCCCAGACCGGGGCGCGTTTGTTACAGTCATTGATCAGCCGCCAATGATAAGAACGCCTAACGGGGCTATGGCACAGTAGCGTTGGCCAACACCGCATAGGGGTAATACATATCCTGGAATTTCAATTTCGTCCCGGCCGGGCGACCAGAGGTGGCCAAATTATAGGTGTATGGGGTGCTGGGGTCGCACGAAAACGAAGTTGGGTTAGGCCCCCCGGACATATTCTTAACATCCACCCAGCCTGTGTCGGAGCAATTGAATGTGACCAGGAAAGGCGAGCCCGTGGTGGCCGTTGGGCCAGCCGGGCTAAGGTTCATGTTACCCTCCAGCGGGGCCGACACACTGCTGAAAGAATTGCCAACCGCTGGCCCCAATAGAAGGAGGACGAGAATAACGACCACCGCCACCAACACCACGATGAGGGCATATTCCACCAACCCCTGCCCCTGTTCACTGGGGTTAGTCGGTCTGGACGAAAACTTCCTGGGCATAACTATGCTCCGAAACAAGGCCATTATACAGTTGCACGGGCTTTAATGACTCACCGGCTAACTTTGAAATTATCACTCCGAACCAAGATACGCTTCGATTAACCGCACCGCCTGCCCCACGCCATCCTCGGCGCGAATTTTCTCACCGAGGGTGACGGCGCGTTGCCGCATGGCAGAGTCGGTCGCCACCCGGTGAAGCGCCGCGCCGAGGTTTTCGGCGGTGAGGCGGGGGCGGGGGATGGGTGGCGGCCCCACGCCCAGCGCGTGGATGCGGCTCCCCCAAAACGGCTGGTCGGCCATGTGCGGGACGATGACGGTGGGCTGGCCCGCGCGCAAACCAGCGGCGGTGGTGCCTGCGCCACCATGATGCACCACGGCGGCCAACCGCGGATAGAGCCAGGCGTGGGGCGCGGACTCGAGCAGAAAAATGTCCGGGGATACGGTTTCCCCGCCGAGCCTGGCCCAGCCCGCCAAAAGCACGGCCCGCCGCCCGCTCCGGGTCACGGCCTCCCGCACGAGGCGCGTCACCCGCGCAGGATCGCGGCCCGTCATACTGCCAAAACCAAGGCCCACGGGCAGATCGCCCGCTTCCAAAAATTTCACTAACTCCAGCGGCGGCGTCCAATGATTGGTCTCATCCAAAAACCAGTAGCCGGTGGTGTGATAGGTGGGCGGCCAGTCGGGCGGATGCGGCACCACGTGTGCGCTGTAGGCGTGGACAACCAGCATCTGTTTCCGCGCCGCCACGTTTTGGGCGGCGGTCTGCGGCGGCAGGCCCAGCACAGCCCGCCGAAAGCGATTCACTTGCGCGCCAATAAGTTGCCACGGCCCCGTTTCAAGCAACAAGCGGCCAAACCAGTAATTGAGCGCGCTCGCATGGTTGGGGCGCGGCCCGTGCATGGTCGCCGCCCCACTGCGCGTGGCGATGAGCGCGGGTTGCAACGGCATGCTGATGGCTTTGGCCCCCAGTTTCTCGGCCAAAGCCACCGCGTAGGGGTCGGAGGTAAAACTGCTGATGATGACGTCGGCATCGCGACAGGCATCCCAGGCATCGGTCATCATGGGCCACGCGCCTTTATCGAGCAGGCGCTTCATCACCTGTATCTGCCGCAACGGGTTGTTGCCGTGTTCCACCCAATCGCGCCCGCCCTCGCTTTCCATGACCGCTTGCACATCCACGGTGGCAGCGGCGGCCTGGAGGCCATGTTGTTCAACCCAGATGCGGAAGTGGGAACTGGCGAGGATCCGAATATGATGCCCTTTGGCCTGCAAAGCCTGGCCAAGGGCAATGGCCGGTTGCACATCGCCACGCGTGCCAAAAGCAATAAAGGTGATGTTCATGGGCAAAAGTATAGCATTCGGGCAAGCGGGGCGAGGTGATGCGGATTCAATACATTTACTCGATAGTTGTATTTTGGCGTTTTCAGTCAAAACCGGATACCCTTGCATT
>CAYUFY010000526.1:1836-3176 GCA_964443795.1 uncultured Anaerolineales bacterium | reverse complement strand
GCCCTCATCGCCAAAGTGGACCGCTACGGCGGGAGCGTGACCACCTTCGCCGGGGATGCGCTCACCTGCTGGTTCGATGGCGATGATGGCTGGCGCGCCGCCGCTTGCGCGCTGGATATGCAACGCGCCATGAGTCGGTTCGCGGCGGTGCGAACCCCCTCCGGCCAAACCGTCGCGCTGGCCATGAAAGCCGCCCTCGCCAGCGGCCCGGCCCGGCGTTTCATCGTCGGCGACCCGCAAATTCAATGGCTCGATGTGCTGGCGGGTAGCCCGCTCGACCGCATGGCCGCCGCCGAGAAACATGCGCGCAAAGGCGAAGTGGTCGTTAGCGCCCAGACCGCCGCCAGCCTCGGCGAGCGCGCCGAATTCGGCGAGTGGCGCGAAGGCGCCGCCCCCCATGAGCGCTTTGCGGTGGTCACCCGCTTAAAACAAACCGCGAAGCCCACCCTGTGGCCCGCGCTCCCAGCCTCCAGCGCCGAGAGTTATTTACGCCCGTGGTTCCTCGCCCCGCTCTACGCGCGGCTCACCTCCGAAGCCGGGCAGTTCCTCGCCGAACTGCGCCCGGCCGTGATGTTCTTCCTCGGCTTCGGCGGGTTGGATTACGACCACGATGCAGACGCTGGAAAAAAATTGGATAGCTACATCCGCTGGGTGCAGGCCACGCTCAATCAATACGAAGGCTGTTTACTGCAACTCATCCTGGGCGATAAGGGCGCGTACCTGTACGGCGCGTTCGGCGCGCCCCTGGCCCACGAAGACGACCCCGCCCGCGCGGTCGCGGCGGCCCTCGAACTGCGCGCACCCCCGCCGGAACTCGATTTCATCCGCAATACCCACTTGGGCCTGGCGCACGGGCGCGTGTGGGCGGGTGCCTATGGCGGCGCCACCCGCCACACCTATGGGGTGTTGGGCGACCCGGTGAATCTCGCGGCGCGGTTAATGGGGCAAGCGGCGGCCGGACAAATTCTCGTGAGCGACGCCATTGCCCAGGCCACTGCCGCGCACTATGTTTTCGAATCACAGGGGTTGGTCACGCTCAAAGGCAAACAGGCTCAGCAAGCGGTAGCGGCAGTCGTGGGCCGCCGCACCCCGGCCGGGGCGCATGTCCCCACACGCCTGGGCCGGCCGCTCTTCGGGCGCGAGTCCGAACTGGCGCGGTTGACCGCCCTGGTCGAAGCCACTCGCGCCGGGCGCGGTCAAGTCATCCGGTTGGAAGGCGAGCCGGGAGTGGGCAAAACCCATCTGGCGGGCGAACTGGCGTGTGATGCGATGGGGCTGGGCCTGCGCGCCAGCCTCGGCGTGTGTCAGGCCATTCAGCCCGCCAACTATGCCCCCTGGCG
>CAYUFY010000526.1:0-1736 GCA_964443795.1 uncultured Anaerolineales bacterium | reverse complement strand
GGGGGCGAGCCGTCCCCGCTGGTCCTCGCGCTCATCGAGGCCCAGGCGCAGGGCAATCCATTTTTCACCGAGGAGTTCATCCATCACTTGCGCGAGGCCGGGCAGATTTATCCATCCGTCACCGGCCAATGGGTATTGAGCGAGGTTCTCATCAATGCCCTGCGCGCGGCCAATTGTCTGGTGCCCGCGCCCGACCCGGCGCTGGGGCCGTGGATATTGGCCCCCAACGCGCCGCTCGCCACGGCGGCGCTCGGCCTGCCCGACTCGGTCCGCAGCGCCATCCTGGCCCGGCTCGACCGCCTGCCCGAAACCCACAAGCTGACTTCCAAAATCGCGAGCGTGATTGGCCGCACCTTTGCGGTGGAGATTCTCGCACAATCGCACCCCGAGCATCCCGCTTCCCCGCAACTCCGAGCACAGCTTGAAAATTTGGAACACCGCGAGTTTGTCCGCGTGGAAACCCCCGACCCGCAAACGGTGTATGCCTTCCGGCACAACGTGACCCATGAGACGGTGTATGAGACGTTGTTGGAGACGCAACAACGCGACCTGCACCGGGCGGTGGCCGAGATTATTGAACGGGTTCAGCCCGAGGCGGTGGAGGCGTTGGCCTATCACTATTTGCGCGCGGGTGTGCGCCCCAAAGCCCTGATCTATCTTGACCGGGCGGCGCGGCAGGCGCAAGCGGCCTACGCCAACGAGACGGCGTTGAACTATTACACGCAGGCATTGACGCTCGAAGCCCGGTGGGAATGGCGGCAGGGCCAGGTGGAAGTCTTGCATATTTTGGGGCGGCGCACCGAGGAGTTGGCCGCCCTGCAAGCGCTGGAGGCTCTGCCCGACACGCCGCCGCATCTCGCCGCCGCTTGGCGCGCGCAATATCACGAGGCCATCGGTGAATATCCCGAGGCGTTGGACGCGGCGGAGTTCGCGTTATCCACTTATCGTTCGCAGGGCGACGTGCTGGGTGAGGGGCGGAGTCTGACGCAGTTGGGTTCGATCGCCTGGCGGCAGAGCGAATATGAAAACGCCAAAACCTGGTACCACGCGGCGCTGGCGTTGTTGCCGACCGCGGAAGCCCCCGAAGCGGCCAAGGCGCTCACGCAAGCGCTCAATGGCTTGGGCACCATTCACCGCCAACAGGGGGATTTTACCGAGGCCCAAGCGTGTTACGAACAGGCGTTGGCGGTCAGTCGCCAAAACTCCGACCGCTTAGTCGAGGCGCGTACGCTGAATAATTTGGGCGCGCTGGCCGGGTATCAGCAACACTATGCCCAAGCCCTGGCTTACCATCAAGCGGCGCTCGCCATCCGGCGCGCTATCGGCCATCGCGCCGGCGAGGGGATCAGCCTCGGGAACCTGGCCATCATCACGCGTGAGCTGGGTGATTACGCCCAAGCCCGTGAGTATCTAACCGCCACACTGACAGTGCATCAGGCCACCGGCAATCGCTATGACGAGGCGGCCATTTGGAATGAGTTGGGAATTTTCTATCAAGAATTGGGTGATTGGCCCCAAGCCCAAATTTGTTTGGAGCGCGGCCTGGAGTTGTGTGAGCGCATTGGCTACGAAGCCGCCAAAGGTTATATCCTGGCCAACCTGGGGTTGGTCATGCTTGATCTGGATGAGCCGGACCGCGCCGAGAGCTACTTCGCCCAAGGCCGCGTGCTAGCCGAGGAGCATCACAACCGCCCGCTCATCTCCGGTTTCCTGAGTTATCTGGCCCAAGCCAGTTT
>CAYUFY010000525.1:0-3213 GCA_964443795.1 uncultured Anaerolineales bacterium | reverse complement strand
GCATTGAGCCTAAATCAATTTCAAGGTTTGGCGCGCTCCGCCGGGGTGGGGTGAATGTCCCGGTCAGGCCTCCCATCAGCGCTCCCAGGCTAATGAAGGCCCACATGGTAATCAACAAATAGGGGAAGACCTCATTGACTCCCTGCGCTAGTTTCAAGACCCATTCGCCTGGGCCAAACCCAACGCGAGAGGCAGTGAGGCCATAGAGCGGCGCTTGCCCGGTCATCCCCGCCAGCGGTGCGCCCAGATAGCCAAACAGCACCCCGCCCGCCAGCGCCCCAACCACCCCGCCGATAACAGCCCGCGCCCGCCGGGTTTGCGCGCCCGTCCAGAGCACCGCCAGCGGCCCAATGAGCAGGAAGATCAACGCCGCGAAAAACCCCTGGATGAGCAAGGTGTATTTATAACCCGGGCCGACATGATAGAAAGTGGCGGTCAGGATATTAAAAACTGGCGTGTACAGGGGATAAGCCAGTAAACTCGCCCCCGCCGCGCCGCCGATAAAACTCACGCCAATCAATTGTGGTCCCAGCGCGAGGCGGTGGCGGCGCGTGAAGGCCAGCGCGGCTACGCCGACCAACGCCCCTGCGGCCCACGCGTTGGTCGAGACGCTATGGACTGGTAAGGGCACAGTTAACCCAAATAAACGCGGGACAAGAGTGTAGGGGATGAAGAAGGCGAAGAGGGCTAAAGCGAGCGTTAGTCCCCCAACAACAAAGATTCGCCGCCGGGGCAATGGTTCGGCGCGGGTGATGAGATGATGAAGCGCGGCAAAGATGAGCGCGAGGGGCAGGGCGAAGTCGAAGGCTTGCGGCCGGAAGACTTGCAATAAGGCCAGCCCGACCAGCGTCCACAAGGTAATGAGCAAGGGCGCGCCCCGGCGGTCGCCCAGCTCGCCGCGCACAAACTCGGCGACGAAATTAATTGGAGGCTGTTTCGCCCCGGAGTGTGACTGCTCCGATGGTTCTGGCAAAGAATTTGTGGGTGTCATACACGCCAACCTGCCTTCTGAAAAGAGCCAACCACCTGACGTGAAAATTATACCCCCGTAAACGGAGGACTCATAACGGGTATTTGGCACAGTAAGGGCGAAGCATTCGTGCTCTGAATACCTGATTTTCCAAAGCGACCATGCGCGAATGCTTCGCCCCTACCCCTTTTGCCTCCCCCGCCAACCTCAGCGATAATGTCCCCACTCACCGGAGGTTACCCACCCATGCCTGTCATTAGCGAACGACTCGAAACCGATAACGCTCATTTGCTTCATCCTCTGCATCACCCCAGCGCGCTTCAGCGGCCCAAAATTTGGGTCGAGGGCCGGGGCGCGGTCATCAAAGATGCCGAGGGCAAGGAATACATTGATGGTTTAGCGGGGTTGTGGAACGTCAACGTCGGGCATGGCCGCGCCGAACTCGCGCAGGCCGCCGCCGGGCAAATGTCCACCCTGGCGTATGCCTCGGCGTATGCGGGTTCCACCAACTACCCGGCCATCGCCCTCGCCGAAAAACTCAGCGCCGTCACCTATTCGTCCATCAACACCTTCTTCTTCACCAGTGGCGGGGCCGAGTCCAGCGAGTCGTCTTTCAAAACCGCGCGCTACTCTTGGAAACTGATGGGTAAGCCCGCCAAGGTGACACTGATTTCGCGGGCGCGGGCCTATCATGGCCTCACCCTCGCCGCCATGAGCGCCACTGGCCTCAATGCCTTTTGGCCCATGTTCGAGCCGCGCGTCCCCAACTTTTTACACATTGACGCGCCCGACCCCTACCGTTTCGTCAACCCCGACCCGAGCGTGAGCCTGGGCGTGGCGGCGGCCAACAAACTGGAAGAAGCCATTCTGCGCGAAGGCCCCGACACCGTGGCCGCCTTCATCGCCGAGCCGGTGCAGGGCGCGGGCGGGGTCATTGTCCCGCCGGAGGATTACTTTGCGCGCATCCGCGAAATTTGCACCAAGTATGATGTGCTCTTCATCGCCGACGAGGTGATTACGGGTTTTGGGCGCACCGGGCGTTGGTTCGGGCTGGAGCATTACGGCGTCGAGCCGGACATCATGCAGTTCGCCAAAGGCATCACCAGCGGCTACATCCCGCTCGGCGGCATCGGTGTGTCAGACACGGTGCGCGAAGTGATTATGAACGCGCCGCCCGGCAAGCGTTGGATGCACGCCTACACCTATTCCGGGCATCCCACCTGTTGCGCGGTGGCCCTGGCCAATATCGCGGTGCTCGAAAACGAAAAACTCGTCGAGCGCGCGGCCACCGCTGGGGTGCGGCTGGCCGCCGGGTTGCAGAATCTCGCGGGGCTCCCCCACGTCGGCCACGTCCGTTCCCAGGGCCTCATCGGCGCGGTGGAAGTCGTGGCTGATACCGGCACCAAACAACTCTTTCCGGCGGAAGTCGGCTTGAGCCAGAAACTGTACGAAGCGTTGCTGGAGCGTGGCTTGTACACGCGCGTGCTGATGGATTGCATCTGTCTCGCCCCGCCGTTCGTCATCAGCGATGAGCAGATTGACCGCGCTGTGAATATCATCGCGGAGACGGTGGCGGCGGTGGTGAAGGAAGTGCGGGGTTAAAAAGGTGACCGTAGGGGCGTTCAATTGAACGCCCCTACGGTCATCTTGGGGTTATAACAACCGGGGTTGCTCATCGGCGTGGGGTTTAGGCAACAGCCCGCGCTGGGTCAACCATTCGGCCTCTGGCTCCCACTGATACGCGCTCAAATCCACGCGCTCTTTTTCGTCGAACACCACCCCCTCCTGTTCCAGCAAGTGCTTTTGCACCATTGGCCCGTAACCTGCGCGGGCGCTCACCTTGCCCTGACTGTTAATCACCCTCTGCCACGGCACCTCATCACCACAATTCGCCATCGCCGAGCCGACCCAGCGCGGGGCCAGCTTGGCGTACTGGCCCGGTTCCACCCGCGCGGGCGGGGGGATGAGCGCGGCAATCTGCCCGTACGTCATCACCCGCCCCGGCGGGATGACGCGCACAACCTCATAAACTCGCTCCGCATAGCCTTTGGGATCCGGGGGATTTGCAAACGGCATGAGTAAAAGTATACAGTATAATCCGCGCGTGTTACGCCAACTGACGCTTCTGAGCCTGGCCCTTGTGGCTGTCGCTTGTGATGTTCATCCGCTCACCCCGACGGCTATCCCTCGAACCTTGCCCCCGGCGGTGGTGCGCATTGTGACCATGACTCCTGCCCCCACCG
>CAYUFY010000524.1:0-3224 GCA_964443795.1 uncultured Anaerolineales bacterium | reverse complement strand
GTGCTGGGTTCCTATAAGGCCGAAGACCATTTCGCGCCTGCCTAAAGCTGGTCAGCACCTAAAACAAGATGCCCCGCGCCGGGCATCTTGTTTTTTTAACCACCCGCGTCTAAACTATATTTAATTTTGGCTCTACCGGATTTAACAGGAAACCGATGTGGGTCGGGCTTGTAGCCCGACGCTGGCCGGAGCAAAATCGGCGCGCTACAAGCGCGATCCACGCTAATCACGTCAAAAACGGTGGAGCTTTAATTTTCACAGGAGCAACCATATGGAATCCGTTATTCCGGTCGTCTTTGTCATTGGGATTTTCGTCCTGATCTATGTCCTTAGCTTCTTCAATCAGCGTCGGATTATGAGCGCCTGGGGGGAAATGGCGAACCGCACGGGTTTGCAACTAGAACAGCAAAATACGTTGGGCATCCCGCGCGGGCATCTCATCGGCCACTACCGAGGCCGGCCCGCGCAGTTGGAAACCTACACCGTCGGCGCGGGCCGCCACCGCCGCACCTATACCCGCATCTTCATCCAAGCCAATAATCGGGCCAATGGCAAACTCGTCATCTATCAGGAAACCCTCTTCAGCCAACTGGGCAAAGTATTGGGGATGCAGGATATTCAGACCGGCGACGAGGAACTGGACAAGCGCTTTATCCTCAAAGGCCAGCCCGAGAATTTTGCGCTCAGTGTGTTGAATTCAGTGAATCTGCGCCAGACCTTGCTCCAAACACGCGCCCCGAATGTGCAGTTGGAAGGCAACACCCTGCGCCATTCAGAACAAGGGGTCATCACTGACCCTGAACGGACGCAAGCCATTCTGGAGTTGTTGAGTTACCTGGCCGACGGGGTGGAGCGCGCCGGGTAAGGCGGGCCACGAACCGGCGGGTTTGATACAATAGCCATTATTCGGAAACAGTGTTTTTGTCGGGGCGTTCAATTGAACACCCCGATTTAATCGCTCACTTTACGCACCGTCACGCGAAGTGATGCGCGAGCGAAGCCAGGCGCGTACGCGTCTGCGATTGATGTCGCGCCCCCTCGCCGCGTCTTTATGCGGCTCGGGGTGACATTCTAAAAAATACGCTCAATGGCGTAAGGCGAGTTAATCAAATATAGGAAACAATCAATCATGCGCATTCTCATCACTGGCGGGGCCGGGTTTATTGGCTCCCATCTTTCTGATCGGCTTCTGGCCGAGGGCCATTCGGTGATTGTGGTGGATAACCTGATCACTGGCTCCACCCGCAACATCCAGCATCTGGCCGGGCGGGAGGATTTTCTCTTTATCAAGCACAACGTCTCCGATTATATTTTTATCGAAGGCCCACTGGATGCGGTGTTACATTTTGCCTCGCCCGCCAGCCCGTCGCAGACCGCGCCCACCGGGTATCTGCAATTGCCCATCCAGACGCTCAAGGTCGGCGCGTTGGGTACGCATAACGCGCTGGGGTTGGCCAAGGCCAAAGGGGCCAAGTTTCTGCTGGCCTCCACTTCCGAAGTCTACGGCGATCCGCTCGAACATCCCCAAACCGAGGCCTACTGGGGGCATGTGGACCCAGTGGGGGCGCGCTCGGTGTACGACGAGGCCAAGCGCTTCGCGGAAGCCATCACCATGGCCTACCACCGCACCCACGGGGTGAATACGCATATTGTCCGCATCTTCAACACCTTTGGCCCGCGCATGGCCCTGGATGATGGCCGGGTGGTGCCCAATTTTGTGGGGCAAGCCTTGCGCAACCAGCCGTTGACGGTATATGGTGATGGCGGCCAGACGCGCAGTTTCTGTTATGTTGCCGATCTGGTGGAGGGTCTCTACCGACTTTTGATGTCAGATGAGCATATGCCGGTGAATTTGGGTAATGACCGGGAAATGACGATTCTCGAATTTGCCGGGATGATTAATCACATCACGAATAACCCGGGTGGCATTAATTTTCTACCGGTGGGGCGCACCCAAGGCGACCCACAACGCCGCCGGCCGGATATTTCCAAGGCCAAGGAGATCCTAGGTTGGGAGCCGCAAATATCGGTTGAGGAAGGTCTGAAGAAAACGATTGCCTACTTCCGAAAGACGATGGGGTGAAAAGCGAGGCCTGGCGCGGGGGGAACACACTGTTTCAGAATCGGGTAGTGACAACCTGGCAGTTAGCGGGGTGGGCGGTCGGGGGGATTGTTTGTGGACTAACTATTCTCTACTTACCGTTGGAATATGCCCTGCTCCTACTAATCGGGGTCGCCGGGGGCGTGGTGGCAGTTTGGGAGCCGGTCATTGGCTTCAGCCTGGCGGTCAGTCTCGGGCCGGCCAAGGCCCTGCTGGAGGTGGCGCAACCTGCCTGGCCAGCCGAGGTGGGGCAGGTATTTTTTTTCTTGGCGGTGGCCGGTTGGCTGGCGCGCGGCCTGTTCCAGCGCCAAATCATTTTCCCCCGTATCCCCTTACTCATCCCTCTCGGTATTTACACTAGTGTTGCCGCGTTCTCACTCTTACGGGCGACTTCGTTGGAAGAGGGCGCGAAGGAATTGCTCAAATGGTTGGAAGTGGCTGTTGGGCTGGTCGTGCTAGTCGCCGAAATAGACCGGGGGCGCGGACGCTGGTTGGTGGGCGGGGTATTACTGGCCGGGCTGGCACAGGCCGCCCTGGGCATCTGGCAATATCAGTTTCGGGGGCATGGCCCCGAACACTTCCGCATTTTGGGCACGCACTTCCGGGCGTATGGCACGTTTGAACAGCCCAACCCCTATGCGGGTTATCTGGGGCTAATCTGGCCCCTCGCGCTGGGGTTGGCGTTGGAAGGTTTGCGGCAGGTGGTGAGCCGCCGGGCCATCAGACCACTTTGGCCGACGGCGATGGGTTTGGGAGTGGCCGGGCTGATTTTGGCGGGGTTATATGTTTCCTTCTCGCGCGGGGCGTGGCTGGGCGCGGCGGCGGCGGGCGGGGTGATGCTGATGTTTCTACCGCGCCGCTGGTGGTTGGGCGTGGGGTGCGTGGGGCTGGGGCTTTTGCTCGGCTGGGGCCTCTACCGCGCGGGCCTGGTTCCGCCCAGCATCGCCAATCGTTTCGCCGAGGCCGGGAATTTCATCGGGGTGGCAGACGTGCGCGGGGCCAATATCAATGATGTTAATTTTGCGGTCATCGAGCGCCTAGCCCACTGGCAGGCGGCGCTGAATATGGCGCAAGCCAATGGGGGGTGGGGGGTGGGGCTGGGCAATTATGGAGTGGCTTACCC
>CAYUFY010000523.1:0-3227 GCA_964443795.1 uncultured Anaerolineales bacterium | reverse complement strand
GGCGCACGTCGCCGAGGTCGTCAATCTCTCCGGCGTGATTGCGAGCGCGTTAGGGTTGGGGGCCACCGAACGCAAACGCCTGACCCTAGCGGCCACGCTCCACGACAAAGGCAAGGCCCACACCGCCTTTGCTCTGCACCATCTCACGGCGGCGCGGGGCGCACGCGCCACGCTGGACAAAGCGGGCCTCCAGGCCTCGCCGCGCGATGTAGCCGAAATCGAACACGCCACGCAGAAGTGCCGCGTGACCCACATGGGCTTTGGCCGCGAAAATGTGTTTATGCGGAAATCGCTGGCGGCCCACACGGCCGGTGTGGCCCAGATGACGGCTGGCGATGAGCGTGACGCAAAACTGCGTGAACTGTTTGACGAGGCGCTGTTGCTTACGCCGGAATAAGTCGCGCCGGTGCGGGCGTTTCTGGACTCACCGCCAACGCGCTCAATGACCACGCAGGCGTTAGGCGACGAACTCTACGTCCGCTTCACCGGCCCGGGCAAGCCGCTGAACTATCCGGCCCCGAACACGCGCCTCGGGCAAGTGCTGGCCGATGCCGTTGCGCTGACCGGCGAACACCTGGAAGAAATCGAAACCGATGCAAACGGCGAAAGCCTGACCGAGAAAAAGGCCCGGCTGGAAACCGAGCAACGGCGCGCGCTGAGTTCCGCCGCCTTTGCCGAAGCCTTGCGCGAAGCCGACGCGGGCGTGCTGACGAGCGCAAGCACAGGCAACGTCAACAAATATCTGACCATCACCGTCAAGATGGCAAACGCCGAAGGCAAAACGCCTATCACGCATTGCATGGCCTCGTGGATGGGCGGGCAGGGCCACAAAGGCACCGCGCTGGATGCGGCGGAAAGTTTGCACCTGCCCGCTTTGCGCCAGGCGGCGCTGGCCGACATCGAGATTGCGCGCGAGGCGTTCATGGACTTGGAGCGCGAAACCTTTGTGCGCTGGTACGACACCCAGAACACGGAGATTGAGCGGCTCGAAGCGGCGGGCGAGCGCGAGCAAGCGATGAGTGTCGCCCAGCAACGCGATGCCCGCGAGGGCAAATTCGCCGCACAGTGGGAGGCGGCACATGAACACTTGCGGCGCGGCTTTGAGTTGTATCGGCAGGGCCAGCCCGCCGAGGCCCGCGCCGAACTCGCGCAGACCGATTTGACCGCCCTGCGCGATGATGAAAAGTTGCAACATGAGCCGCCCTATTCCGAAGTGCAGACTTTGTACGCCGCGTACCTGCACACCCAGGCCCACCGACGGTCACCGATTTTTAGCGGCGCGAGAACATGACCCACCCCGCGCCAAACTATCGAGTCGGTAGGCAGACAGCAGGGATAAGCTCGGTTACTTGAAAATAAGCACCATGTAATTTATAATAATCATAGATGTGCTTATTTGCCGAAGGAGCCTACCATGTTTGTTGATCGCGTTCAAGAATTGGCTTACCTGAATTCCCTCCTCACTCAAACCACCACCTACCCGGGTCAACTCGTCTTGCTCTACGGTCGTCGCCGAGTCGGGAAGACCGTGCTGGCTCGTCGTTGGGCCGAACAATCGGGCCGGCCCACTTTATACTGGGCCGCTGAACGTGAAACCGCCCCGCTCCAACGGCGCAAACTCTATGCCCGGATGCTGAATGTCGCCATGGCACAAGCCCCCAATTTCACCAGTTGGGATGAACTCTGGACCGCCTTTGCCGCTCAATTACGCGACCAACCCGGCATCCTCATCCTTGATGAAGTGCCTCATGCGGCGGAAGCCGACCCGGCCTTTTTATCGGCCTTACAACACGCTTGGGACCAACACCTTAAACACGCTCCCCTCATCATTGTGTTAAGCGGCTCGCATGTTCACACGATGGAGACGTTGCTGGCGCGCGGCTCACCCTTGTTCGGGCGTTTCACCGGCCAGTGGCATCTTCAGCCGTTGCCGTTTAGCGCCTTGCGCGAGTTCCTGCCGCACTGGGCCGCCGATCAGCGGGTCGCGGCTTACGCCATCCTCGGCGGTGTGCCAGCTTATCTGGAACGCCTGAACCCACAGGCCTCGCTTTCCGACAATTTACGCGATGTCATTTTGTCATCGGGAAGCATCTTTGTCGCCGAACCAGATTTGTTGTTGGCCGATGAAGTCTATGAGCCACGGGTTTACAACGCGGTGTTGCAAGCTGTGGGGAGCGGCGCCCACACGCTCAATGACATCGCCAATGCTGCATTGATTGGCAAACCGCATTTGTCAGCTTATTTGACCCGCTTACAGGAATTACGATTGATAGAACGCCGTTTGCCCATTACCATCCCTCCGAGTAAGCGCGTCACGAGCCGGATGGGGCGGTATCACTTGGCCGACGCTTTCTTGCGGTTTTACTATCGCTTCGTCGCGCCCCGCCGAGATGAGATTGGGTATCAGCCCGAACGGGTATTGCCGGACATTCAGAATCAACTCCGCGCCTTCGTGGGTATCACGGCCTTTGAAACCCTGAGTCGGCAGTGGGTGGCCTGGGCCAGCCAAGCCGGTCAATTACCGTTTGAAGCACAAGCCGTGGGTAGCCATTGGAGTCGAAAGGTGCAAGCCGATGTGGTGGGTATCAACTGGCACGAGAAACAGCTATTGCTCGGCGAATGCAAATGGGGAACAGACACCGTTGAGCATGAGGTAGTCACCGAGTTAATCAATGGCAAAACGCCCAAAGTGTTGCTCGCCTTGCCGGCGGAAGGCGCTGGCTGGAAAGTGCATTATGCCCTGTTTGCGCGCACCGGCTTTGCCCCCGCCGCCCGCGCATTCGCCGAAGAGCGTCAAGCGCAATTAGTAGATTTGAAACGGTTGGATCAGGATTTAGGGCGGTGAAGGGCTGGCCCGGTTCTGGCGTGTCGAGTGGACAGACGACCACTTTTGCGAAGCCGAAACGCTGTTGGAAGTGTTCGGCGACGCGGTGCTGGATGAAGCCCTGTTCAGTTGGCCGCGCGGCATGGTGAGCCGCGAAGCGCCGCTCGCCCCGCGAAGCGAAGCGCAGACGGGGTGTCGAACCATCGCCGCTCAGGTGCGGGCCATCGTGCTTGACCGGGCGGCGGCCAGCGGCTATCCCGAATCACCGGAACTCGCGGCGGATTTCCCGCACTCGCCCGGCCCGCCCTTGCGCCGTCCGAAAGGACAGGCGTGGGGCGGGTGTCTGCGCGTGACTCTTGATAATAAAGTCTTTCCCAAACCTCGGCCAAAACGCGCTGAATTG
>CAYUFY010000522.1:0-3229 GCA_964443795.1 uncultured Anaerolineales bacterium | reverse complement strand
GCAAGCCCGGGCCATTTTATTGCGCGCGGCCATCGAATGGGCGCAGGCCCAACACTCGCCCTTCCCGCCCGTGCCCGGTCAGGCGGCGCAGGAAGTGGTCAAGCGACACAAGACTTTTGCCGGTGAGTGGGAGACCGTCATCAAGACCGGCGCACTGCCCGCGCCAGGCGGGTCCGTTCCAGGCTCAGCCAGACCGCCCATGAGTCTGAGCGCGCCTTCATCTGTGCCGCTCTTGCCCGCTAACTTGCCCACTGACGCGCCCTGGGCTCTGCTGGATGAATGGCAGGGGCAGGCTCTGCCATTGGGTGTGGGTGCGCACGGCCTGTTGCTCGCAGACCCCGAAGATGCGCCGCATTTGCTCATCGCCGGGGCCAGCGGGTCGGGCAAGACGCGCTATGGTTTGCGCCCGCTCATCGCCGCCGCGCTGGCCACCGGCTGGCAGGTGTTCATCTTCGACCGCAGTGGGCTGGATTTCTTGCCGTTCCGCCAGCACCCGAACGCGCGCGTGATTGTGTTGTCCCAGATGCGCGCGGCGATTGGCTATCTCACACATTTGTTCGCCGAGATGGAGCGCCGCTTTGAGATTTTGCGCGCGCAAGGCGTGAGCACGTGGGGCCGTCTACCCGAGGCGGGCCCACGCTGGTTGGGAGTGTTCGATGAGTTCAGCAATCTGGCTGACTCGCTGGAGCGCCCCGACCGCGATGAGTTGTGGCGGCGCGCCCGCATGGTCGCCGCCGAGGGCCGCAAGGCCGGCATTCACTTGGCCTTGGGCTTGCAGGACCCGACCCACCGCAGTTTGGATTTACGCATTCGGCGCAATTGCACGCCACTCTCGTTTCGGGTGAAGGATAGTGATGCGTCGCGGGTGATTTTGAACGCGGCTGGCGCGGAGACCCTGCCGCCCCGCCAGTTTCTGACGAACCTGCACAATACGCTGGCGCGCGGGGTGGCCTTCGCGCCGGATGATGATGACCTGACCCGGTTCCTGACGGCGCGCCCGGTGCCCCCGCAACCCGCGCCGGCGTGGTTGGCCAATCCCCCGTTGGCCGCCGCGCCCCCCGCGCCAGTGGATGAACCAACCGAGCGCATCCGCCAGTTATTACGAGCGGGGCGGTCACTGAATGCGATCCAGGATGAGGTGTTTGGCTATCGCGGCGGGGCGGCGTATGCGGCGGTGAGCGCCGTGAAGAAGGCGATGACAGGTGATACTACTACTGCTGCAGGGTGATACTGGGCGGGTATCACCAGGGGCAGTAGTAGTATCGCCCCGGCGCTCATTCTGCTACGCCCAATGGGCTTCTAGGCGCGGGCGGAGTTCAGTGAGCACCTGTTCGACCGGCGGTGCCGTGGGGACAAAGGGCAGGACTTGTTGGCCCCATTCCCGTCGGGCGACTTCGAACAAGTCGGGCGCGAAGAAATCGTCAAGCGTGTGAAACGTGACATCGCGCAACACGCATTTTTGGTGGACAAGGCCTGGGAGCGATATACCCAATGTTGATTCGCGCGTCAACACTGACCACAGGTCATAATAATCACGGCAGACCCGGCTCGCGCCCCAACCGCGGCCAGCGAGGCGCGCGCGGCTTTGCAGTAAGGCCCGCAGTTTTTCGGCGACGATTTCGGCGAGGGCGTAGGTTTGGATGGTGACTGACAGCGGCTCGTCAAAGCCATGCAACAATCGGCGGTTAGCCAGTGGGAGGAGCACCGGTTCATCCGTGGTAATTTCCACTTTCAGCCGGCACGGGGCCTCGCGCTGACCGGGAAACTGCACCCGCACTAGAAAAGCCGTTTGACGACCGGGATGCGGCTGGCGCAACAGCAGGGGTTCGTAATGCGCCTCGAATGGCCCGCGTTGATTGAGCAGCTCCCGCATGTGTTGCACTGCCGCCGCCAGGTCGAATGTAAAACCCGGGGTGGAAGCGGTTGTCAAGGTGGAGTAATCCAGGTCTTCGGAAAAACGATAGTCAGGGTAGTACACCTTGCGGAGCGCGGTACCCCCTTTGAGCGCCAGGTGATCCCCCAACCCCGCCGTACGGGTGATGGCCGCGAGCAAATAGCTGAGGGCATAATCTTTTTCGACAATATCCAAGCGGATATTGTGCGCCCTGGCGGAGCGGCGCAGGGTTTGGGTGACTTCAGGCATGGAGGCCCTCCGGCAAGTTTTCGTTGATGTGCCAGGAATGATTGATGCTCGGGCGGCTGGGCGCTCGCGGGTCGAGGCGGTAGAGCGTGGTCACGGGATAAGCCTGCAAAGGCGCGAGCCTGGCTGGGTTCACGCTGAGATGCTCCAAGACCCAGCCGAGGCGCTTGATGACCGCCCCCATGTGGTAGCGCAAGGCATAATCCACCAACTGCGTGAGGTTGAGGCGGCTTAGATTATCTTCCAGAATTTCAATCGCGGCGCTCATGCCGCCGAAAATATCGGAGCGGGCGATAAGATCAAGGGCGGTGCGCTCCAGGTCAGTGATGGCGACCTGCTGCCAGTTATCCACCCAAAGGTGTTGATGACCGAAGAAGCGCGCGGGTTGGAGGTGGACATATTCCACTTCCACGCCCGCCGCTGTCCACACGGCACGATCGCGCGGGCGCCGCGCGCCGCCCGCACGCATTTCGGGTGTGACCACGGCGGAAGGGGTGGAAGCCTGCACCAGTGTGGGCAATTGGGTGGTGAAACCGTGATGCGCCAAGGCCGACCAGTGACTAATGGCGGCGGGTTGCACCAGCGCGGCGGCGATGGCAAACGGATGAAGGTCGCCATTAAACAAGGGCGGGCGCACCACATACACGCCACGCTTGAGGCGTTCGATATGTCCCGCCGCATTCAACACGCTCAGCAACTTGGACAAATGCCCCGACGAGAGGCCTTGCGCCTCGGCGACTGGCTGAACCTGTTCACGGGTGAACAGCGGGCCACACTCCTGCACAATGGTTTGTAGCAGGCGGAGGCCATGTGATTGAGCATAAGGTTGGTCGCTCATGAATATATTCTACTACGATAATTACTTATATAGTAATTTGCGTAGCAAGATATGCTATCGCGGGTTGGGTTTTGGCATTCGGCGCCATTGCCCACCGCGCTCCCCCACCAACCCGCCTAGAAGCGTCTACTGGCCAGAAATCCATCTACCTCATGGGGGTGTGATCATCATGCGCCAACCCTAAATTTGTATAGAATAGTTCGACAATGTTAGATTAGACAGATGTTCTGTCTGCGAAAAAAGCGTATCTG
>CAYUFY010000521.1:0-3238 GCA_964443795.1 uncultured Anaerolineales bacterium | reverse complement strand
TAACCACTGATTGTGCCAGTTTCATGAGCTTTTCGCAAAGTGTTAGCTACTCAGGCGGTTCCGGTTAATCTGACATTGTCAAAGTAGTTACCATTTTTCACCATTTCCTCGAACAATTCAATTGGGTTAATTACGGAAAGCCTATTCCCTAATTTGTCCCTTGTGAGCGGAGCTAATTGCCGCCCACTAACTCACCTAATATAGACCCAACCTCTCCCGAGTCAACCCTTAGCAGTTAGCCGTTCCGTGACGGTTGCGCTCAGGCTCCGTCACTCCCCATAAACCCCCGCCAATCGGCTCTCTTGCAAGAAGAACCGCTGAACAATCGCAAATAAAATAACCGTCGGGGCGGTCATGAGGACGGAACCCGCCATGAGCAGGGGCCAGTGGGTGCGATCAAGTTCTTGTAATTGGCGCAAGCCCACCGGCAGGGTGTAGAGCGCGGGCGATTTGAGATAGAGCAGGGGCGAGATGAAATCGCTCCAATAGAGCATGAAAGCCAGCACGCCCACCGCCACCAGCGTGGCCCGCGCCAGCGGCAGACCCACGCGCCACCACATCGCCCACGCGCTGGCCCCCTCCAACCGCGCGGCTTCGTAGAGTTCGGCGGGCACGCGGCGGAAAGTCCAGTAAAACAACAGGATGAAGAGCGGGCTGGAGCCCATGAGGCTGGGTGCGAGCAACGCGGCGTAAGTGTTGAACCACCCCACCGCCTTGAACAGCACAAAGCGCGTGAGCCACAGCGCGGCCACCGGCACCATGAGTAACAGGAGGGACAACGCCAGCAGGCGCGCGCGCCCCCGCTCACCAAATTGCGCCATGGCGAACCCGGCCCATGAGGCCGTGAGCAACGTCAGCGGCACGGCCAAACTCCCCACCAGCAACGAATTCAGCAAATAGCGCCCAAACGGCAACAACGTGAACAGCCGCGCGTAGTTGCTCCACGCCGGGGCCGCCGGCCATCATTCCACCGCGCGGGGCGGCGGCAAACCCAGCGGGCGCAGAGAATCCACCACCATCCACCACAACGGGATGACGAAGATTAACGCGACTCCCGCCGAGAGCAGATGAAACGCGAGGGCGCGCGCCGCCCGGCGGGCATCACGTTTCATCGGCGTTGGCCTCGCCCCACGCAAACGACCACGCCAAACCAATGAGCGCGGTCGTCACGGCGAACACCAACAACAACATCACCGACGCCGGGCCGAAGCGCAGGCGGTCGAAGGCTTCTTCGTAAATCAACAACGGCACAAAGAGTGTGGCGTAATATGGGTCGCCACCGGTCATCACGAGGTTGGCCGTGAAGAGATTTTGGAAACTGAGGATGATGTCGCGCGCGGTGAGCAGGAGCACCCACGGCGCGAGCAGGGGCAAGGTGATGTGCCGCAGGGCCTGCCAGCGCGTCGCGCCATCCACGGCGGCGGCGGCGAAGTATTCGGGGGGGATGTTTTGCAGACCGGCCAACAGCACCACAAAGCCCTCGCCGATTTGGAAGAGGGCCATGACCACGAACACCAGTTTGGCCGTGTCGGGGTTGACCAGCCACGCGGGCGCGGGCAAACCGAAGCCGCGCAAAATGAGATTGAGCGGCCCGTACAGCGGGTTGAAAATCCACAGCCAGATGAGGGCATAGGCCACATCGGGGATGATGGTGGGGAGGTAAATGGCGGCGCGGTAGAGGCCCACACCGCGCCGGGCACGATTGAGCCACAAGGCGAGGCCCAGCGCGGCCAGCATCCGCAATGGCACGGCGAGCACGATGAAGTAGAGCGTATTGTTCTCGGCCACCGCAAAAAGCGGGTCGGCGGGGTTGTTGATGACTTCAGTGAAATTGAACAGCCCGGCCCACTGCGCGGGGTTAATGGCGTCGTAATGGAAGAACGCCAGGCCGAGGGTGACCAGCGCGGGCAGGCCGATAAGCCCGGCCACGCCCACGAGGTAGGGCGTGAGCATGAGGGCCAGCTCGGTGCGGTAGGGGAGGCGCATGAGATGGGCGAGGCGTTCCGTAGGGGCGTTCAATTGAACGCCCCTACGGAATACCCCTATTCATCCTCGGAAAAAAATGGAAGGGTGCGTTCATAGGCCGCTTGCACGGCTTCGGCCACCGAGACCTGCCCGTAAAACGCGCGCTCGATTTCCGAGTCGGTCACTTCCTCGATGTCGGCCCAGGTGGGGAGGCGCGGGAAGGTGCGGATGACCGGGATGGTGTCGAGAAAGACCTGGCTGTGCGCGGGTTTGGCGGCGGGGTCCAGAAACGCCGCGGATTCGGCCACCGCGCGGAGGGAGGGCACGGTGCGGCCGGTGGCGGCGACGAGGGTCTGGCCTTCCGCCGAGTTGGCAAATTCGATGAAAGCCCAGGCCGAATCTTTAACGCGGCTCGCGGCGGGCAGGCAATACCCGTCAGCGTGCAGGATGTTCGCCGGGGCTTGCTGACGCGGCAGGGCCGCCACATCCCAATCGAAGGCGGTTATCTCGCGCAAGGTGGGCACCACCCGGCGGCTGTTGAAATACATGGCCGCGCGCCCGTTGAGGAAGCGGCTCTCGCTGTCTTCGGATTGCTCCTCTTCGGCGTTGGGGACGACGTGGTAGACAACCTGCAAATCCACGAACCACTGCATAGCCTGCAATGAACGCGGCGCGATGAGGCCCAGCTGTTCGGCAGAGACGGGGTAACCGCCATTCTGCCAGAGAAAGGGCGCGAGGCGCATGAGCGTGGGGGCGAGGCCCACGCCAAACTGGTCGGCCCGCCTGTCGCCATCGGTATCGCGGGTGAGGGCCAGCGCGGTCTGGAGAAAATCATCCCAGGTCCAATCGGGCGTGGGGTAAGGCACACTGGCCGCGTCGAACAGATTTTTGTTGTAATACACGACCAGGCTGGAGATGTTCTGCGGCAGGCACATGGGCTGGCCTTCCCAAAAGAAGGCTTTGTAGGCGATGGAGTAAAAGTCGTCGGGGTGGATGAGCGCGCTTTTGGAAATATATTTATCGAGCGGGGTGAGCGCGCCCTTGGCGGCCAGCCCTGCCACCCGGCGGTAGTTGATGAGCACCACATCAGCAGGCGTCCCGGCGGCCAGGTCGGCGGTGAGGCGTTGACGGTAATCGCCCTGACCGGGGATGTGGATGAGTTCCACGCGGATGGCCGTTTGCCGGGTGTGGAACCGCTCAACGAGCGTTTGATAGGCGGCCAACTCGCCGGGATCGCCGAAGACCATGAAGGTGATGTGGTGGGCGGGGGTGG
>CAYUFY010000520.1:0-3249 GCA_964443795.1 uncultured Anaerolineales bacterium | reverse complement strand
ATTCCACATATTCTTCGTTTTCTTCGTTAGTTGTATTCCAATTGAATTGATACTTGCCCAAATATGTCCACTCTGGCGCTTCCGAGTCCGCTTGGTCAATATAGGCCTCACTTGTAATGCCTTGATGAACAATTTTATAGATAGCGCCTTTTGTACGATAACCCGAAGTGAAATTAGCGTATACATCATACTCACCGGGCGTGCCACCCTCGGGCAAATACCATCGGGCGGTGCAGGTAGCCGCTCCACCCCCAATTGGGATGGTGGCATCCAACTGCATACTTCCCCCATAGCCCAGACCAGAAGCGCCCTGATCGCTACAGCCTACAGGGGTAAACACTGCCGCTGGATCATCTACCACCCAATTGCCTTCGCCGGGTGTGGGAACAGCGGGAAAATCAATCGGGTCGCCATCAGTGTAAACGTCAGAATCGGAAATACTGGGGAAATCTACCCACAAGTTATAGCTAGGCGACCCGCCGGCTTGAGGCCATGGGTCTAAACTTGGATCAACTTTCCAACCATAGGGATTCACTCGTCGTGAAGAAGCATCAAGTACTTCAAAATGCAAATGCGCTCCGTCAGAATTGCCTGTATTACCACCCACGCCAATGACTTGACCCTTAGTAACTGAGCCGCTCCATACTGCGATAGAACTTAGATGGCCATAAATGGTTATATAGTCATTCGGATGTATCAATCTAACAAACAATCCAAAATCAACATGATGTGCCATCGGATTTGACCACCCTGCATAATCTATCTTGCCATCGGCTGAGGCGCTAACACGGGTAAAATTCACGTCATAATCAATACCCGGATGTCCACTATAGCCAGGGGTTACAATCTGGGAATTGTCATAATGCACCATGTCCGTAGTGTCGCCACCCTTTTTAGCCTCACCAGCATACAAGGGGAGCTCGTGATCAAAAACACTATTAACAGCCGCTTCCCCGAAATACGGTGGATACATGAAAGCCGATGGTGTGGATTGCTGAAAGGCGGAAAGGGGCTTAAGGTAGTTAGCAGTTCGTATCGCCCAAACAGTCTCCGGAAGAATGCTCCATACGACAAAAAGCATAAACAAGACCACTCCGCCAATAATGACAATTTTGTTTTTAGCCATAATGCCTTTGCCTCTCTGAATTGATGTTCATATCATTGCCATCGCTATTGCTTAGGTGCGGCCCGAATTGTCCACACTGAGAATTCGGTAAGTATTTGGCGGAGTTCGCCATTGTCCATGTTAATGACAAACAAGCCGACGCTGGTCTTATCCCTCGCATATAGTACAGACACAGCCATCTCTTGGTAATCGGGTGAGCAAACTCCAAAGTCAATGTTCTTTAACCCTTGATAATCAGCTATTGGGTGTATGTCTTTACCCTCTCGATTGACAAAGAACATGGCAGACAAATTATTCGCAAACGTTAGAAACTTAATGCCCTGCCCATCCGGTGTCCAACAATACGGCCCAATCCTTTCTTGCGTAGGTGTATATAAAATCGTTGCCTGCCCATCGGCCATATTGACGTTATTAAGCGCACCATCGTCTCCAATGTAAATCACACTTGTATTGTCTGGCGATATCAATGGTGGCGGGATTGCTCCCAGTTTTTTGAGCGGTGGTGCGTTGTCAGGCAAAACCACTCCAAGAGGAAACTCTGTAATCTCTAGTTGGCGCAAGCCTGTTCCATCATTCATAATCGAATAAAATTTAAGCTCAGCGCTTGGGCCAATGTTACAGTCAGCCAGCTGTTCACACGAAAACCCATCAAACCAAATCTCCCACACCTCTGGCGTTCGCGTTTCAGTGGGCACGGCTGTCTCTGTCGGCTCTGGCGTTTCCGTCGGCATAGCTGTCGCTGTTGCAGTTGGCTCCAACGTCGCTGTCTCTGTCTCCGTCGGCGGCACCGGGCTAGGTGTCTCGCTCGGCACAGCCACCGTCGGCGTTTCCGGCACATCCAGCGGGCGGCAGGCGGCAACAATTAGCGTCAGCGTGGCAAGCACGCTCAACAAAAAGAAAAAGCGTTTCATCTCTACCTCCCGAACAGCCACGTTGGGTAACGGGCATTAGCGTTGGTTGTAATTTGATTCAGGGTGTGGGTCGCGGTTTCATACGCCCATAGGTCAAGGCTCCCATTGGGGGAGCCCCCGTTGCGGAACACAGCAAAGGCCAGCGTGTCCCCCTCCGGCGACCACGCCGGGCTTTCGGCAAAGCCATCAGTCAAAGTCGTGATGACGGTGAGCGCGTGGGTGTTCACATCCGCCAACACAATGTTGCTCAACAAGTGTTCGGGGCGTTGGTCGGCGCGAATATCATGGGCGTTCTCGCGGCGCACATAGGCGAGGCGGTTGCCATCCGGCGACCACGCGGGTTCGTAGCCATGCCCCGCATCGGCTTCGCCCAATAGCACGGCGTTGCTCCCATCCACGTTCATCACCCACGCCTCGCCCACCGTGAACGGAATGTTGCTGTCCATCATGCGGATGTAAGCCAGTTGTCCGCCGTTGGGTGAGAAGCGCGCATAGGCGATGATATGCGTTGGGTCAGCGATGAGGCGTTGCGCGTTCTGTCCGTCGAGGTCGGCAATCCAAAGTTCACTGCCATAGCCCAGCCCGCGCGTGAGGGCGTAGACCATGCGTTGGCCGTTGAAGGCAATATCAACGTGATAGGTGTCAGGCGGCACGGGCAATGGCGTGGCTTGCCCATTCGCCGCTTGGATGTGATACACCTGCGGATTGCCCACAATATCGGCGCGCACTAACACTTCGTTGCCATTGGGCGACCAGCTGAGGAAGATGCTGTCCGGCCCCACATCCGTGGCAACAAGTTTGAACGCGCCGGTATGCACTTGGATGAGGCCGGTCAACACCGTCTCGTGGCACGCCAACGTCACCGCCGCCCACGGGCCGCGTGGCGCGGCAGACAGGCCCGCTACCTCGCACCCGGCGGGCAAAGCGCCGATGGTAAGGAGGGGCGCGTCTGGCCCGGTGAGCCCGGCGGGGCGGCGCATGAGCGCCGGTGAAGTTGAGAAGAGCAGTTGTGTGTCGAGCGGTGGAACGGCGGTGGTTTGGGGTTCACCCGAGGCCCAAGCAATGGTTTGGGTGCGGGTGAGTTCGCGGTTGAGGAAGAACAACGCGACCACCATGATGAAGCCGAGGGTTAGCCAACTGGCGCGGTTAAAGTGAAGGTGTCTTGTCTTGTCTTGTCTTGTCTTGTCTTGTCTTGTCTTGTCTTGTCTTGTC
>CAYUFY010000519.1:0-3250 GCA_964443795.1 uncultured Anaerolineales bacterium | reverse complement strand
TTTCAATGCTCAGCGCTGGAGAAGATTTTTTCACCGGCTCGAATGGGCCCTTTCAAGCGATTCTCACGCGGGGGAATCGGGCAGGAATAATTTTCGTTATACGCACAATACGGGTTATACGCGAGATTGAAGTCCACCAGGAACTTGCCATCCCCCAGCGCTTCGGGTTCAAGATAGCGCCCCGCCCCGTAGGTCTCGTCCCCCGCGAGCGAATCCACAAAGGGCAAAAAGAAGCCGTGCGGTGCGGCGTAGATGGTTAATTCAGCCAGTTGACCCTCCACCGCGAATTTGAATTTGCCGAACTGTTGGTAATCGCGCACCTCGCCGGTGGAAGTCTGCATCCGCACGGTGGGCTTGGGGTTGAACTCCTCCACTGTGACTTCGAGGCGCAAGGCTTCGTTCTCGGGGAAATAATTTAGACCGAGGAAGGTGCGCTTTTGCTCCGGCGTGAGTGGAGATTGCGGATGGCGTTTGAAGAAGTCGTCTTTGTCGAGGCGGGAATCGGTTAAGTCGGTCATCGAAACTCCAGAAAGTGCGTATTAAAAAGTAAAGGTGAGGGTGGGTAACTGCTTTTATTTTTCACTTTTGGCTCTACCGGATTTAACGGGAAACCAATGTAGGTCGGGCTTGTAGCCCGACACCCAACGTGGCCCAAACCGTCGCGCTACAGGTAGCGCGACCTACGCCAATCCCATCAAAACGGTAGAGCCTCACTTTTCAGCGTTGCCCATCAACAAATCCGTCCGCCCCTTCCACTTGTCTAAAAATTTGCGGTAGTTCTTTTTGCTGAGCTTGTCGCGTTCGATGGGGTCCATGCGGAGGTAGGGGTGTTCGTGAATGGCGAGTGGTAATTGGGGCGTGGTAATTAGGCGGAGGCCAGCGGCGCGGAAGGTCAGGCTCCAGTCCAAATCCAGGTTGCGGTAAAAGGCGAATTTTTCATCGAGCAGGCCGACTTGTTTGAGACGCGCGCGACGAAAGGCAAAGCAATAGAACTCAACGGCATCACAGTCCGGCGTGGGCGCGGGGTTGAAGGTGAAGAGGTCAGTGGTGACCAGGCCGTTACTGCCGGTGGCGCCGATGGTCTCATCGGCCAGGGTCGCGGCGAGGGGGGTAAAGATGTCACCCGTGAGTTCCATGTGCCCGCCGAGGATGAGGACGTGCTGGCCCCGCGCGGCGCGGAGGGCGGCGTTGCGCCCCGCGCCCTCGCCCAGCGGGTCTTTGTAGTGCACCAGGCGCACGCGGTCATCGGTGCAGGCAAAATCGGCGAGGGCCGCGCGGGTGGCCGGGTCGGAGGCATCGTCCACGATGATCAGTTCCAACCCGGCGGGGGCGTAACGCAAAACGCTCTGGGCGGCGCGGAGGATTTCAGCGGCGTTGTTACGGCAGAGGAGCGAGACACTCCAGGCGCGGGTGTCGGGTTGGGCGAGTTGGGCAGGAACGGCGTTGGAGTTAGGGTGTTGCGTTAGGGTAAAGACCGGGCCGGTGGGAGAGTCTTTGAGGGTGTAGCCCACTTGGGCGATGCGGTCGCGCATTTGGTCGGAGGCGGCGAAGTTTTTGGCGGCGCGGAAGGCGGCGCGGTCGGTGGCCCATTGGTGCAGGGCAGGAGGAATGTAAAGCGAGGCAGGTAATTGGGGATTGGTAATTGGTAATTGGTAATTTGAAGTTTGAAGTTCCCCCACGGGGTCGAGGGCGTGCGCCGGGGTGAGATTAACGAGCGGAAACGCATGACCCGCCGGGTGCAGGCGTTCCTCGCCGCGATAACGCAGGGTCACGCTCCCCGCCCCGGTCACGGTGGCCACGCCCGAGTCAAAGTCCAGGGTCACCGCCGTGTTCTCATCAATCCCCACAATCACGGTCTCGGGCAAGTGGGCGGCGAGGGCGTTAAAGCGGTCGAGGCCGATGAAACAACGCGGCTCGTGATAATTCCAGTGCGGGACCAGCGCGAGGTCGAGGTTAAGCAAGTCGAGGCCGGGCGCCCAATAGGGGTCGTCGCCGACTTTGAAGATTTCGTAGACCGGGAGGGCGTGTCGCCCCAACGCGATAACGGCGGACGAGGCGAAGACGAGGTGCGCCCCGGCGGCCAGTCGCTCCCGAAAAATTTCGCCCAGCCCGGTGGCCCGCCAATGGCGCAGAGCGTAGGTGGGCGAGCCGGGGCCAGCCACGAGGTAGTTGGCGGCGGTGAGTTGGTCTTTGGCGAGTTGAATTTGTTCGGGGGCGATGTGGGAATGGCGGAGCGAGGCGAGGGCGAGCGGCAGACCGAGTTCGGCTTGAAAAAATGTTTGCGCGCTGGCCGAGAGTTCATCGGCGTTGGTTTGGAACCCGGCGGGGGTATCGAGGAAGACGGCGCGGGGTTGCGTGAGCCGCGCGAGAATAGAACGGTGCGTGGCGACGAGGCCGGGCTGGAATTCGCCGGAGCCGATGAGGGTGAGGGTGCCGGGCATGGGCGCTAGTATAGAGGGTCAGGGGGCAGGTGTCGAGTGGTTAGTATCAGGTTGGAGAAGGCGGAGCGGGTCTTCTAAAATAATTTTGCCCGACTGGCCGACGAGCGTAGAATGGGTGGTGGAGAAAATCTCATGGCCGACACGCCCCTGACCCTGACGCTGGTGGTGGACGCTGGCGCCGACGCTGACGCGGAGGAACTGGACCGCACGACTCTGCAGTTATTGGATGAGTTGCGCGAGCAACCGGTGGAGGACATTGCCCAATTGCCGGGCGCGCCCCTACCGGAGGGCACCAAAAGCGGTGGGGCCACCCTGCTCGGTGCCCTGGCGGTGAAGGTGTTGCCCAATGCCATTGAGCCACTCGTCGGTTTTCTAAAAGAGTGGGCGGCGCGCGGGGCGGGGCACCAGCGGTCAGTGAAAATAAAAATCGAACGCGACGGCACGAAAATGGAAATGGAATATGACCCGGCCACCATGACCCCGGAACAATTGCAGATGCTGATGCTGGCGCTCACGCCCCAATCGGCGGGCAACGTAACACAAGGCGGGGTGGACATCAATAATCAGGGAAACCTAAGCGTGGGCGGCAATCTAGCCGGGCGGGATAATATTCAAGCGGGCGGGCACGTCATTCACGCCGAGGCGGGGGCGACGGTGATTATCAATCCGCCGGAGAAGAGGGAGTAACCACAGATTACGCGGATGACGCAGATTTTTTCTGCGCCTCCAATCCGTGACGGTCTTTCTCTAAAATTGTATTCGTCAACGGTAGTCTGAACATTCCTAATCACATGAGCCAAATGCGGTTG
>CAYUFY010000518.1:0-3261 GCA_964443795.1 uncultured Anaerolineales bacterium | reverse complement strand
CTAGCCATTGCTCCGACACGTCCCCTCCAAATTGGATGGCCAGAAAATCGCCCTCATCCGGCCACCACTGGATGCCCGGCGGTGACCAACTGAGGGCGGAAACCCCAATATATATATCCAAAGCCCCCTCTGCTTCGGTGGGCACCTTTTGCTCCGTGCCATAGTTGCTCAGCAGTTTGCCCGTGTCCGCTTCCCATAAGCGCCAGGTGTTATCCCAACTACCCGAAGCAATGGTTTGGCTATCGGGCGAAACGGCGATGGCCGTGACAAAGCTCGGATGCGCCTGCCATTCCCGGGTGATGTCGCCCGTCTGCGCATCCCACACCCGAATCTTGCCATCGCGATTGCCCGTCACCAACCAACGCCCATCCGGCGACCAAGCGCCCACTAACTGCCCCGGCGTGCGGAACTCCCGGAGTAATTTACCGGAGGGCACTTCAAAAATCTGGATGCGGTTACACGCCTCGGGCGTATAGAAAATATTGTAGTCCGGGCTGGTTTGAACTCCCATAATAAAAAGCGCGACTTGCTGACCATCCGGCGACCAACCCCAAGCGCCAAATTCACACAGCCCACCCTCAAAACGCCCCAGCCCAGCTGCCAAGGGCGTTTTGAGTTGACCGGTGGTGGCCTCCCAAATCGCCGCCATATAATGCCCGGCCGTATCATCCCGTCCGGCGGAAACCAGCCATTGGCCATCCGGTGACCATGAAACTCCCGTGACGCCGCTGGCGTTGATGTGCTCATCGCTATAATCGCGATATGGCAAAAACTCCTGCACCGCCCGCGCCAGCGCGCTCTCAGCTTGCGGCATATAGGGGTAATTTTCCAGCGCTTCTAAAGACAGTAACACCGCCCGCTCTGGGTTTGCGCCACTGAGTTCTTGAATGGCTTGCGCCGCGAGACCAACGGCGGCTTGTTTAAGCGCCTCCTGCTTTTGTGCTTCGGCAATCACGCGTTGTGCTTCCGTCTCCGCTTGCGCCGTGGCACGAACCACGGCTTCGGCTTGCGCGGTCGCGGCGTTCGCCTGGGCTTGAACGGCATTGGCTTGTGCTTGGGCCGCGTTCTCAGCAGATTGCGTGTTCGCCACTTGCGCCGCGCCCAAATTATCTTGCGCCAATTGCGCGTTGGTATTGGATTGCAAACCGAAGATGCCCGCCGCTATCGCCAGCAGAAGCGCGATGACCCCGGCCACCGCAATCAGGCGGTTGCGCGTGCGCACGCGCGTCACAGCTTGTTCTTGCTCATCGGCTCGGATGCGCTCGGTTTGGGCCAATTGCTGTGCGGTCTCGGCGCGTTGGCGCTCGGTAGCGGCCAACTGTTGCGCGGTTTCTAATTCATGGCGTTGCCGTTCGCGCTCTTCGGCCTCGCGTCGGTCACGTTCGGTAATCCCGGCGTCTAAAAACGCGCGTTCGGTGTGAGTTAAAGCGATGGAGGTGCTCGCCGCCCAGCCCTCAAACTGTTCCAGCCGCGCGCCCGTGAGCAGGAAACTCACATCTTGTTTGGCACCCTGCCACTCAATAGCCGCCTGTGCCAGTTGTCGTTGCATTCTCACATCGCCCCGGCTTTCGTTCAGCCACTCGCGCAACCGCGCCCATTCGCGCAGTAACGCCTCGTGCGCCACTTCCACCGTCGGGCCGCGCGTGGCGAGGTCGCGGTCGAAGGCGAGCAGGCGGTGTTTGCCGAAAGCCTCAATCACATTGTTGATTGAGTGATTGGGTGATTGGGTGATTGAATCTTGAATCTTGGATTTTGAATCTTGTAGTTGCTCCAGTTCCGTCCGCAACACCCGCCGCCGCGTGTCTTCCACACCTTCGCCAAGCGTGACCAGGCGCAAGAAGAGTTGGCGGGCTAATGCTTGTTGCTCCGTATTCAACGCGGCATACACTTCTTCGGCGCGGCGGCCCAGCGCGCCCAGCACGCCACCGATGGATTGATACGCGGCTTTCGTCAACAGATTGCCTTCGCGCTTTTCGAAGAGTTCGGTGAGGGCGTATTGCAGGAGGGGCAATGCGCCGGGTTGGTCACCGACATCGCGGGTCATCGCGGCGACGAGGCCGGGTTCGAGTTGCAAGCCCACGCGCTCCGCCGGGCCGACGATGGCGCGCTCCAACTCATCGGGCGTGAGGGGCAAGACCACTTCCATGCGTTGGCGCATGAGTTCGCCAAAGTCCACGTAGTTGAGCGGGCGGTCAATGAAATCGGCGCGCAGGGTGAGCACCACGCGCAAGCGGCTCTGTGGGTCAAGCACGGCGGTGATGAGACTGTCGAGGAAATGCGCCCGGAGCGCCTCATCCTGGCCGAGCGTGAAGGTTTCCTCGAACTGGTCAATGACGAGGACCAGTTCGGTAGGGGCGTTCACTTGAACGCCCGTACGCGTCTCAGGCAATTGAACGCCCCGGCTAGAGTCATCCGGCAAACAGCGACGCACGGCGCGCAAGAGGCCGCGTTTCTCGCTGGTCAGTTGTTCGAGCAGGGAAGCGGGCGGGTTCACGGCAATCCGCAAGAGCGCGGCTTCCAGTTCTTCCAGCGGGTGCAGGCTGGGCATCATCTCCACGATGTACCAGTTCTCCGAGCCGGGCAGGGCGCCACGCCGCAGGGCGGGGATCAAACCAGCCTTCACCACCGACGATTTGCCGCTCCCGCTGGGGCCAATCACTGCCAGGAACCGCGCCAGATCGCCGCCTTCGCCGAGGCGCGCGAGCAATTGTTGAACCAACGCCTCGCGCCCGAAGAAGTCTGGCGCGTCGCCCTCGCCGAAGGCGCGCAGGCCTTTGTAGGGATTGTCGGCAGGAGTCAGAGCGCGAGGCGCGGGGGATGAGGAATGGGCCTCAACCGTTTGCCCGACCCCCATCCCTTGTCCCCCATCCCCCATCACCGCCCGGCGCAAATCCTTCAGCAGGGTGTCAATATCGGCATAGCGTTCCATGGGGTCTTTGGCGGTGGCGCGTTCGATGACGGCATCCAGCGCCTGGGGCAGGCCCGTGCGATTGGCGGCCAGCGGCGGCAGGGGCGCGGTCAGGTGTTGGTGCATCACCTCGATGGGCGTGGGGCCGGTGAAGGGCACGGCGCCGGTGAGCAGTTCGTAGAGCATCACGCCGAGGCAATAGATGTCGGTCTGCGGGCGCACGAATTCTGAGCGAATTTGTTCGGGGGAGATGTAATCGGGGGAGCCGACGATGGCATCGGCCTGGGTTTCGGCGGCCAGATGACCGATTGAAACCCGCCGCAAGCCACAGGGCTTCCAGCCCTGGTGGATAA
>CAYUFY010000517.1:0-3264 GCA_964443795.1 uncultured Anaerolineales bacterium | reverse complement strand
ACTTACAATTATACGATTAAAATTGTAAGATGCAAGCTGGGTTCGCCTGCGGCGGGTTTTCACAGCGCAAAATCTATAAATCCCAAAATTCAAAACCCAAATTTCAAATCTCAAATCTCAAAATCATTGGCTGGGAATACATTTGGCGTTTGAGCTTGGGATTTGGGAGTTCTTCTCATGTCCATTCCGACTGGGCGTTGGTTGGCTCGGCTTTGGGGGTTTGAATTTTGGGATTTGCAGTTTGCTCTTCACTGGCTTCTTCTTCGCCATAGATGAGCGGCACCCCGGCGAGCGAGATCACATCGCCGGGGCGGAGGACGCATTCCTGAATGCGCTGGTTGTTGACAAACGTGCCGCCGCTGGAACCGAGGTCGTATAACACATAGCGACCAAAGCGCAGACGCAATTGAGCGTGGGCGCGCGAGATGCGCGGGTCATCCACAATAATGTGATTATCCATGCGGCGGCCCAGGCTCACCACGCCCTGGGTGAGGGGCACGGTGCGCTCGCCGTTGAGGATGAGGAAGGCCGCCGGGGTTGCCACCGGGTCGGCGGGGGTGGGGGGCGTCATGCCTTGCGTCAGGCCCGGCTCCGGGTCGCTGTTTGTATCCAGGCTGACTGTCACACTCCGCAGGCGGATGGTCGCATCGGGGAGCAGGATGACTTCTGGGTGAGTCGCCAGCATGAGGCCCGATTCACGGGCGATGGTCACCAGTTCGGCGGCCAGAGTCTCGGCCAGCCGGGGCTGGTCGCCGAGCAGGGCTTGGGCATCGGCGGGATGCAGGCGCACAAGATACCGGCGGGCGGGCACGCCCCGGGCGGTGCTATCCTCCAGCGCGCGGATAAGTTGCACGGCCACATCTTGCGGGTGTAGCCGATTGGCAAACCAGCGCGCAAATGTGCCTTCGACGAGCGCCTCCAGATGCGCCTCTAATTTGGCAAACTGATTGGTCACGAGCGGGATTATACATTCATTAGGTCATTGGGTTATTTGGTCATTCTTCACTTTTCAGTTGTCATTTATACTTACGCCCATGACTCCCAGTCGCATGATTCGCCTGACCAGCCTCGCCTCGTGCGCGGGTTGAGCGAGCAAGTTAGGCCCCGAGGCCCTGGCGCACGTGGTGCGCCCACTCGCCGATATGTTTCAGGCTCAAGACTATCCCGACTTGCTGGTGGGCTTGGGCGCGCCCGACGACGCCGCCGTGTATCGCTTGAACCCCGAGCAAGCCATCATCGAGACCGCCGACTTCTTCCCGCCGGTGGTGGATGACCCCTATGCGTTTGGCGCGATTGCGGCGGCCAATGCGCTCTCGGATATTTACGCGATGGGCGGGCGACCGTTATTTGCCCTCAACCTGGCCGCGTTCCCCGAAGATTTGTCACCCGAGATATTGGCGGAGATTTTGCGCGGCGGCGCGGAAAAGGTGCGCGAGGCCGGGGCGGTGATTGCCGGGGGCCACACGGTCACCGATAAAGAACCGAAGTACGGCCTCGCGGTGACGGGCCTCGTCCACCCGGCGCGCATCTTTGCCAAAGGCGGCGCGCAACCCGGTGATGTGTTGATTTTGACCAAGCCGCTCGGCACGGGCGTGATTACGACGGCGCACAAACGCGGGACGGTGGCCCCCGAACATTTGGCAGCGGCGGTGGAGAGCATGATGCGCCTTAACCAGCGGGCCGCCAGCGCCCTCGCGGACTTCGCGCCCCACGCGCTCACCGACATCACCGGCTTTGGCTTGCTCGGCCACGCGCATGAGATGGCGCATTTGTCGGGGATGAAGTTCGAGTTGGAGTATGCGGCTCTGCCGTGGCTGGCCGGGGCGCGGGGCTACGCCGAGGCCTGGGTGTTCCCCGGGGGGGCGGAGCGCAATGAAGCGTATTTTGGAAAGTGGATAACGTATGCCCGCCCGCTCGCCGATTGGGAACAGCGGTTGTTGCACGACCCGCAAACGTCGGGGGGGTTGTTGGCCGCTATCGCCGCTGACCGCGCGGGCGCAGTGTTAGAACGTTTGGAAGCGGCGGGCGCGGCGGGGTGGGTCATCGGTCGGGTCGCGCCGGGCGGCGGGGAAATCAGCATTCATTAAGTGAGGCCTTATGGCGAAAATTTTAATTGCAGAAGATGAGCCGGACATTCAGATGTTGATTAAGTTAACCCTGCGCCACGCCGGGCACGAAGTGATTGGGGTGGTGGAGGATGGCGTGGCGGTGGTGCCGCAGACGCAAGCGCTGAAACCGGATTTGATTTTGCTCGATGTGAAGATGCCGCGCTTGAATGGCTATGACGCGTGCCGGCGCTTGAAGGCTGACCCGGCGCTGGTGAATATCCCGGTGATTTTTCTCACGGTGCGCGGCGCGGAGCAGGAAGTGCGTGAGGGCTTTGCCGTGGGTGCGGCGGAGTATTTGGTGAAGCCGTTCTCGCCGCTGGAGTTGAACGCCGTGGTGGCGCGGGTGTTGGGGCAAACCTAAGCAGGAAAAACCTCGCCGCGAATTTCGCGGTCAAAAAGTTTCCCGTTAAATCCGGCCGACCCTTTTTAAATGAAACGGAGCCGGATTTGTGTACTCAATCCGGCTCCTCGGCGAAGCATGGGTTAGCAACCACGAATAATAAAAAGCAATGTCTTCGGCAGAGATGTACCAATCTCCTTGGGCAGGACCCGCTTCAGACTTGCACGTTGGGTCAACGCCTCGTTGTGCGGCTCACCTTGCCAGTAGTGTCTGGCTTGCGCGCTACTCAAAATGCGCCCGGTCAGTTCTTGCCGTATGCGGTGGAAACACCAGTGAAGTGACTTGGCCGCGATGCAATCGTTCTGCCGCTACTGCCGAGTGGGCCATGTTTCTTTTTCTCGGTCAGTTTTTCAGGAAACTTAGTCAAGCCATCATCGCGTCAGTTAGTCACTGGAGCCAGACAACGCCTCGGTTGCTGTGGTTGTTAATGTGCTTCGCTTTAAGTCTGCTCATACTATAGGCCTCTTCTCTCATCAGAGTCAATATACTTTTGCATACGTTTGCCCAACGATTTTTTGGCGCTACCGGATTTAACGGGAAACTGACGTAGGTCGGGCTTGTAGCCCGACACCGGATGCGGTAAAAACCGTCGCGCTACACCCCCCATGCGGGGGGCAGGCGCGCGACCTACGCCAATCCCGTCAAAAACGGTAGAGCCTTTTTTGATAACCGTTCGGGTTGTTCGGTGGTGGCGTTCAATCTTTGGGTAGTGGTAACAAAGTAAGTGATGGTGCGCTAGACCTGTCAGGTGGGCGC
>CAYUFY010000516.1:0-3267 GCA_964443795.1 uncultured Anaerolineales bacterium | reverse complement strand
GAACACCGTGTTCAAGAAAATTGCGGAGCGGGTGAAGGCCGAGAAGGACAAGAAGGATGCGCCATGAGTGATTTCGCTTTTCTCGCCGCCCTGCGCGCCCACGCCGCGCAAACGGGCGATGCCGCCTTGCAAGCCCAACTTCAACACTTGGAAACGGAACTGGCGAAGGCCAGTGGCTCGGTGCAATGGGGCAACATTACCGCCGGCAATATCACCGGCTCCACCGCCGTCGCCATTGGCAGTGAGATTTATCAGTTCGTTCAACAGACGACGAATTTGCCCGCTGAGGTGTTGACCTCCTTGATGGAATGGGCGGAAGCCTTCAAACAACGCGGGGTGGATACCCTGGATGCCGGTGGCCAGACCCTGCGCGTGTTTCTGGCCTCGCCCGGCGACGTGAAAGACGAGCGCCGTCTGGCCTTGAAGGTCATTGAGAAATTGCGCGCCGACCCATTTTGTCGCAACTTGCGTCTGGAAGCGGTGGCGTGGGACAAGCCCGATGACACCACGCCCCTGCTGGCCGGCATTGACCCGCAGACCGCCATCACGCAAGGTTTGCCGAAGCCGTCGGAGTGCGATCTCTTCGTAGCCATTTTCTGGTCGCGGCTGGGCACACCGCTAGACTCGGCCAAGTATCGCAAGCCCGATGGCGAGCCGTATCGCTCGGGCACCGAATGGGAATTGGAAAATGCGTTGCAAGCGTTCCAGGCCACCGGGCACCCGCAAGTGCTGGTGTATCGGCGCACAAAAAAAGTTTTATTTGACCCAGACGCGCCCGACTTTCAAGAGCGCATTCAACAACGTAAGGCCGTGCAAGAGTTCTTCGCCGGTTTCAACAACCCCGATGGCTCCCCTCGGTCGGGTTACAACACTTATGAAACGCCCGCACAATTTGGGGAATTGTTGGAGCAACACCTGCGGAAACTGTTGGCGCAGTTGATTGAAAAGCGCCGCCTGGCGCCCCGGCCCACAACGCCCACAGTCGTGCCCAGCGCGCCGCCGCCCCCCGCCTGGCCCACGGGCAAATCGCCGTTTCCCGGCTTGCGCGCATTTGGCCCCGAGGATGCGCCGGTGTTTTTTGGGCGCGGCGCGGAGACCGACCAACTGCTCAGTCGTTTGCGCGACCCCGCCTGTCGCTTTCTCGCGGTGGTGGGCGCGTCGGGGTCGGGCAAGTCGTCGCTGGTGGGCGCGGGGCTGATCCCGCGTTTGCAGGCAGGCGCCTTGCCCGGCAGTGAACGCTGGCCGGTGATGCAGTTGACGCCCGATGAATGGGGCAACGGCGACCCGTTTGACTCGCTGAAGGATAAAGTGGGGGAAATGGTGAAGTTGCCCAAGCGCGAACTGGGCGAGCGTTTGCGCGCGACCCCCGCTGGCTTGCGCGGCCTGCTGGAAGACCATTTGGCGCAAGCCCCCGAGTGGCAACGCGCGGTGCTGTTCATTGACCAGTTTGAAGAGACCTTTACCCGTGTGGCCGAGACTCTGCGCCCGGCCTTTTGCGCCGCGCTCGATGAAGCCGCCCGCTCGCCGCGCGTGCTCATCATCGTCACCCTGCGCGATGACTTCTATCGCTACTGTGTGCAATCCCCGGTGTTGTCGCGGCTCATCAATCGTAATCAAGACAGCACTTACACATTGAGCGCGCCCGCCCCACTGGAACTACACGAGATGATGACCGGCCCGGCGCGCGTGGCGGGTCTGGAATTTGAAGCGGGCTTGGTGCGCCAACTGCTCACCGACACCGGCCCGGAGGCGGGCGCGCTGGCGTTATTGGCTTTTGCGTTGGATCAACTGTATCAGGCCGCACGGGGGCAGGGCCAATTGACGGCCCCGGCCTACCGCGCTTTTGGCGGGGTGCAGGGCGCGATTGGCGCGCGGGCGCAAGCAACGTTTGACCAATTACCCACCACCGTGCAAGCCACCTTAGCGCGCGTGTTCCGCGAACTGGTGGAAGTGGATGAAAACGGCGCGGCCACCCGCAAGCGCGCCTTGCTCACCCAGGTGCAGGCCGATGCCGCCTGCACGCAGTTGGCGCAAGCCTTGGTGCAGGCGCGGTTGCTGGTCACGTCCAAAGGCGCGGGTGAAGAACCGCTGGTCGAAGTGGCGCATGAAGCGCTGTTCCGCAGTTGGCCGCGCTTGCAAGCGTGGATTGAAGAAGCGCAGGACGACTTGATTTTATTGCGCCAGGTGCGGGCCGCCGCCGGGGTGTGGGACAAGCAGGGCCGCCAGCCTGCCTACCTGTGGCCCGATGAGCGCCTGCAACCGGTGTACCAGATGCAAGCGCGGCTGAGGCCGGAGTTGAACGCGGTTGAAAAAGAATTTATCCGGTTGGAGTATGACCGATTGTTGGAAGAGCTTGATAACCCCGCCACGCCCCACCGCCGGCGCTCTTTCATTGGTGAACGGATTGACACGTTGGGCGACCGCCGTGCCGGGGTGGGATTGGTGCGCGCCGACCGGCGCGACTTGACGAGCCATGAAACCCGCTTGTGGGGCGACCAGCCCGAACATATTGGCTTGCCGGATATGGTGTGGGTAAAGGTGGCTGGCGGAAAGATCACGATTGAAAGGCAGGAATTTGCGGTTCAGCCGTTTTATATCGCCAAGTATCCGGTGACGTACACGCAGTTCCAAGCCTTCATTGATGCGGCGGATGGGTTTACGCAGGCGGGTTGGTGGAAAGATTTGGCCGCCGATGACGACCACAAACGCCAGTCAGGTGAACAGAACTTCAAGTTTGGCAATCACCCGCGTGAGAACGTATCGTGGTACGACGCGATGGCTTTTTGCCGCTGGCTGAATGCGCGGTTGAGTTGGCCCGATATTCCAGCCCAACTGACCGTGAAAACTTTAGACACTTACTCGGGCTTGCGCTTGCTCACCGAATGGGAATGGCAATGGGCCGCTTCGCCACAGGGTAAGGAATATCCGTGGGGCGATGAATGGGACAGCGCCAAAGCCAACACCAATGAAAGTGGTTTGGGGCGAACCACCGCAGTAGGAATGTACCCAACGGGCGCGGCTCCTTATGGCGCACTGGATATGAGTGGCAATGTGCGGGAGTGGTGCTTGAATGAATCTGGCAAGCCCGCCAACATTGGTTTGAGTGGCAATGCCACGCGTGTGGTGCGCGGCGGCTCGTGGTACTACTCTCTAGACAACGCGCGCGCCGCCTTCCGGAGCTGGAACCTTCCCAGCCGCCGTCTCGATCGCGGCGGTTTTCGGGTATGTGTGCGTCCTCCTTCTCTGTCACATCGCTGAACACTGATT
>CAYUFY010000515.1:0-3268 GCA_964443795.1 uncultured Anaerolineales bacterium | reverse complement strand
ATCGGTGGGCATTTCTAGTTGTCGTTGGAGGGTAATTCTAATTGTCGTTAACCGGATTGCATCTCGCGCACAAAGCAGCATACGCTGGGCGCGAGTTGCTTCTGGTCAATCCCGCCTATACCTCCAAGACTTGCTCGCAGTGTGGCGCAGTGTTTGAGCATCTTTCTCTCGCCGACCGTTGGGTGCAATGCGCGTGTGGTTTGTCGTTAGACCGCGACCACAACGCTGCGCTCAATATACTTCGTCTTAGTCGAAGTATGCAACGTAGCCAACAACCAAGTACGAACTGGGCTGGACAGGCCCAGTGGGACAAAACGTGGGCCACTAGGCCGAGCGTGTCCCAAGAAGCCCCGCCGCTTTAGCGGCTGGGGAGTGTCACACGCTTCAAACTATGGCTCAAGGAAAACCGGCATCGCCGCCTACCCGATTTATTCAGGCTGTTGAACTCAAAACTGACCGGGTACTTCAATCACTTTGGCGTGCATGGCAACCTGCAAAGTTTGGAATTCTTCTACTATCAGGTTATTCGCCAAATGTGGGCGTAATGGAGCCAACGCCAGCCCTGACCCTCACTTTGATTTCGTGTTATCCCTATTTGGTGGATACGCAACGCATTGTGGTCTTGGCTGACCTCGTCATCGACGGTTCCGAATGGTAATCAAAGAAGGAGTTGGGCTGGAAGGTGGCTTGGTCGGATCGGATGATCTCAATGTACACCGGCCTTTTCGTTTTTGGTTTGCTCTATTGGCCGCTACGCAAGTGGCTAAAGCCGCTCTCGTGGTGGGGCTTTGCCCTGCTGATCCTGCCGATGGTGGTGGACGGCGGCACACATCTGCTGAGTGATTTTGCTGGCGTCGGCCAAGGCTTCCGCGACAGCAATCTCTGGCTGGCTACGGTGACCAATAACGCTTTCCCGGTAGCTTTTTACAGCGGTGATGCGCTTGGTTCGTTCAACTCATGGATGCGGCTGATCACGGGTGGACTGTTCAGCCTCGGCGCCGTTTGGCTGGCCTATCCCTATGTCGCAAGCTCCTTGGCCGACGCCGCCCGCCAGATCGAAGACAAGTTTCAGCGAGCCGGTTTGAGCTTGTGATGGTTTCGGAAGTGCTGTGTCCCGTTCACAACGCGCGTTTCTCAAACTCGGCTGTGCGGCACTGTCCGGCGTGTTGACTCCGGATTCCCGTCGGAGTCTTTTGATGGGTGGTCCGCCCGGTGGCCTGCAAGAATCCCGGCGCTCATCTTCTAAATCCATTGCGGGACTCATCCTGTCGGCCCTAGCCACTGGGTTGGGACTGCCTAGCTTCGCCATTCCAGCCGGCTAATGATTATCGGGCTGGCCCTCAGCGCGCTCCTACCTATAATAACAACCCGATGATCTCAACCCTACCGCAAGATACTCGCCGTTGGAACCTTCTTATGGTCGTTACCCTCGGCCTCGGCGGCCTATGGACATTTCTCGCGCGCGTCCCGCCCACTATGACAACCGATGGCCAGCCGCCCCCCAGTCCGCGCGAGGGCTTCTCAGCCCCTGACTTCACCCTCGACTTGCTCGGGGGTGGACAGGTCACGCTCTCTGAATTGCGTGGCAAGGCCGTCATTATCAACTTGTGGGCCTCGTGGTGTCCGCCGTGCCGGGCTGAAATGCCCGCCATGGAAACGGTCTATCAAGCCAACAAGGCTCAAGGGTTGGAAGTGCTGGCGGTCAACACCACCAATCAAGATAGCGAAGCCGAAGCGGCCGCTTTTGTCAAAAGCTATGGCCTGACTTTTCTCGTGCCACTTGACCGCAACGGCGTGGTGAGCGCCCGCTATATGTTGCGCGGACTACCCTCCACCTTCTTTGTTGACCGCCGGGGCATCATTCGGGCTGTCGTCATCGGCGGGCCGATGAGCGAGGCGGTCATTCAATCGAAAGTGGAAGGCCTGCTCACGGAGACGCCGTAATGTTCCCCTTCGTGCGTCTCGGCCCCTTCTTATTGCAATTGCCTGGTCTAGTTCTGCTCGTTGGCGCGTGGATCAGCTCATCGCTCGCTGAAAAAGAAGCGACCCGCTTGAAACTTAACCCAGCCAACGTTTACAACCTGATTTTCTACGGGCTGAGCGCGGGTGTGGTGGGCGCGCGATTGGCGTACGCCGCTCGCTACCTCAGCACTTATCTCGCCAACCCGCTGAGCCTGTTCGCACTGACTCCCGCCACGCTCGATGCCAACGCCGGTCTCGTCATCGGCCTTGCCTTCGCCGCGCTCTTCAGTTGGAGGCAGAAACTGCCGCTCCGTCCCACGTTGGACGCGCTCGCGCCGGGGCTGGCCGCTTTCATGGTCGCGCTTGGCCTCGCGCATATTCTCAGCGGCGACGCCTTCGGCGCGCCCGTGCGGCTACCGTGGTCAATCTATCTATGGGATGATTACCGTCATCCCACACAAATCTACGAGAGTCTCACGGCTCTGGTAATATTCGCCATCGCGTGGAAACGGCCGCTCGGTCAGCTGGGTGATGGGAATAACTTTCTGTTCGTTGTCGCACTCTTAGCCGCCACCCGCGTTTTTTGGGAAGCCTTCCGGGGCGACAGCGTAGTGTGGGCCGGGGGGGTCCGGGCGGCGCAAGTTGTTGGCATGGCGGTGCTGGCAGTGGCGGTGCGGCTGATGAAGATTTGGGCACAACCCAGCGAGCCCCGGCTATCCGATGTGGAAGAAACATTAAAGATGGAGGCTCATTGATGACCATGGATCATTCATTAGCAGACACCCTAGCTGTTCGTCCAAAACGTTCTTGGGGCTGGCTCCTCTATGTGGTCGCCGGGCTAATGCTGGCTGGCGCTATCGCGTGGGCAACGTTGGGCGAGATTGCCCGCAATCCGGCACGCGACGCGACCGCCGACCTTGGCCCGCATGGGTGGATCACTGTCCGGCTCACAACCGCTCCCAACCCGCCGCTTCCTACTGGTACGGTGCAACTGAGTTTCATGCCAATGGACTCGCGGCAACGCCCGGTTCCGCTTGACGGCCTGACGTTCGAATATGGCCGCGAAGGCAGCGACCAGCCCATCGGCTCCGGTGAGGCGCAGGCCATGTCCGATGGCAGTGGGATGTTCATGGGTGGTGCACAGTTCCTCGCTGTCGGCAATTGGTGGGTGCGCGTCCGACTGCAAAAAGGAAGCACACAAGCTGAGGTGCGCTTCACGGTATACGTGAAACCAGCCCAATAGGAGTAAGAACCAGCCCTTTCAAGGTGTCTCCTCCCCCGGATGAAGTAGCCGATAAGTCGAAAC
>CAYUFY010000514.1:0-3329 GCA_964443795.1 uncultured Anaerolineales bacterium | reverse complement strand
CCCCTTGCCGCCCCCCAGCCCCTATCCGGCTGGATTTGTTGGCGATGTTCCGGTGATGTTGCCAACCTTCGCGCCAGTCACGCTTGTGCCTGGCGCTTTGACCCACGCGGTATTTCTGCCCATCATTACCGCTCGCTCAGGCAATTTGAGTCAGGCTTTGCCCAAAGATTGGCCGCAGGCTTACCCGGCATTAAGCGCCAGCAAACTGGGGGCCATCTTGCTTTATTCCTCCGACCCGGCTTTTTTTGAAATGGTCCGACAGGGGCATCCGCGCGTGGTTAAAGGTATTGATGATGTCAGTTGGGCGGGCATGGTCAAGCAAGATTCACCGGGCACCCTCATGGTCGGCATCCGGGGCGGGCAAGAGGACGCCTGGGTCACCACTAAAACCCCCCAGGCAGCCGCCCATCAATATATTGAAGCCAATCTGGAACATTATCAACTTAATCCTCAGGTTGATTTTTGGGAGGCCTGGAACGAATATATCGCCGATACGCCGGAGAAAATGGATTGGTTCGCGCAGTTTGAAGCCACGCGGGCTTGCGAGATGCAGGCGCGCGGTTTCCGCGCCGCCGTGGGCGTGTTTGGGGTAGGCTGGCCCGTGACCTATGAATTGATGGGACACTTTATCCCGGCGCTCCAGGCGGCGTATGCCTGTGGCGGGATTTTTACCCTGCACGAATATAATGCGCCGACGATGGCATGTGGGGTTAAACCCCCGGGCGAGGCCAACGGCATCCCCGGCGCGCCCACCCTCAGCGTGCCGGCCGGGCCGCTGGCCCTGCGGTATCGGTACTGGTACGAGGGCTATCTTAAGCCCCTCGGGATGGGCGATTTGCCGCTGGTCATCAGCGAGATGGGCATTGATGGTTTGGTGAACTTGGGGGGATGTGGGTTTGAAACCACGGGCGCATGGAAGGAGCATCAGGCTTGGTGGATGGAACAGAATTTTGGCACAAGCGGGCCAGAAGCCTATGTGAATGTGCTGGCCTGGTATGACGCTCAGTTGCAACAAGACCCATATGTGATTGGCGCGACCATCTTTACGGGTGGGGCAACGGGCGAGACCTCCTGGAATCGGTTTGATTTGCACGATGTTTTTCCTGTCCTTGCCAACTATTTGCGGCAGGTCTCACCGCCAGTTGCCACCCCGGCTAACAAAGCCTACCCGTAAACTGATATGTTGTCAGCGCCATTCTCATCGCTTTGGTCACGCCGGGTCAGTGGACGCGGTGTGGCGATTGTAAGCCTAAGGCGGGCTGGCTCTGATTTTGCGGTTCTCTGGCTTGAACACCGCGCTGGAGTGGGTCAAGGGCGGGGCCTTGCCGCTGGTATTCATGAAATCGTCTTTGGAGCTATATAACCTACCTATGTTATTTTGTGTTAACCCCTGGGCTTTGTACCCGGAATTAGCGCGTCTGCCACTGACTGGCACCACGGCTGACTTGTCCCGACTAAAGGAATTCGTGGTTCCATAAGACGCATGCTTAGGAGAATTGCATGACCAAATATATTTTCATCACGGGCGGCGTGGTTAGTTCGGTGGGCAAGGGCGTCACCGCCGCCGCGCTTGGGCGCTTGCTCAAAGCGCGCGGGTTCCAGGTCTCGATCCAAAAATTGGACCCGTATATTAACGTGGACCCCGGCACCATGAGTCCTTATCAACATGGCGAGGTCTATGTATTGGATGATGGCGCGGAGACCGACCTCGATCTGGGCCACTATGAACGGTTCATTGATGTCAATTTGAGCCGGGTCTGCAACATTACCACCGGCCAGATTTATTCGGACGTGATTGCCAAAGAACGGCGCGGCGATTACCTGGGCGGCACGATCCAGGTCATCCCCCACATCACGACTGAGATCAAACGCCGCATGGGCCAGGTGGCCAAAGTGACGGGCGCCGAAATCGTGTTGGTGGAAGTCGGGGGCACGGTCGGCGATATTGAGTCGCAACCCTTTCTCGAAGCCATGCGCCAGATGCGGACGGACGTGGGGCGCGAAAACACGCTCTACCTGCATGTCACCTGGCTCCCGCACATCGGCGCGACGGGCGAACTGAAGACCAAGCCCACCCAACACTCCGTGCGTGAACTGCGCTCCATTGGCATCACCCCGGATATTATTGTGGCCCGCTCCGACCACCCGGTCAGTGACGACTTGCGGGGCAAGATCGCCCTGTTCTGCGACGTGGACGCAAAGGCGGTCATCCCGCTGGTGACCACGAATGTTTTATATGAAGTGCCACTGTTGCTCGAACATGAGCAGGTCGCCGACATTGTCCTCTCGCGCCTGGGGTTGGTCGCCAAAGCCGCGCCCGACTGGCAGGAGTGGGAAAATCTGGTGACCGAAGTTCGCCGCCCCAAGCCTACCTTGCGGGTGGGTTTGGTGGGCAAGTATGTCGAATTGCAAGACGCGTATATGAGCGTGCGCGAAGCGCTCAAACATGCGGGGCTGGCGGTGGGCCATGAGGTGGAGATTGATTGGATTCACGCGGTGGAGCTGGAAAAAGGGCATGGCTGGGAACTGGTCAAGCGCGCCGACGGGATTGTGGTCCCCGGCGGGTTCGGCACCCGCGGCATCGAAGGCAAAATCGCGGCGGCCCGGTACGCGCGTGAGCATCAAGTGCCCTACCTCGGCTTGTGCCTGGGCATGCAAGTGATGTGCATTGAATTTGCGCGCTGGGCGCTCGATTCAGATTCAGCCAATTCCACGGAATTCGATCCGGCCACGGCGCACCCCGTCATCAGCCTGATGCCTGACCAGCGGGAGTTGGCCGACATGGGGGGCACCATGCGGCTCGGCGTTTATCCGTGTCAACTCGTCCCCGGCACTAAAGCGGATGAGGCTTACGACTTGCCCGCGGGTCAGGCCGCCAGTGAACGCCACCGCCATCGGTGGGAATTCAACAATGCCTATCGCGACTTGCTCGGCGCGAAGGGCCTGGTTATTTCCGGCCTCTCGCCCGATAGCCGCCTGGTCGAAATTGCCGAACTCCGCGACCATCCCTTCATGGTGGGCACGCAATTTCACCCCGAATTTCTCTCGCGCCCCAATCGGCCGCATCCGCTCTTTCGCGCGTTTGTGGCCGCCGCCACCGTCCAGGCTCAGAAAGCGAAGCCGGAAAAAATTGAGCCATAAACTTTTATGGCTCTACCGGCTTTAACGGGAAACTGATGTAGGTCGGGCTTGTAGCCCGACACCTGCCGCGGCAAAAACCGTCGCGCTTGTTGTAGATACTCTTAAGTTTAGGTTCTCTGGTAGTTCGCGTGGCACCCCCCATATAAAGGGGGTATAACTTGTGGAAAATAGTAAAGGTTACAGCATGT
>CAYUFY010000513.1:0-3330 GCA_964443795.1 uncultured Anaerolineales bacterium | reverse complement strand
ACATCCAACTCAGTTCGCCTTTTTTGAGTTGGTTGAGTTCTTTGTGCAGGTCAATCGCGGTGGGTGTTTTCTGCCCCGACTGGTACGCCCCTTGCTTGCGCGCCAAGCCCCAGTTGTAGGCATAGCGGGCCGCGCCGGCGTGCCGGGCGCACTGCGTCTTTTGGACATTATTCAAGTCCAGCTCGGTCTTGAAGCCGCGCTGAATTTTCACTGGCTCTGCTCCAGCGCTTTCAGGGCGCGTTTAGCGCGGTTGGCCGCACCGCGTTGTCCATATAACCGAGCGCACAGCGAAGTCAGCCCATCGGTCATGTCCTGCACCAAGTCATCTTTCGACTCGGTCTCGTTCATCACCAGCACTCGCCGCCCCTGGGCTTCCAGCGCGGCGGTCACGAGTTCTACCCCAAACCGCGCCAGGCGGTCACGATGCTCCACAACGATGACGGTCAGCATCGGGTCGGCCAACAGTTTGAGAATTTGCTTGCGCTGGCCGTTCAAACCGGAGCCCATCTCGATAACTTCCTTCGCCACCGGCAAACCCTGCGCGGCGGCAAAGGTGCGTAACCGCTCCATCTGCCGCTCGGCATCGGCTTTTTGGTCGTGCGAGGCCACGCGGGCATACCAAACGGCGCGGGCGGGCAAGTCCGTTGGCGTGGTTTCATGCACCAAAATCGTGCCGGTGGCGAGTTGGGTCGTGGGAAGCGGCAACTGCCCGGTTTTGAACAACCGCCAGGCCGCTTTGTACGACAGCCCGTTCTTCTTGGCCCACGCCGAGAGTTTCATGCGGATATTTTAGCATATAAAGCCATGAAAGTCTATAAAGATGTCAACTGTTGTCAACCCCTGACGGCCATCCTGCGCTCGGTGACTGAAGCCGTGCTGGTCACCGATGCCGCTGGCCGATTGGTCCAGATCAACCCGGTGGCCGAGCAACTGTTCGGTCGCCTCGCCGCCGGTACACCGGGGGCGAGGCATTTGGGAGCGGTGAACGCCGGGTTGGGGCAGTGGCTGGAGCAAGCCATCGCCGCCCAACGAGGCACGCCCCTCATCTTTGAGTGGGTGGGGGAAGAGGGTAAATATTTTTCGGTGACGCTCGCGCCGCTGGCTGGTGAAAACGGCGCGGCGGCAGCCGGGTGGGTGATGGTGTTGCAAGACATCACCCACTTTAAGCATTTGGAGCAATGGAAGAGCGAGTCCATCCAGACGGCGGCGCATGATTTACGCAACCCCTTGAACATGCTCACCGGGGCCACCAATCTCCTGCGCGATTTATTGCCCGACCCGACTTTGGAACAAAAAGAATGCCTGGATATGCTCAAGCTAGGCTCGGAACGCATGGGCGCGCTCATTGAGCAATTGCTGAACCTGGAAAACGCCGAGACCGATAAAGATATTCAAATGTCCGACCTGACGTTGCGCCAGGTGGCCGAGGCGGTGGTGGCAGAGTTCCGGCTGGCGGCCGAGCAGAAGCAACTGCGCCTGCGCTTTGAAGGCCCGGCGGCGACCCACCGCGTAGTGGGGGATGAGATGTGGTTGCACCGGGCGGTTTCGAACCTGGTGAGCAATGCGTTGAAATATACGCCGGAGGGCGGGCAGGTGTGGGTGCGCTACCGTGAGGCTGACCAACAGGGGATTGTGGAAGTGAGCGACAACGGGCCGGGCATTCCGCAAGCGGCGCAGGCGCGCTTGTTTCAGCGGTTTTACCGGGTCCGCACCGAAGCCACCCAAAAGACCCCCGGCACTGGTCTGGGCTTAGCCATCGTCAAAACGATTGTGGAAAAACACGCTGGCCGGGTCTGGGTATCGAGCGAAGAGGGGCAGGGGAGTACGTTTGGATTGGCGGTGCCGTTGGTGAAGTGATCCTGCCCCCTACAGCATTGTGAAAAAAACAGGTGCCGGGTGACTCATTCGCCCGGCACCTGTTTTAATTCGTTTCAGACTGGCAATCGCCACTCGCTCAACAGCGTCAATCAGTCTGGATTTGAGACGCCCAGTCCCGATTGGCCTGATACCAGCGCACCAAATTTTCGATGCCCTGCTCGTAACTGACTTGCGCCTGCCAGCCCAGGACTTCGCGGGCGGTAGTTACATCGGCCCAGGTCGCCAGTACATCCGCGGGATGGAACGGTTTATGAATGATCTGGGCGGTCTGCCCCAAATATTTTTCCACCAAGTGCAAAGCGTCCATCAACCCTAAGGGGCGATCCGAGCCGAGATTGATGATGCGATAGCCGACCGGCTTGAGCGCCGCAATCGTCCCGCGCGCGATATCGTCCACATAGGTAAAATCGCGCGATTGACTGCCATCCCCGAAAATCGTCACGGGTCGCCCTTCAGCGATCCACTGCGTAAACCGGAAGAGACTCATATCGGGCCGACCCGCCGGGCCATACACAGTGAAGTAACGCACCACGGTCACATCCAGATTATAGAGATGATGATAGGAGTGACACATGGCCTCGGCCGCCTTCTTGGAGGCCGCATAGGGGGAGAGGGGGCGATTGGTGTCGGCGGCTTCGCTATAGGGCAGGGGATTATGTGAGCCGTAAAGACTTGAGGTGGAGGCTAGGATGAATTTGCGGGTGGATGAATGTCGGCAGAGTTCCAGCAGGTTTAATGTGCCCGTGGCGTTTGTATCCAGATAGACCCAGGGATTCTCGACCGAGTAGCGCACCCCCGCGCGGGCGGCGAGATTGATCACGGCCTCGAACGGACCGCTGGTGGTCCAGACTTTTTCCAGTGCCGGGCGATCACAAATATCCACTTGGTAAAAAGAAAACCCAGCCTGTCCGACGAGGTTTTGCAAGCGCCACTGCTTCAGCCGCACATCGTAGGCGTCATTGAGATTGTCGAGGCCAGTGATGGTGTGGCCCTCGGCCAAAAGAAACTCGGCGACTTTGGAAGCGATGAAGCCGGCGACGCCAGTGACGAGGTAGTGACTCATGAGAAATCAATGGTCTCCTTGAAAATGTAGCAAAAAAGTGGATTGGCTGAATTGTATCAAATGCTAAGCGGAGGGTTTGAGGCTTTCTATTGAAAGGTGAAGGGGCGGCTATGAGACCAAAAATTCACCCGGTCGGCAAGGAAGGGGTTGGTTGTGATTATTGACCCGGCAAGCCCGATCCTTGGCGCGTCAATTTCATCGCTATGGGTGGATGAGTTGGAAATAACCAACGGTAGGTAGATTTTGAAGGTATTGATCGTTGGTTTGGATGTGGGAATTGGTGTTGTTGTGGCGGTGGGCGGGACAGGCGTGTTGGATGGCGTCGGGGTGAGCGACGGAGTGAAGGTGGGTGTGGGGGTGTTGGATGGTGTGAGCGACGGGGTGAAGGT
>CAYUFY010000512.1:0-3332 GCA_964443795.1 uncultured Anaerolineales bacterium | reverse complement strand
CTTATCACACCTCATTTTACCCTCATGCGCCATCTCGCCTACTTCGTCTCCCCGCATGGCTTCGGCCACGCCGCCCGCGCCTGCGCCGTCATGGAAGCCCTTCATCAACGCGGCGCGTATCACTTCGATATCTTCACCCTTGTCCCCGAGTGGTTCTTTGCCGACTCGCTCACCGCGCCCCATACCTATCACTCGCTCCGCACCGATGTTGGCCTCGTCCAAACTTCGCCCCTGCACGAAGACCTCCCCGCCACCTTGCGCCAACTCGATGATTTTTTGCGATTCGATGACGGTCGCCTGCTCCCGTTCGTTAATCTGCTCTCCGCGCGTGATTGCGCCCTCATCGTTTCCGACATCAGCCCGCTAGGCCTCGCGGTCGCCCGCGCGTTGGGCCGCCCCTCCATGTTAATCGAAAACTTCACCTGGGATTGGATTTATCAACCCTACCTCACCGATTACCCTGCCTTTCAACCGCACATCCAAACCCTATGCACCCTCTTTGCCTCGGCGACCTACCATATCCAAACTGATCCGGTATGCAATCTCAAGCATCCTGAGCGGAGCCGCGAAGCGGCGCAGTCGAAGGATGCGCCCTCGACCTATCTTCTCACCCACCCGGTCGCCCGCGCCCCGCGCCAGTCGCCCAGCCTCATCCGCCAGCGTCTCGGCCTTGGCCTAACCGATAAAATCGTCTTCCTCACCATGGGCGGCATTCCCATCGAATACAACTTCCTCCATCACCTGCGCGCCCACCCGCACATCCACTTTCTCATCCCCGTCCCCAACCTGGGCACGCCGCAACGCGAACACAACGTCACCCTGCTCCCCTTCCGCACCGATTATTATCACCCCGACCTCATCCGCGCCAGCGATGCCATCGTAGGCAAAGTCGGCTACAGCACCCTCGCCGAAACTTATTACGCCGGCGTCCCGTTTGGCTACATTCAGCGCCCAACCTTCCGCGAGTCGGCCACCCTCGCCGCCTTCATTCGCGCCTACATGCCCGGTCTCGAACTCCCCGCCGAAAATTTCGAGCATGGTCACTGGCTCTCGCACTTACACCCCTTGCTCACTCTGCCACGCCGTGACCGCCACGAACCCAACGGCGCAGGGCAAGTGGCGGAGTATATTGAGTCAATTTTGCCTCACCCCCCGCCCCCTCTCCTGAGCGCCAAAAGCGGCGCTCAGAAGAGGGGAGAATAATGATTGTCTCCCCTCTCCCGACGACGCTCTTGGTTTTTGTCGTCGGGAGAGGGGCCGGGGGTGAGGCCCGGGTGGGGGTGTTTGCCCTCCCACCTTCTCCAAGTACAATACAATCCATTCATCCTGCTCGTCTGTTTCATCCGTTGAAAAAAATATGGACCTGTCCCCTCTCCTCTCCCGCATCCCCCAACTCGCCTCCGCCCACAATCTCGAAGTCACCGAACTCACCGGCGGCATCACCAACAAGAACTACAAAATCGTCGCCGATGGCGAAGCCTATGTTTTGCGGTTGGGCGGCAACGAGACCCAACACTTGGGGATAGACCGCACCGTCGAGTACGGCTGTACCCAGCGGGCGGCGGAGGCCGGCGTGGGGCCGGAACCCGTCGCCTTTCTCGAACCCGAAGGTTATCTGGTCACGCGCTTTATCGCTGGCCCGGGCATTCCCCTGGAGCAAATCGGCACAGCCACCAATATCGGGCGGGTGGTTGAATCGCTCAAACGCTATCATGCCCTCGATGCTTTTCCCGGCGCGTTCTCTCCATTCCGCGTGGCCGAAGCCTATGCTGACACCGCGCGCCGTTTCAACGTGCCCTTGCCGGAGAAAATGGCTGAACATCTCGAAACCGCGCACACCCTCGAGCGCGCTTTGTATCAGGCGCCGTTCACCCCGCGCCCATGCCACAATGATTTGCTTAACGGCAACTTCATTGACGACGGCACGCGCATCCGCATCCTCGATTGGGAATACGCGGGCATGGGCGATATTTTTTTTGACCTCGGCAACTTCGCGGTGCAACATGAGTTCAATCCCGAGCAGGACGCGACGTTGCTCCGCGCCTATTTTGGTGAACCCACCCCTTCCCACCAGGCGCGCCTCGGCCTGATGAAAATCATGTCCGATCTGCGCGAGGCCATGTGGGGCGTGGTGCAACAAGGGGTGTCCAAACTGGATTTTGATTACACTGGTTACGCGCATAAATACTTTGATCGTTTTGAAACTGCCACGAAAGGAGCCACTTATTCGCATTGGCTCGCCACCGTCTAATCTCACATTCCCCCATCTCCCATCCCCCAGTTCCCATCCCCAATGACTACTTACCCTCAGGAGCATCCCTATGACCGCTGAAACATCCACCCCCGCCGCCCCCGAAAAATCGAATGTCATGGAAACCGTCGTGGCTATCCTTATTGCCATTGTCACCGTGGTCGGTGCCGTTGTGGCCTGGCGCGCCTCGGTGGCCGATGATGGCGCGGGCGACGCCGATTTTGCCGGGCTTAAAGCCAGCCTCAACGCCGAAAAGATCCGCGCGCTCAATTTCGTCAATGCCTACGAACATTACGGGGCCTACACCACCTACGCCCGCTATCAAAATCTCGGCAACGCCCTGGGCGCCGAATTGGAGGCGGGTGGCCAAACCGACGACGAGGCCTTTGCCCTGGCGCGCCAGCAAGCCGAGGCTTACGACCTGGCCAAAGCGAATCAATATCTTTTCCCCACGCGGTTTATCAACCGCACCGGGTCCTATGGCCTCCAACGCGAACTCGGCGAGCTGTGGGCCGATGCCGCCAAGGAGAACGACCTTAACCCCGACCCCCAATACGCCGACGCCGACAAACTGCGCGGCAAGACCAATCGCTTATTGGGCACCCTCACTCTCATGGGCGTGGGGTTGGTCCTGTTCACCCTGGTCGAGGCGGTCAACGACAAAATGAAATATGTCATGATTGCCCTGGGGGTGATCTTTTCCCTCGCGGGCATTGTCATGGCCGTGATGATTGACCTGGCGAAGTAAAACCAGTTATCAGTCATCACGTATCAGTTATAGGTTTCACTGTTCACTGATTACTGATCACTGATTATTGATCACTGATTACTATTTACTTTTCACTTTTCCTTCCATCCCTCGGAGACTTACTATGGAACCCGAAGATCGCTTCAAAAAACTCATTGCCATTCTCATCGCCGTCGTCACCACGCTAATTGCAGTGCTTTCGTACTTGCAAGGCGATGCGGGCGCGCGCGACGACACCGCCAACCGCGACACCAAGCGCTATTCCCTCGAAGCCTTCGGGCGGCAGGTGAGCGGCGACGCGCGCGTGAACTACGACTACAACACCGCCTATCA
>CAYUFY010000511.1:0-3334 GCA_964443795.1 uncultured Anaerolineales bacterium | reverse complement strand
CCAATGGTTTGTACCAACTTCCGGCCATGTTCAAGGAGAACTGGAATCGAGGCGATAACGGGAGTTGCGCCCATCAGCCACTGGCAACCCGCAAGGGTGCGACACGAAGCCATGAAGCTTTGCGGGCGGGGGCTGAGATTGAGAATGGCTGGTATTTGGTTTTTCAGCTTGACAACCCGCGCCCGCCCGGCTAAAATAACATTAGATGTTCATCTAATCTTTATTAGCCATGCCCGACGCCGAATTACTCACGTTTTTCAAAGCCCTCGCCGATGACACCCGCCTGAAGTTGGTGGGGCTGTTGGCCCAAGAGGCGTATTCGGGCGAGCAACTCGCCCTGCTGTTGGCGGTGAAGCCCGCCACGATTTCACACCACCTGGCCAAGCTCACCGAGGCCGGGTTGGTGCGCGCGGAGATGGACGGGCATTCCAAAATGTACTCGCTCCGGCTCGACGCGATTCAGGGGATGGCCAAACATTTACTGGCCGCCGACACCCTACCCGCCGCCGCCGAGGATGTGGATTCGTCCGCCTACGACCGTAAAGTCATGAAGGATTTTTCCAATCCCGATGGCACGCTGAAAAAACTGCCGGCGCAAGAGAAAAAGTTCCAAGCCATTTTGCGTCATCTGGTCAACGAGTTTGAGCCGGGGCGCGAATATAGCGAGAAGGAAGTGAACGCGGTGTTCAAAAAATTCCACACCGACACCGCCAGCCTGCGGCGCGGGATGATTGAATATAAGTTGATGAAGCGGGCCAGCGGCAAGTATTGGCGAACGTGAGGCGTGTTGCGTGGTCACAAGTTGCGTTTTGGGAATCCACGAAGAATACGAAGTTTCACGAAGGCTAATAACTCAGACGGAAGATAACCATGACCGACCACACCCCCGAACTCATACAGTTTTTCAAAGCCCTGGCCGATGGGGACCGGTTGCAAATAGCCGGGTTGCTGGCCCGACAAAAAATGACGCCAATGCAGTTGGCGACCACGTTAGGCCTTAAGCCTATGGCCGTGATGAATCATTTAACCCGCTTGGTCGAAGCCGATTTGGTGGCGGAGATCAATGGCACGTATCACTTGCAGTTGGATCACATGCACGCCTTGGCGGCCAGACTCTCACCCCACCTGACGCCGCCCGTGCCAGCGGATGGCCCGGAGTTTGACCGCAAGGTGTTGAAGGATTTTATGCAGGATGATGGCTCGTTTAAAGAACTGCCCGCCCAGGAGAAAAAATGTCGCGTGGTGGTGCAGTATATCTGCGCTCAGTTTGAGGCTGGCCGCGAATACCCGGAGAAGCAGGTGAATGAGTTGATTAAACGCTTCTACGCCGATTCGGCGACGTTGCGGCGGGCGATGATTGATTATGGGATGATGCAGAGAGCTAACGGGATTTATTGGAAGGTGTAATTTGTAATGCGTATTCCGTGTTTTACGCAATACGCATTGCACAATATGACCTTTAGAGCGGCTCTTTGAAATCATAAATCCCATCGCGCACGGCCCAACGGCGACCACATTGCGAACAGAGCAGGTGGTCGCCGTTGTCGTTTAAGTCGGGGTGGAAACATTCGGGGCAACGGAAGAAGTGCGGGGCGGCGGCGGTGGGGCCACTGGCTCCAGCGCGGGCGCGGACAAAAACGCTGGGGGTAAATTGCCACCATTGGCCGGTGGGTTGGAAGAGAACGTCGAGGGCGACCAGCAGGCCGGTGGGGACGAGGCGTTTAAGTAGGGGGAGCCGGAAATGCGAGAGGGTGCGCACCCGCGTCGGGGCCAAGTCCACCGCGCGGAGCGAGTCGAACATCATGCGCGGGTGAAAGTCAAAATTGAGGGCGGCAAATTCCACCGGGGCCGGGTCAAAGGGGTTCCACGTTTGTTTTTTCAGCCACCAGCGGGCGATGGCTTTGAGATTTTGTTTGTTGGCGAATTCCAAAATGAAGGTCGCGTTGGGTTGCAGAACGGCGCGGATTTGGCGCAGGGCGGCGGGGGCGTCGGCCATGTGGTGGATGACGCGGATCATGGTGGCGCAATCGAAGAGGCCGGGGACGAAGGGGAGGCGATAGACATCGGCGGCGACGTAGGTGTAACGCGGGTCGCGCCCGAGGCGAGCCTGCGCTTGTTGGAGTTGGGTGCGCGAATAGTCGAGGAGGACGACGCGGTCGAAGCCGGCATAGCGCGGGGTGTTGCGCCCCGCCCCGGCGCCCACTTCGAGGAGCAAGTGGCCGCGCGGGGGAAGCAAGGCGCGCAGGGCGCGGGCCTCGGTCTGGTCTTCGTAGGCGCGCTCACCCGTATCCCAAAAGGTGGCTTGGTAGGTGGAGCCTTCGTAATCGCAGACGGGCGGCGGGTCGGAGGACATGGGCTAAAACATTACGCACTACGTTGTGAGGCGTAGTGCGTAATCTGTGAGGCGGGAGGTGGGGCGAGGTTATTTGCGGCCAGTGAGGAAGCCGGGGATTTCACCCCAACTGGAGGGGAGCGCATCCAGCATGGCGTCGTAGGGTTGGACGAGGGCCGCGAGGTTGGTGAAAGGCTCGTGCAGGTTGGTCTGGGCCAGCGGGATATCCACCGGGACTTGCAGGTTAATGGGGACGTTGAGCACCACGGGGATGGTCTTGCTGACCGGGACGGTCATGTTGAGGTTGATATTGAGCGGGGTGCCTTGCGGCAACACGATATTGAGGGCAATCGGTGAGCCATTGAGATAGATGGTGGCGTTGTTGATGGGGGTGTCTTGGATGAGCGTAACCGCCGTATCTTGTTGCAAGGGCAGGTCAAAAACGACCGGGATGGTGTCGTTGACTTGAATGGTGTCTTGGACTTGAATGGTAGTGATGATGTGCGCCTGATCCATCAACAGAAAGTTGTCGTAGAGGCCGCCGATGAGCGGGGAGGCGATGCCATTCTTGATTTGAAAGATGAGGCCCACAACCACGAGCAGGACCAGCACGAGAATGAAGTTGACGAGAAATGAGAAGAGAATGGCGAAGCGCCAAAAGCCAGTGATGACGCTGGCGGGTTTGGCGGGTTTGCCATCCTCAGCGGGGGTGGCTTTGCCATTTTTCTTGGCCGGGGCTAGGCCGGATTTTTGGTAGGCTTCTTTTATTTCGGCAGAATCAGCTTGCATGGGACACTCTCCAGTTACAGATAAACGGCCTCAGGCCGGGTAGAGTCATAATTGACTATCAAACGGGCGCGATAATAGCACCGCGACTCGGTTAAAGCAAACGACTCACTAACCAAAGTCGGAGTCGTTGCAAGAAGCGGGCCAAGGTTTTATTGTATTTTACTCGATAGTTGTATTCTTAGTAAATGAGGGCAAAACGTCATGGACTGGCAC
>CAYUFY010000510.1:0-3346 GCA_964443795.1 uncultured Anaerolineales bacterium | reverse complement strand
TCCGGGAAGATACGCCGTTCAGCCTGGCGATGTTGGATATTGACCACTTTAAATCGGTCAATGACCGGCATGGGCACCAGATGGGGGATCAGGCGTTGCGATTGGTGGCTGAGGCGCTCAAACGCGCGGTGCGGGTCTATGATGCGGTGGGGCGCTGGGGGGGCGAGGAGTTTTTAGTCATCCTGCCCGGCACCAACACCGCCGAGGCCGCTACCGTGGCCGAGCGTATCCGGCGCGGGGTGGCCGAAATCACCCTGCTTTCCGAACAGGGGCTGTCCATTCCGCTGACCGCTAGTTTGGGGGTGGCCGGGTGGGGCGGCTCGCCGGAAACCCAGCCGGCCCTCGACCGGCTCATTCAGCAAGCCGACGAAGCGTTGTATCGAGCCAAAAAACAGGGGCGCAATCAGGTCTGTTTGGCTGAAATGGCCGCCTGATTATTGGACATGAAAATACTGCTGGCAGAAGATGATGAGGCCTTGCGGGGGATTACCCGATTTCATTTGCAGAAGGCTGGGTATGAAACGGTTGAGGCCGAGAGCGGCGCGGTCGCCTGGGAAATTTTTCAGCGCGCGCCATTTACCTTGGTCATCACCGACTGGATGATGCCCGACATGACCGGCCCGGAATTGGTGGCTAAAATTCGGGGGGCCAATTTGCCCGACTATACCTACATCATCATCCTCACCGCTTTGGATGACCGCCCCAGTTTGATGACTGGCGAAAAAGCCGGGGCGGATGATTATCTGATTAAGCCGTTGGATGCCCCCGAATTATTGGCGCGCCTGAAAATTGGCGAGCGCATGGTCAAGTTCAAGACCAAGCAGATGCGCGACGCGAAGCCACCCAGGTAGCGCCTCGCCCACCCAGCGGGAAGACGCCCGTCCACGGTATGACCCGCCTCTATCTGTTTACCCGGTTTAATTTGCGCGTGACCACCACCCCGCTGGGGTTGGCTTCATTGGTGGGGCTGGCTCTGCTTTCGGGCGGGCTGGCCGCGCGGGTTCTGCAACTCCCGTTGGGCGAGGCCGCGTTGGCCGGGGCCGCTTCAGGGTTCCTCATGTTTGCCTCCGAATGGTTACATCAGTGGGGCCACGCCCGCGCCGCGCAACAGACGGGCTATCCGATGACGGGGATGCACTTCTTTTTTATCTTTGCGGCCTCGCAATACCCGGCGGATGAGCCGGAACTCCCGGCGCGGATTCACATTCGGCGCGCGCTCGGCGGGTGGTGGGTGAACGTGCTCCTCGGCGCGATGCTGGCGCCCCTGGCAGTTTACCTGTGGCCGGGCGGCGGCGCGCGGGCGTGGGTGGTGGTGGTGCTGAGTGTCTGGAATTTTTTTGTCCTCGGTCTCGGCGCGTTGCTCCCGCTGACGTGGCCGTTTGAGACGGACGGCGGGACGCTGGCGCGGTATTGGGGGAAGCGGTAGCGGGCGAGTTGGGTGAAGGGCGCGGATACGCAGGGTTGACGGGGGGGTGTGTATAATGCTGGCGTAGATTAAAGAGGTGTCCAATGGCAGTTCAAACCCCGGTTCCCGTACAACAAATTTACGCTCGCGTGGTCGCGTTAGAGGCTGAGATGCGCGAATTGCGGGCTTTGTTGTTAACCCTACAACCCAGCGGAACGGTTATTTGCCAGAATCCGGTCTCGTTGAGCGGCTTGTGGGCGGGCGTAGATATTGGTGATGATTTGCTGGCCGCCGCGCGCCAATCTTTGTTTTCTTACGAACATAAGCCGTTGGAAATCTAGCCATGTCTTACGTGACCGATGCTCATCCGTTTATCTGACACTTGACAAACGTCTCGCTGGTTTCAAAATCAGGCCGGATGGATTAAAACCCATCCGGCCTTTTTGTTTCAACACGTCATTGGCAACGGATGGCTGCGCCAAACGGATTAGCGGATGGCCCCGACTTAATCCGGGTTCATCCGCTATAACATCCGTTGCTAACCTTCATGGGCACGTCTTCATATTCAAATACCGCTGGCACTCCTGCTCGGTGAGCGAGCGCGTAACGCGCGAGTGGATTAGCAACGGATAAAAACGGATTAGCGGATGGAGTGCGACCCATCCGCTAATCCGCTACCCATCCGTTGCTAACTCCCCGGCTATGGCGCTTGGGGCGGCAGACCAAACTGCTCGCGCTCGGCGGGCGTGAGTGCGCGCCACGCAAAATGTGCTTTGGCATACGCAATGAGGTCGGCCGTGGTTTGCCACACACGTTGAAGCCGGACGCTAGGACCGCCGACCGCGATGAATTGACCATCCGGTGAAACCGCTCCAAAAGTATTACCCTCAAAAGCTAAGTTCATAACTGTCGCGCCATCCGCGCTATTCAGCGCAAATTGAGTGTTCTGACCAAACCCCACGAGGCGCTGTCCATTCGGTGTCCAGTGCAAATCCATAATGGCATTCGCCGGCGTTGAGAATGTGTGCTTCAAGGCCCACGTTTGCGTGTCATATACACGAACACGGCCCGAATCATCGCCAACCGCCAGCCAGCGTCCATCGGGCGACCAATCCCCAACTTGAGTGATGCCGCTGTCATTCTCTAACTGCTGAACTAACTGGCCCGTGCGCGCATCCCAGACCCGCAAGGGCGAATGGGATGGGCCATAGGTACAGCCGGTGGCCACATAGCGGCTATCGGGTGAGAAGCGCGGATGCATGGCAAAGCAATCGGTGGCTTCGGTGCGCGCGATTTCATCCCCGGTTAACGGGTCCCACATGACCAGCCGAAAATCGGGATACGACGCGCTGGCCGCGATTTGCCCGTCAGGTGACAGGCTACTGTGGTAGAACGCCCCACCGGTAGATGTGGGTAAGGTCTTCAAGGTGCTTAACTTGCGCCCCGTGCGGGTTTCAAACAGAGAGGGCTGATAGTTTTCGCCCAATGGGGATTGCAAAAACGCCTCGCCGTCAGGCATCCACGCGCCCGCCCCGCATTCTTGCAACCCCTCCGCCAACCAAGTGGGGAGGGGTTGGTAATGGTTGGCAACATCGTAAATGTTGATGCACGCCATAAACCAACGTCCATCCGGTGACCAACTGGGAGAGCCTGTGCCCCAATTCTCATTCACGACCGGGGGCAACACCGACACATCCCAGATGCGAAAACCCGTCGTGGTGCCCACGGCCAACTGCTGGCCATCGGGCGACCAAACCACGAAACATTCGTTGCCACTCTTAGGTGATTGTAATTGCATCATGGGGGTGGCGGTGTGACGCATCCAGAGATAAACAATGCCGGAATTACAGGCGGCCATATGGTTGCCATTAGGCGACCACGCTATAGACCGAGTATAGCTGTCCACCCCGCCCAAGACCTTCCGAATGACACCATTAGCTA
>CAYUFY010000509.1:0-3354 GCA_964443795.1 uncultured Anaerolineales bacterium | reverse complement strand
CTATCCCTAAACAGGGTGATTGACTCGGTTAGCCGGATACCAACTGAACGCTTACTCTCGCGCAGACTGGCGCGGTGCGGGCGAGGAGCGGGATGGGTTTTTCGGGGCATAGTGTTTCCTGGTTAGCCTCCCCTAGCCCATAGGTTTTCTCTAACAACTGGGGGGGGACGGCGTGAGCGGTATCCATTATATTAATAATTCAAGTAACTGGGCGATGGGGATGGCTTCCTGCTCCAATTTGCACTGCTTGGCGAGCAACGTACTAATCAAGGCCTGGCAATCTGCAAGTGAAGGGTCGGTCAGCAAAAGTTGCAAGGCGGCCACATCCGTGGCCTTGAGCGGTTGAGCATAAGCCTGGTATTTTGAAAAAGTCGAGACATCCATCCCGATGGGCTGAATAGTACCGAGATGTTGGCGCAGGTGCCGCAAGATCCGCAAGCCCCCCCCATCCAAATCACCCCAATGGATCAGGCGAAGGTGGGGCGCATACGCTTGGAGCCGGTTCAAAAACTGGATCACGGTTGGACTGGCAAACCCCCCTGTAAATAAGGCCAATACCGACGGCGGGCGCACGCGACAGAACTCCAGGAAGCTGGTCATGTTTTCGATGGTCAGTAACGTGGTCGCCGGACATTGATCAATCGTTGCCGCGCGTAACAGCGAGGCCGGCAAGGCCAGATTGGGGATGAAGGGGGCACATTCACAGCGTTCACCCTGGAGACGCAATGTCAGTTGACCGGCTAAGGGAATGTATTCGGGCACCCGCTCAAGCCAGTGGGCGGCCAGCAAGGCCTGATCATCGTCCGCAAACACCTCCGCGCCTGGGTCGAATTTACGCAGGAGCCGCAGGAAATCATGCCGCAAAGTTTCAAACTGCTTGCTATCGCCAAAGACTTGCACACTAAACACGCGCTCCAGGACCGGCTCGGTCAATTGCCCCACCGCTGCGAGGCCGGCTAGTAAAGTGTGATTATGGTGGTCATCGTCCAAGCGCAAGGGCGCCACCGATTTATGCGCCGCGAGTTGGGCCAGGCTGTGTTGCAGGAACCGGGCCTGCCAGTCAGTGACGGGCGTTTGGGCTGTCAATAACGCCCGGAGCGAGGCCACTGCCTCGGCGCGCGGACGGCGGTTTAGCAACGTGTAGAGGTCGGCCGCACGGGCTGAATTCAAATCTATTTTGTCGAGTAAATGGGGGTGATGCTTAACCGGGTGCAGGGTGAGCACGCCCTGTTCGGCTAAGGCTCGCAGGGCCGCATTCACGGTGTCGCGCACCTCGAACTGCTCGAAGTACGCCGCGTGCTTTTCGGTGCTCAGCGTGACACGCACCACGGTTTGCCGCTGGGGGGTTTCATAGCGGTCCAGGAGGGTGTGCAACAGGTCACGCGCTAGGGGCGGCAGGGTCGGGGGCATGATAATTACGATAGTCGTCGAATTTCACCAACACCACCGAATCTTGTACGGAGGAGAGGATGAGGCTGGTGCGCACTTTGGGTGCGATATATTCACAGCGCTCCAGCGGCGTGGCGGTGACAATTTGCAAGCCGAACTGGTGGAACATATCCAGCGTGGCCCCAATATAATTTTGGTCCATCTTGGAAAAGGCTTCGTCAAAGACCACCAAGCGTAAGGTGGGGCGTTGGGTGCGTTCTTGCACACGATACAGTTGCAGGAATGACGCGGCGATGGTGAGATAAAACGGCGCTTGCACTTCGCCGCCGGAGCGTTGATGGATGACTTTGCTCAGCCGGTCTTCGTGGTGAGTGAGGGTGTCGGTAATCAGGATGTCGTAAGTCAGGTAGCGGCGATAGTCGAGCAGGCGTTCGTACTCTTTAATACGCGGGTCTTTGTCGCCGGCCGGGGGATGGGTCACCAGCTCATAGAATTTCTCAAAAACCTCCACATTTTGCTGATAGAACAAGCTCCCCTGCAAGGGTTGGTCACCCAATTCGGCGGAGTTCATAATCAAGTCGTAGAACTCTTTTTGCTCACTGCTGGTTTCCCACTGAAACCGGTATTTTTCGTGGCGGAAAGGCGGCAGACGGCGCAGGGCTTCGTTGAGGGTGCTTAGTTTTTGCCGAGCTTCCAGAATGTTATCCCGCAACGAATGGAGCACATGCTCCCGCAATTCTCGATCGGCCTCTTGCCCAGCCTCGGCGATTTTCGCTTGATACGCGGGCAGGTCGGTGGCCGTCAGGCGGTCGCGCTCGTTCGCGTAAGCTGGCTCAGATGGGTCGGCAAAGTTGCCGGGGAAATTTTCGGTGGTGTTGTAGACGTTGGCGCGGCGCTCGTAATCAGCGCGGGCGTTAGCGGCTTGCGTCTCTTGGCTTTGGCGCGTGTTATCGGCGGTGCGAATTTCGGCGGCCAGGTCGGGGCGGGTGAAGCGCTCGGCGGCCAGTTTTTCGGCAGTGGGCCACAGGTCAGGCGCTTGGGCGCGCGTGTCGTCCGTGTGTTGCTGTTGGCCGGCGCGCCGCTGTTCCAAATCGTGCAGTTCTACAACCAGTCGGTCCAATTGATTTTTGAGCCCACCCTGTTGTTCGGCCAACTGCGCGAGGCGTGTATCTAATTTTTTGAGTTCGGTTTGCAGCTCGGCGTTTTGGCGTTCCAACTCGGCGAGGCCGCTTAAATCCAGAGTATTGCGGGCCGTCTGGGTGGTGGTTTGGTCAACCAGCAAGGGCTGTTCATTCAAAGGTTGCTGGAGCGGTTCATGTTGCCGGAGCAGGTCATCGCGTGTTTTGAGCAGGGCAATGGCGGCGTGCAAATCCCGTTGCGTTTGTTCCAGCGGGCCACGTTGCTCACCCAGCCCACGCAACCCAATTTCGATGGCGTGTAAGCGGCGCTCCACGGCTTGTTGCCCGATGAATAAATCGGGAGCGTGCAAGGGGCGTTGCACCCATTCGCTATACAACATCAAATCGGCGGTGATGGCGCGGCGATGTTGGCGCAGGTCTTCATCGCGCTCGCAAGCGATGATGTCTCCGAGAATGTGGTTGAGATACGCCTGCACGCGCGGGTCTGGGGTTTGCACACATTCGGCAAGTGATTGTGGGCGCGCGGTCCGCGCCTCACTTGCGACGCGCTCCAAATCAATGAGGCCGAGATCATAAATGCGGTCTTCGGCGCGGGCGCGACGCAGTTCGCGGGCGGCGGCGGCAAAGTGTTCGGGCGGCACAATGAAATTAAAGCGCCGCCCACCCAACATGACTTCCACGGCTTCTTGCCAGCGTTCAGCGGGCGCGGGAATTTCCAATGCTTCCCACAACTGCACTGGGCGCTCGCCCAGCGCGGCTTGCAACCGCTCGCGGAGGCGCTCGGCGGCGCGGTCGGGTTGGCGGCGGCCTTTGGCTTTGAGCATTT
>CAYUFY010000508.1:0-3377 GCA_964443795.1 uncultured Anaerolineales bacterium | reverse complement strand
CTTGAGCTTCTTCCAAATAGCGCTGGGCTTCTTCCATGGACTTGGTGATAATGCCCACCACGCCCAACCCGTTAAGCGCATTGGCTGTAACAACCGGGTTATTGATGGTCCGGGCCAAAGCCGCGCTTTCGCTCAAAAGCTGTTTGGCTTGCGCGTAATCCCCGCGTCCAACGGCCAGATAGCCCAAACGTAGCAAAGCATTGGCAATGCCGGGCGGGTCGTCAATTTGGCGCGCGAGGGCCAGGCTTTCTTCCAAATAGAGTTGCGCCTGGTCGGCTTCGCCCAACGAGCGCCCCAGCCCGCCCAATAAACTCAGGGCGGCCGCCGTGCCCCGCAAATCGGTTTGCGCGCGCGCCGAGCTGAGGCTGGCTTGCACGGCTTGTTGCGCCTCGCGGAGCTGGCCCAATCCGTCCAGGGATTCGCCCAAACCGTAGTTGAGGCGCGCTAATGAGAATTTATCGCCAAAGCGTTCCGGGATATACAGGGCCAGAGCGCGCTGGAAATAACGGAGCGCATCGCGGAAAGCGCTGACCTGTAGCGCCTGTTCCCCAGCCAGCGCCGAATACAGGGCTTCTTTAGGCTCATTCCCGGCGGCGGCCCAGTGGTAGGCCAGCAAGGCCGCGTGCGGGGTGAGGTCGTCCGCATAGACCTGCTCCAAAGCGGCGCCAGCCAGCCCGTGCAATTCGCGCAGGCGCTCCTGCAATTGCATGTCATAAGCCGCATCCCGCAATAGCGCGTGCTTGAACAAATAGCGCACTTCGTTCAACGGCAACCAAATCGCCTCGCTCTGAGCCTCTTTGACTTTTTGCTCCAGCCGCTCATCTGCCTGCAACATTTGCGACAAGACTTGCACTTCAAATTCCTGCCCCAGCACGGCGGCGGTTTGCACGATCGCCTTGACCTGCGCGGCCAGCCGGTCCAACCGGGCCACCAGGACGGCCGTGATGCTCACCGGCACTTCTTCCACCCGACTGCGCTCCGAGAGGCCCACCCGAGGTCGCTGGCCCGGCTGGGCTGGGGCCTGCGTGGTCAACAAGCCGCGTTCCCGCACATCCAGGGTCAGTTGTTCCACAAAAAACGGGTTGCCGCTGGTTTTGGAGTTTAGGAAGGCCGCCAGTTCCGGAGCAATGTCCGCCGCCAACACCTCGCCCGCCATGGCCTGCACCCCGGCCGGGGTCAGGCGGTTTAAGTCAATCGCCATGTGCGGCACTTCGGTTTCGAGGCTCAGCGCATAGTGGCTGTCATCGTCTCGATAGCGGGCCGCCACAATGAGCGCCAGGGGATAAGCCTCGATATTCCGGGTCAGCAATTTCACAAAGGCTTCACTATCCGGGTCGAGAAAGTGCGCATCCTCCACTTGCACGATCACGGGCTGACGCAAGCTTTCGGCTAGGAAGAGGGTTTTGGCCGCGCTCAGGGTGTTTTCCAGACGCAGGCGGGGGTCGAGTTGTTCGTACAGCGAGCCGCCCCAGTGCAAATCGCCAGCCAATGCCCCTAGGAAGGAGCGCGTGCGGTCCAGCTCCCCCGCGAGGGTCACCGGTGACGCGCTGGCCGGGGCCGAAAACTCCGGGCGGCGCAAATCGGCGATGAGCGCGTCGAGGCGTCGGTCAAAGTTCGCCTTGTTCGCCTCTTCTTCAGCGCCTAAATCAAAATATTCGTGCAAAAAGTATTGCAACGGGTTGAGGGATTTTCGCAAAATCCCTTCGGCGGGACAAACGCACCACAAGACCCGGCGAGTTTGCTCCAGGGCTTGCCGCGCTTCATAGAGCAGGCGGCTTTTGCCCATGCCCGGTTCGCCATGCACATACATGACCCCGGCAAATTCCCCGGCAAATACAGGTTTCCAGAAGGTCGCCAGTTGCGCCAATTCCGTGTCACGTCCGACCAGGACACCGGTGTAGCGGCCGGTTTCGGCGCGGGCTTGCTGGCGCCCGACCAACCGGAAGGCCTGCACGGCGTCACTCTTGCCCTTCACTTGCAAAGGCGGCAGTTCGGCCCAGGCGAAGTCGGCGCGGGTGGCACGGTGAATGAGTTCGGTCACCAGCACTTCTCCGGCCCCCGCGTGTTGCATGAGCCGCGCGGCCAGGTTAACCGCGTCCCCCAACACCCCGTAAGTGCGGCGCAACATGCTGCCATAAGCCCCGGCGCGCATGGTGCCCTGGTTGACTCCGACATGTAGCGAGCTGATAAAACTCAGTTCCGGCGGTAAGGTGTTGCATAAATCGGCGGCGGCATTGACAGCCCGGCGCGCATCATCTTCATGCGCTAGGGGCGCGCCAAAAGCCGCATAAAATGAACTGCCTTTGTCGCCGATAATCAGTTGTAATAAATAACCTTCGTATTTAGCCAGAATGCCTTGCACCCAACAAATAAATTGATTGAGCTTGGCACCCGCCGCATCGTCGCGGTCATAATCAATGCCCTCAAACCGCACAAACAGCGCCACCGCCGGGCGCAGTTCGGTAAGGATATCGCCTAAATCGGCTTGCAAGCGCTCGTAGACGGGGGGGAGCAACCACGCCCGGGCTTGCTCATTACTCAGAGGGTCGTCAATATCAGCGATGACCACAAAATCTTCTAGCGCGCGGTTGAGGCCGGTGACACACACATACCGCCCGCCGTGGCCGGCGCCCTCGGCCACGCGCCAATCTGCGGTTTGGGCCAATTCGCCCAGTTGGGCATGGGTCGGTTCATCAACCATGACTTCCCCCTGCTGAGTCAAATGTTCGCCCTGGGCCATATTCGCTAGGGTTTCCCCGGCAAGAATGTCGAGATATTGAATGGTTGGATCGCCAATCATGAAGCGCCGCGCCGGGCCGCTGGCGATAGCGACCTTCATGGCCAGGGAGACCGTTTCCCCATTGGGTAAAACCACTTGCTGAAAGGCCTGCATCTGAACCTGCATACTGAGGCCACAAGCGGCGGCGCGCAAGGCCGGCTGGGGGGTGCTGGCATCGAACCAGCAGGTGATGGCGTCTCCGGCAAAGCTAATGACATTGCCCCCAAAACGGTTCACTTCATCAATCAGCGTGTCGTAAACCCGGTTGAGATGCCGGGTTAATTCCTCCACACCGCGCCGGGGGCCAAAGGTACGGGTGAGCGCCTCAGTGAGGGGAGTGAAACCGGAAATATCCGCGAATAATGCAGAGCCATCGGCCAGATCGGGCAAGTTGACGCCCCGACTGAGCGCCTCCCGCCGATCATGTGGAATATAAACACTGAGCAATTCATGCATAGATAAATTTCAGAGAAGCCAGTGGCAATTGTACTGCAATCCGCTAATAAACTGAAAACGCAACCCGTTCAGACCCCCTTGAACCTAAACCGCATTGATACGAAACCCAAACTTTGCCAGCGTGGTCAGAGGTACAATATCG
>CAYUFY010000507.1:0-3378 GCA_964443795.1 uncultured Anaerolineales bacterium | reverse complement strand
ACCCAAATCGCGCGCGGCACACAAAACATTCAGCGTGCCCGTAACATTGATGGCGTGCGACCCCAGCGGGTCGGCCACCGAGCGCGGGACAGAAACCAGGGCGGCCAGATGGATGACATGGGTCATGCCAGCCGTCGCCCGCCGCACCGCTTCCACGTCACACACATCCCCCTCAATCAACTCCACCGCCACCCCCGTCAGGTTGGCGCGGTGACCGCTTGAGAAATTGTCAAACACGCGCACCGTATCGCCACGTTCAACCAGCGCCCGGGCAATATGCGAACCAATGAACCCGGCGCCGCCGGTAATAAGAATTTTCATAATCGGAATCCATTTCGTAATCAGAGGTTTGAGATCAGCCCGCCTCAGGTAATTCCAACTTCAAGTCGGCCCCTTCGACAATGATCACGGGGAGGTTCGCTGAGAGGGGTTCGGAGCACACTTCCAACTGAGCTTCCAGACAAGTGAGCCGCACCACCTCGGCGACTTCATTTTTGCCGCACACCCCAATTTGCCGATGCCCCTGGTGCATGATCTCCTTCACCAGCTGTTTGGCTTGCTCCCGCGTTTCGCGATACAGGCGCATGGAGTAAGCTAATGAATCCATGGCCAACTTGGTGCGGAGCGCGATGCCCTCCGGGGTGATGATGTATTGCAACCGCCGGCGTTCCAACTGTTTGACCCGAACATACCCCTTCTTGACGAGCCGCTTGACCGTGAAATTGATTGTGCCCACCGCCACGCCCAGCCGCTCGGCGAGGGTCGCCTGCGTCACCTCGGGGTCACGTTCGATTTGCTCAAGAATATGGAGTTCGCGGGGGGCATCAGTGACCGGGGGCATAAAATCATTCAAAATTCAATCCTTGAATTGTAAACCAGTCACTCCGGGTGTCAATGGTCATTTCACAATTTTCGTTGACGCTCATTCGCCGCCCCGTTATAATAAATGCAATTGAATATCACACCTTCGGGGCAGGGTGAGAATGGTAGCTCAATCATCATTCAATTCCCGATCGGCGGTATGTCTGCCAAGACAAGCCCGCGAGCCAGATCAACGGCATGATCCCGGTGAGAATCCGGAGCCGACCGTATAGTCGGGATGAAAGAAGGTAGCGAAAGACCAGCGCCGTGGCTTCTAAGGCGGCTGGGTTGCCCCGTTGACTGAATTTTCCGGTCACGGGCTTTTCTTTCGCGCGCAATAGCACCAACTTAGGTTGTTGCTATTCTTTGCGCCCGCCCCGGAGTAGTTTGTTTGCGCTCGCGGGGATTTTTGTTCGTCCCGCGCGGCTCTGGATTGACCATGACCACCTTAAACCCATCTCTTTCCTCCGATCCCGCCCCCCATGCCCCCAAGCGGTGGACTTGGCCTGCCCAATGGTGGCTTTTGCCCCTCTCCCTCAGCGTTGGGGTGGCCTTGTGGATCGCCCTGGTGCGCTGGAAAAATTACCCCCCTTTCATCCTCCCCCTGCCCAGTCAGGTGTGGGCCCGCTTCCTCACCGTGCTGGCCGACGGCTCGCTCTGGCGACACTCGCAAATTACGCTCATCGAAGTCTTCAGCGGTCTCGCGCTGGGGTTGGTCGTCGCCGCCAGCCTGGGCTATCTCATTGCCAAATCGCCCGGGTTGGAGAAAATCCTCACCCCCTACATCGTCGCCTCACAGTCCATCCCCATCGTCGCCATTGCGCCCTTGCTCGTCATCTGGTTTGGGTCGGGCCTGCGCTCCAAAGTCCTCATCTGCGCGCTCATCGTGTTCTTCCCCATTCTGATCAACACCATCGTGGGCGTGCGCTCGGTGGAGCCGGATTTGCGCGACCTATTGCGCTCGCTCAAAGCCACCCGCTGGCAAACCTTCATCAAACTCGAACTCCCTGCCGCCCTGCCCATCCTGCTGGGCGGGTTAAAAGTCGGCGCGACTCTGGCCGTCATCGGCGCGGTCGTGGGTGAGTTTGTGGGCGCGGATCGCGGCCTGGGTTACCTCATCACCTTTGGGCGCGGACAATACGATATGCCGCTCGTCTTCGTGGCCGTGTTTGCGCTGGTGATTATCGCTCTGAGCCTGTATGGCTGTGTGGCCTGGCTGGAAAAAATCTTATTGGTCTGGAAACGTTAGGAGAACTACATGATGAAACAAATTATGGTATGCCTGCTGATTGGAATGATCGCCCTCACGGGATGCGGCGCCCCGGGCGGGGCACCAACTCCCACCGGGACGGCCCCCGCCCGACGGGTCATCCGCCTCCCCATGGGGTTCATCCCCAGCGTGCAATATGCGCCGTTTTACGTCGCGGTGGAGAAAGGCTACTTCGCCGCCGCTGGCCTGGACATCGAGTTTGACTATTCCTTTGAGACCGACGGGGTGGCGTTAGTGGGCGCGAATGAATTACCCTTTGCTGTGGTCTCGGGTGAACAGGTTCTGCTGGCGCGGGCGCAAGGCTTGCCAGTGGTGTATGTGATGGCGTGGTTTCAGAAATTCCCGGTGGTGGTGCTGACCAAAGCTGGCTCGGGCATTAACGCCCCCGCCGATTTGCGCGGCAAAAAAATCGGCACCCCCCTGCTCAGTGGCGCGAACTTTGTGGGCTTGCGAGCTCTGCTGGCTGAGGCGGGCGTCCCCCCCGAAGCGGTGACAGTGGAGGCCATCGGCTTTAACCAAGTGCCCGCGCTCACCGCCGGGCAAGTGGACGCCGTGATGGTCTATGCCAATAATGAACCCATCCGGCTGGCCGCCCTGGGCGAACAACTCCAGGCCTTAGCGGTGGGCGATTATGTGGCGCTGGCGGCCAATGGCCTGCTGAGCAATGAGGCGACAATTGCCACCGACCCGGCGCTGGTGCGCGGCATGGTGCAAGCCCTCGCCTATGGTATCCGCGACACCATCGCCGACCCCGACGAGGCCTATACCATTTCCAAAAAGTTCGTCACCGACTTAACTGACGACGCGGTGGAAAAACAGGTGCTGGCCGCCACCATTGCCATGTGGCAGACCGGGCGCATTGGTTACGCCGATTTGCAAGCCTGGGAGAATATGCAAAAAACTTTACTGGACACGGGTCTGCTGGCCCAGCCGGTTGATTTGAAACAAGCCGTGACCAATGATTTTGTGCCGTAATTAAAAATCGGTCGGGCGATGCCTTCCCCCATCCTGCTTGCGCAGAACATCTCCATGAGCTTCCCCAACCAGAATGGTGGGGTGCAGGCTTTGGAGCAGGTCAGCCTCACCGTCGGGCCACAGGAGTTTGTGTGTTTGGTAGGGCCGTCGGGGTGCGGCAAAACCACCTTGCTCCGGTTACTCGCCGGGCTGCTCCGACCCACGGCGGGGGAGATTATCTTCGAGGGCGAACCCCTCACCGGGCCCCGGCGGCGCATCGGGCTGGTGTTTCA
>CAYUFY010000506.1:0-3397 GCA_964443795.1 uncultured Anaerolineales bacterium | reverse complement strand
CCCCGCCCCGCTGATCGTGTACCCGCGCGTGATCCCCCTGGCCCGCGTGGATTTGCCCACCCACTCGCCGCTGGCCGCCCGCCCGGCCCGAACCCCGCTCTTTGAAGACCCCTCCCGCGTGGTCGGTGTGCGCGAATACCAGCGCGGCGACTCACCCCGCCGCATCCACTGGACGGCCACCGCCAGCGCCGGACAACTCCTCGTCAAACAATATCAACCCGCCATCGCCCGCGAGACCCTGCTCTGCCTCAACCTCAACGGCGACGACTATGATATGCGCCAGCGCTTCGACGCCACCGAACTCGCCATCACCCTGGCCGCCTCGCTCGCCAATCACCTCATCGTCCGCGAGCATCTGCCGGTGGGTCTGCTCACCGCCGCGCGGGATGCCGCCACCGCCAGCGACGCCCAGTTTTTCCTCCCGCCCCGCCCCGAACGCGCCCATCTCATTCTGCTCCTCGAAACTCTGGCCCGCGTGCAAATGGCCCCGACCCAACCGTTTGTGCAACTGGTGCAAGCCGCCCGTCCACGGTTGGCTTGGGGTGCCACCCTCGTCCTCATCACCGGGCGCGAAGACGATGCCCTCATTCACACCTGCGCCTACCTCCGCGCCGCCGGTTTCCGCCCAGCCCTCATGCTGGTGTGCGCCCCCGCCCGCGCCCAGCACGGGCGGGGCTCAGAGTCGCCCCAACTCCACGCTGAAGCGCTGAACATCCCTGTGCGCCGCCTGTGGACCGAGAAAGACCTGGAGCAATGGCGATGACCCCGGCGCCCAGCACCCCGTGGCTCACCGATCTCTTTCGCCGGCTGACCCTCACGGCGCTCATCGCCTGCGTGGCGCTGTCCCTCGCGCAACTCATCCAGGCCATTGTCCCCAGCTGGAACGTGTGGCTGTTCGTCGGCGGGGCGGTGTTCATCGCGCTCGAAACGCCCGTCGCCCTGCACTTCCTGCGCACGCACCACCTCGTGGGGCTTGAATACCTCCGCTTTCGCGCCGCCGAGTACGCCCTCTTCTTCGTCGGCTTCAAACTCATTTATCTCCTCACCCTGCCGTTCGCCACGCTCCCCGCTGAACTACAAAACTGGTTCCGCGACCCGCGCACTTTCCTCGACGCGCAAACCATCGTCAACACGCTCGCCGTCATCCTCTTCTCCTTCGCGCTCACCGACACTTACAATGACCTCGAAACGCTCGGGGAACCACCCACGCCGCGCGAACTCGTCACCCCGCGCGAGCGGCTGGTCTCCCGCTTCTTCTGGGGCGGCGGCCTCATCCTCATCACCTCCGGCCTCGCGCGCATCCCCCTCACCACCCTCTTCGATGCGCGCCGCCCGACCATCCCCGGCCTGGTGGTCAATGTCCTGCTGTACTTCGTGCTCGGCTTTCTCCTGCTCGGCCACATTCAACTTGATGCCCTCATGCGCCAGTGGTTGACGCGCGGCCTCGCGGTTTCGGAAAATCTCCCGGCCCGCTGGACGCGCTACACCCTCGCGTTTTTGGGACTCGCCGCCCTGGCGGCCTTGCTCATCCCCACCCGGTATGCCTTCGACCCGCTGACCATCGTCAGCACCATTTTCTACACGCTGACCGCCGTTCTGCTGTTATTAATCTGGTTCATGATCCTGCCGATTAATTATTTAATTTCACGCCTCCTGGGTCAACCCACCCAGCCGCTCGCGCCGCCGCCCGTCCCCACCCCGCCCCCTTCGCCCACCGCTGAACAACTGACCGCCACAGGCCTGGATTTTCTCGGCTCCATCATCTTCTGGGTCATCGTCGGCAGTATGCTCATGTACTTGCTGGTCAGTTTTTTCCGCGATCGCCCCGAAATCGCGCAGGCCCTCAAACAACTCCAAGTCTTCCAACTGCTCCGGCGCTGGTGGTCAGCCTTTCGCCATCGCCTCAGCGGGTTAGCCGAAGCGGTTAATCTGCCCAGCCTCCGGCAAATCTTTGAGCAATTTCTCGCGCGCCGCGCGCCCACGCCTTTCAATTTTTTTCGGCTCAACGCCGCCTCCCCGCGCGAACAGGTTTTGTTTTACTACCTCAGCCTCATCCGTCGCGCCCGTGAGGGCGGCTTCCCCCGGCGGCCCGCGCAAACCCCCACCGAATACGCGCCCACCCTCGACCAGCATCTGCCCGAGTCTCACCCGGAAATCGAAGCGCTCACCGCCGCTTTCAACGAAGCCCGCTATAGCGCGCACCCGGTTGAGCCGCCACGTCTCACCGCCGTCCGCGCCGCGTGGGCACAACTCCGCGCCGCCTTGCGTCAGCGCCCGCCCGAAAAATAGTTGCGCTCCCACCTCCCTCCCCTTACAATCGGCTCAGCTCACTAATCTCCACTTCTCCAATCGCTAACTCTAACTCCACTCTCTAACTCTCCCAAGGTCCCCATGCCCAAACCCACCTTCCTCTTCGGCACTGTCGGCTCGCCCCTCTCCACTCCCAAGAACCCCGGCGGCACGGTCGGCGGCATCGGGCGCATGGCCGCGCTCGGGCTGGGCGCGCTCGAACTCGCCTGGGTGCGCTCGGTGGCCGTCACCGAAGGCAAATGCGCCGAGATCAAAGCCACCGGGCAAGCGCACGGCATCGCGCTCTCCATCCACGCGCCCTACTTCATCAATCTCAACGCCAACGACGACGAGTGGACGCGTTCACGCAAACGCCTGATGGACGCGGCGCACTTCGGAAACCTCGCAGGCGCGACCGACATCATCTTTCACCCCGGCTCCTACTTTGGCCGCCCCGCCGCCGAAGTGCTGGAACTTGCCCTGCCCCGCCTGCGCGGCTGTGTCACAGAACTGCGCGACAACGGCAACCCGGTTACCCTGCGGCCCGAGACGATGGGCAAGAGCGCCTTGCTCGGCTCGCTCGAAGACGCGCTCGTCATGTCCACCGAAATCGAAGGTGTGCAACCGTGCATTGACTTTGCGCACCTCCATGCCCGCCCCGGCGATGGCTCGGTCAACTCGTATGACGAGTGGGTGGCGATCCTAAAAAAGGTAAAGAAACAACTCGGCGCGGCGGCGCTCAAAAATTTGCACATCCACCTCTCGGGCATTGAATACGGCCCCAAAGGGGAAAAGCACCATCTCCCCCTCGCCAAAGCCGATTTGAAATACAAAGACCTCTTCCGCGCCCTGCACGATTCCAAATGCGGTGGCCGCATCCTGTGCGAAAGCCCGGAGATGGAGGAGGATGCGTTGGTGATGCAAAAGGCGTGGGAAAAAGTAATTGGTAAATAGTAATTACCTCTCAATAGTCACGACATCGTGCGCTGTTTTTAGGCTGATTTCTAACCGGGCAAGCACTCACGACATCGTGCGCGGTTTTACTAAAAAATCTGTAACTGCCTAGCCATTTAACTGCGGCATATACGGCTGGCCCGTAAAAACGCTG
>CAYUFY010000505.1:0-3400 GCA_964443795.1 uncultured Anaerolineales bacterium | reverse complement strand
CTGACAATTTCATGTGTATATTTTAGCATAAAAACATACGAAAAGCTATAAAGATCTCAACTGATGTTACCCCCTGTTCGTGCGCTTGCTTCAAAGCCGCAATATCTATCTTGCTCATCTTCAGCATGGCTTCCGTCACGCGCCGGGCTTTGGCCGGGTCGGGGTCGCCCATCAGTTCGCCAAAGGCCGTGGGGATGATTTGCCACGACAAACCATACTTGTCTTTGAGCCAGCCACAACGACCAGCTTCCCGCCATTGGCGGTGAGTTTCCCCCATAGCTCATCTACTTCGGCCTGCGTCTCACAATTGACGAAGAGCGAGATGGCTTCGTTGAATTTGAATTCCGGCCTGGCGTTGAAACCGATGAGTTCCTGGCCCGCCAATTCAAATGACACCGCGCTGGCGATGCCATTTGGCCCGGGAGTGACGCTCAGGATTTTGGAATTTTTGAAGATGGAGACGTAAAAATTCATGGCCTCTTCGGCTTGCGTATCGAACCATAAAAACGGGGTAATCTTTTTCACGTTGCAGTTCCTTTATTTCTTGGGTAGTGGTAACAAAGTAAGTGATGGTGCGCTAGACCTGTCAGGTGGGTGCATTCGGCACTCGAAAAAAACAGCGTTTGGCGGCGCCCACCTGACAGGTCTTTCAAATTCATCACTTACAAAGTTACCACTACCATTTCTGGCTCGATTTCAGGGCGGTCTTTTGCCGATTTTCGGCAACACGCATTTTGACAACTTTGGCAATCAGTTTGAGCGGCAAGGGTTTGTTCAGCGGGAATTTCAGCGTGCCTTTGCCGTCAATATAGGGCGCGATTTCGGCCATGAAGGTTGAGGGACCGGAAGGGAGGGGATAGATGGAGAGGTGCTTTTCCCACCCGGCGAAATGAACCAGGTTTTTTCCGTTCAGTTCAAAGGCCGCAATTTGATAACTGATTTTTTCGCGCGCGTCCGGCGCGGCGGCGTGGATGATGGCCCGCACTTTTTCCAGCAAAGTCTGGGTTTTGGCCGGGAAGGTGGCAATGTACTCATCTATGGAATTGAAGCCAGTTTTTTTGCTTTGCATGGGTGCTCCTTCAATCGGGCATTGACCCACATCGTTGCGGATTGCATTTTAGGCGGCAGGGCGATAGCGCTGAAACACCACGCCGGTGGGCAGGGCCTGCGCTTCAACCAGGGTCAGGTTCAGGCGCTGGCCCGCCGGAAACAGCCGCTTACCGCCGCCCAGCACCAGTGGGTAAACGTGCAACGCATATTCGTCCACCAATGCGTTTTGCGCCAGCGTGTGCGCCAACACGCTACTGCCATCCAGCAAAATGTTTTTGCCGGGTTGCGCTTTCAGTTGGCGCACGGCTTCCACCACATTGCCACTAATCAGTGTGGAGTTGCGCCACGCCGCCGTGGAAGTGAGCGTGGTGGACACGACATACTTCTGAATGCCATTCATCACATCCCCGAAGGGGTCACCGACCGGCATGGGTTCAAACGCGCCGCCGTGAATTTGCCACGTTTTGCGGCCCAGCAGAAGCGCGTCGGCTTGCGCCATGGCTTGCGAGAAATGCAGGCCAATGTCATCGTGCCAGTAGGGGTGTGTCCAGCCGCCGTGGGCAAAGCCACCATCGGTATCTTCATTCTCGCCCCCCGGTGCTTGAATCACCCCATCGAGGCTGATGAATTCAGCCACAATCAGTTTGCGCATGATGACTCCTGTTGAATAAAAATTGGTTAAGAACTCACCTTATGCAGTTTGCCGTGTGGGTCATGTCCGCGTGCTCGTAGCGGGCATTCAGCCGCCCGCCATCGCGCCCACCACCCGGACAGGCTCGACACCCGTCACCACAGGCTCGGGGAGCACGGTATCGGCGGAGGCTTGCGACCAATCCTGGCCACAAATGAAGAAGCGGATGAAGGGGCGGCGCTTGAGGGTGCCATGGTCGCGGATGGTGCCGCGCAGGACGGGATATTGCGCCTCCAGCGCGTCGAGGATGGCCCCGAGCGTGGGTTGCCCGTCCAACGACAGTTCCACTTCCCGGTCAACGCGCGCCAAGGTCCGCAGATGATGAGGCAGAACAACGCGAATCATGGCAGGGTTTGGACTTCCACCGACAACACCGCCGGGAGGTCGCGCACGATGGGGGCCCAGCGATCCCCGGCGGTCGCGGAGGCGTACACCTGCCCGCCGGTGGTGCCAAAGTAGATGCCACACTCGTCGAGGGTATCAATCGCCATCGCGCTCCGCAGGACGTTCACATAGCAATCGCTTTGGGGCAGGCCGTTGGTGAGGGCCTCCCACTCGTTGCCCCCCGCCCGACTGCGGTAGACGCGCAATTTGCCCTCGGGTGGATAGTGATGCGAGTCGCTCTTAATCGGAATCACGTAGACGGTCTCTGGCTCATGCGCGTGGACAGCGATGGGGAAGCCGAAGTCGCTCGGGAGGTTGCCGCTAATTTCATGCCACTGCCCGCCCGCGTCATCGCTCCGCATCACGTCCCAATGCTTCTGCATGAACAACACTTCGGGGCGCGAGGGGTGCATGGCGAGGTTGTGAACGCAGTGACCGACTTCGGGGGCAGAGTCGGGGAGTTCGTTGGAGGACACCAAACCCCGATTGATAGGTAGCCACGTCTGGCCCCCATCGTCGGTGCGGAACGCGCCCGCCGCCGAGATGGCAATGAAGATCCGGTTGGGGTTGCTCGGGTCAAGGAGAATCGTGTGGAGGCACATCCCGCCCGCGCCGGGTTGCCAGAGGTGGCCTTTGGCACTGCGGAGGCCGGGCAGTTCGTGCCAGCTTTGCCCGCCATCGGTGGTGCGGAACATGGCCGCATCTTCCACGCCCGCATACACCGTGTCGGGGTCGGTGAGCGACGGCTTGAGTTGCCAGACGCGCTTGAACTCCCACGGGTGTTGGGTGCCGTCGTACCACTGGTGGGTGCCGGGCGTGCCGTCATAGACAAACTTGTTGTCCACCGGGGCCCACGTCTGGCCGCCATCGTCCGAGCGTTGAATCAGTTGCCCGAACCAGCCACTGGATTGGGATGCGTACAATCGGTTGGGGTCAGCGGGTGACCCGTTGAGGTGGTAAATTTCCCAGCCCGCGAAGTGGGGGCCGCTGACCTCCCAATTTTCCCGTTTCCCATCTGAGGTAAGGATAAAGGCGCCCTTGCGGGTTCCAACTAAGACTCGAACTTTGCTCATGGTGTGATTCCTTTTTGAGTTAAGGGTGGCTGAATCAGAGGGTGTTTCTAAATCGTTTTAGAAAGCGTTTCTTAAGTTACTCACAAAGCCTGTCACCCTGAGCGAAGCGAAGGGTCTCTACCTTGGATAAGCGCGAAACAGGGTCAACGTAGAGATGCCTCGCTTCGCTCGGCATGACATTTTCTAGGCAGATAGCTTTTAA
>CAYUFY010000504.1:1798-3411 GCA_964443795.1 uncultured Anaerolineales bacterium | reverse complement strand
ATACCGCGCCCGCTGTCCGCGCCGCAACCTGCACGACGTTTGCTTTATCCGCCACTACCAAACGCTGATGAGTTTGCCGCTTCCACATTAACTTTCAGCGTTCTCATTCGTCATACCCATATGCAACCCATCTACACCCAAAACCGCTACCTGCTCGATGAAGTCATCAGCGCCCTCCAAAAAGAAATCCGGCGGGCGCACGAAGAGAACGCCATGTTCTGGGCGCTCGAACTGGTGCCGCGCTACGAAGCCTACCTGTGGCGGCGCTTGTGCGTCATCGTCAACGAAGACATCGGCCTCGCCAATCCCCTGCTCTTGCTCCTCGTCCCCCAGCAACGCGCGCTCTATATGGAATTCCGCGAAGCGGGCAAGGATGGCTCGGCGCGGCTCGTGCTCGCCAACACCCTTCTGCTCATGTGCCGCTCCAACAAAAGCCGCCTCGCCGACCACTTCCAATGCGTCGTCAACCAAGGCCGCCTGCAAGACGGCCTGCATTTAGACATCCCCGACTACGCGCGCGACAAGCACACGCTCAAGGGCCACAGCCAACTCAAGCGCGGCGTGGAACACTGGCTCGATGTGGGCTGTGAACTCGACCCGCCGGCTGGGCCAGACCGTTACGAAGCGCGCGCCCGCGAGTTGTGGCAATCCCCTAACTTCCAGCAGACCAACTGGGGCGCGCGCAAGAAAAGCGGCGGCAAAGGCAAAGCCGCCCCGCCGAGCGATGACGAAGAGCCAGAAGACGATAGCCAGATTGGAATGATGTAGCCATGACCACGCCAATAACCACCTCCCCCGAAATGAACGCCCAGATTGTCAGCATCTTACGGACTGCTGTCGAAGACCCGCCCGCGGTTGCCGCGCTCTACGCCGCGCAACGCATTGAAGAACTGGAGCGGGGCCTGCGTGAAATCGTTCAGTATTTTGTATCAGCGCAAGACCTACAAACCCCGCGCAATGGTTGGGCAGTGGCGAACACCCTGTCTGAGATGGCCCGTAAATTATTGGATGAGAAGGAGTAAAACCATGCCCGACGAATACGAAGAAAAAGCCCAAGCACTCGGCCTCCGTGACCAGGATGAAGAACCCGAGGCCGAAGAACTCGGCCGCCATATCCCCGCCGAACCCGCCGAGGCCGTGGACGACCTACAAAACACCCCGGACGAACCGGAAGACACCGCCGCCAAAAACAAAAAGCGCGCGGTGCAGGTCTCCACCAAAATCAAGTATGACGCTACCGCTGAAGATTATGTGGCGGGTAAATGCACCGTCACCCTCGCGCTCACCATCTTCCCCGATGACGGCCACCCCGACGGGCGGCGCGTCATCATCGGAGTCAAGAGCCACAACGAAGCCCCACTCTTTTGCGATGAGCGTCTTCACCCGCTTAGCCTCCCCGCCTCCATCGCCAATCTCATGGCGCAATACGGAGCCAGCCTCCCCGCGCGCGGCGTGAAAGTCGCCGAAGCCAAAGCGAAAGCCGATGCTGAGAAAAAGGCGAAGGCCGAGAAGCTGGCGAAAGATGAAGCCGAGCGCAAAGCCAACCGCCCGGCCTCGCACAAGAAATCAAAACAGAAGGCCAAGTCCAAGCCCACGGCCAAGCCCACCGCCCC
>CAYUFY010000504.1:0-1698 GCA_964443795.1 uncultured Anaerolineales bacterium | reverse complement strand
CATGGTGCGCTACCGCGACGGCGACGGCATCCTCACCAAAGCCGTCTCCCCCGAAACCATCCGCACCGCCTTCCTCAACGAGCCCATTGATAGCGGCTGGCTCACGCCGGAAGTGCGGCGCTGGGGCCACACGCCCGCCGGTCAATTTGCGGTCATGTTCATCCCCGCGCAAAAGCACACCCTGCGGATTACCAATCTCAGCAAGGCCCATTCCAAAAACGGGCGCGTGCGAATTGAAGTGCCCTTACCCGCGCTGGTCTTTGCGGGCCTAGGCGATAAATATGCGCTGTGGGCCGTGGCCGAAGACCTCCCCACCCCCAAAGCGCGCGTCTACCGCGCCCCCCTCCCCAACGTGGATGCCAACGGCAGAATCTGCTGGGGCAACAACACCCCACCCCTCGCCGCGCCGGACACCCTCGCCCAAGCGTGGAAGCTCTTCATCACCAGCCCCTTCAACAATCACATGATGGGCGGCGCGAGTCAAGAATTCAATAACGACGTGCGCGAACAACTCATCGCCTGCGAATCTTTCCACAGCTACCCCATCGCCGATTTAGTTCCCCACGGCAAACACACCGTCAACAGCACCGTCCATAATTTCCTTGAGAACTAAACACTACCTGCTACCTGCTACTTGCCACTATGAACCTAGACCTATCCTTCGCCCACTCCATCCCCGTCATGGTCGGCGCGTTTGAAAGCGCCCACCTGTGCTTGGTGGGCTGTGGCGGCACCGGCAGTTGGCTCGCGCCCGCCGTCGTGCGCGTAGCGCGTGTGCTCAAAGAAAAAAGCGTGGCGGTGCGCGTCTCCTTCATTGACCCCGACATCGTGGAGCCGGGCAACATCTACCGTCAAAACTTCTGTGATGCAGAAGTGGGGCGCTACAAGGCCGAGACCTTGGCCGTGCGCTTCGGCGCGGCCTGGGGCGTGGAGGTGCGCGCCATTCCCCGCCGTTTCAAAGCCAGCGACGTGCGCCGCAATTTCGCTGACGACCGGCTGGTGACGGTAATGTTGGGCGCAGTAGACAACGCCGCCGCGCGCCAAGCCATGTCCACTGCCCTCGACAAACACAAACCCCAACTCCAACACGCGCTCTGGTGGTTGGATTGCGGCAACGGCAAAACCAGCGGGCAAATCCTGCTCGGCTCCACCCGCGACCCCGCCGCCCTCGCCAACGCCTTCATCCTCCCCGACCGCTGTAATGCACTGCCCTCGCCCACGCTCCAGCACCCGGAGTTGTTGAAGGCGCGCCGCGAAGAACTTGACCCATCCCTTACCGGCCTCTCCTGTGAAGAACTGGCCGCGCGCAACGCGCAATCGCTGAGCGTCAACCAAACCATGGCCGCCGTTGCCGCCGACTACCTCACCAACCTATTGCTCACGCACGAGCTTCGCACTCACGCCACTTATATTGATTTGTATAGCAAATCAATGCGCTCGCAGTATGTGACCCCGAGCAAAGAAAAGTAAAGTTTTTTCATCCTTCATTGTTTTGTTATACTAACCGCGCCACCTAAAGCGGGCGTTCCTCCCCCAGCCCGCTTTAGGTGATTTTATTTAACGCCTCCAACCCGTCAAGCGTTATTTGACTTTATCTCCACGCGCTCTTACACTCCGGGCGCATGCCCACCACATTAACCGCCCAAGAGTTTGTCGCCAAATGGAAACGCACCGATGTCAAAGAACGGAGCGCCGCCC
>CAYUFY010000503.1:0-3434 GCA_964443795.1 uncultured Anaerolineales bacterium | reverse complement strand
CCAGAAACCAGAATTCAGGAATATGAGCCAGGGGAAAGGACCCGAAAACCAACATTGCCGACGAAGTTGTCGGGGACGTTCCAGTCGCGATACGCACAGCGGGCATTCCTACGATCGAAGTACCACGACCCGCCGCGCACGGTGCGAAACTTTTCGCCAAAGTCATCGCTTGGCTCGCCGCCGGGGTACATCTCATACCAATCACTCGTCCACTCCCACACATTACCGCTGGCATCGAACAGGCCATAGGGTGAGACGCCATTCGGATACAAACCCACCGGCGTGGTGGCATAGATGTGACTCTCGACGGTGTTGCACCGCGCCGGTTCAAATTTATCTCCCCAGGGATAGCGGCGACCATCTTCACCCCGCGCGGCCTTTTCCCATTCCAACTCGGTGGGCAGGCGGAATGTCTGGGCGGTGACAGCCGACAACCACGCACAATAGGCCTCGGCCTCATGCCAGTTCACACCCACCACCGGGCGCGCCGGGCTGTTGCGGAGGGGGTCATCCCAAAAACCAGGGCGGTCAAACGGCCGGTCGAAGAGTTGTTCGGCGCGGCGATGCGCGGCATCATCATCAAGCTGGGTAACCTTGCGCCAAAAGTTGGTGTTACCGCGTGTCCAATTCTGCCTAACCGCCAGCTCTTTTAGATCTTGACCTTGCAACCACTTCCGATAATCCAACCAATCTTCAATCGCCGCCGCGTGGGCGGTGGGGCCGCCCTGCCGCCATTGCCAACCCGCCTCGCTCCACCAGTCCTGGCGATGATAGCCATCCGCTTCGAGGAAGTAGCGAAACTCGGCATTGGTCACCGGGTAGCGGCCCAGGGCATAGGCGGGCAAGGTCACCCGGCGCTCGGCGGTGTATTCGTCAGGATAAGCGTCTTTATCTTCACGGTCACTCCCCCGCAAAAATTCACCCGCCGGGATGGTTTGCCTGGGCGGCAGGATGGCCCACACGGTGCGACCTTCAAATTCAAAGGGTTGCGGCAAAAGCTCGGGGTGGCCCAACTCGCCGAGCGCCAACCCGGCCCCAAGGCGGGCGCTCAGGTGCGGGCGATTAATTTGGCGGGTGATCGTCTGTTGGCGCGCGTGTAATTCTGTTCGTAAAGTGTTGACCAGTTCCTGCAGTTCCGGGCGCTCACGCAGTTCGGCCAGACAATGCCCGGCCAGCGGCAGGTTAGCCCGGCGCACCGCTTCAATAAAACGCGGCGCGTCTTTGCCGGCCAACCCAGCGGCCATGCGCACGGTTTCATCCCAATCGGTCACGGGCGGCGGCGCCAACGGTTCGCTGGGCGCCAACCGCCGGAGCAGCCCTTGGCTGAATTGCCACCAGCGCCACGGCGCTCGCCAGCGGCGCGCCAACCACCACGCGCCCAGCCCGCGGGCGGCGCGGAACTGCCGCACCAGTTCGCGCGCGGCAAAGTATTCTTGCAGGAGATGATGGTGAAAGGCATAGGTGGCGGGCTGACCTTCCGTCTCGGCGCGCTCCAACACGGTGGCGTCTTCGGCGAGCTCCAGCACTTCGCGCAGACTTAACTTCACCGCCCCGGTTTGGGTCAACCGCACCCGCCGCATGGCGGCTTCGGTGAACGAGGTGCCTTCACCCTGCGCCTGCATGGCAAAGGCCAGGCGGCTGAGCGCTTCCATGGCCGCTTGCAAGGTGCCGCGCTTGTCGGCAGTGAGCGCCTCGGGCTGGCGGCCATATTGCAGTTCGTGTTCCAGCCGGGGCCAGGCCAGATCGTCGAGCAGGCTGGCGCGATGATCGGCCAGCGATTTGCCCTGCTCCACCCGGTCGGCCAACAACGACAACATGAACGGGTTGCGCGCCAGCCGCTCAAAGTGGTGGTCGCCGGAGCGTAGGCGCTTATCCAGCTCCTGCCAGTGGGCGTCGCCCTGGGCCGCGCCAAACCGCACTTCAAAATAGCGCCGGATCCGTCCGGCATCCAGCGTCTGGACCCGCACCTCGGGCAGACGCAAATCCTGCTCATAATCCGCACTCCGGCAGGTAAAAATCGCCCAGTTGTCGCCGGGCAAATCCCGGTCGGCCCAATGCGCCCAGCGCTCCACCCGCTGGGCGCGGTCGGCGGTGGGCATTTGGTTCACGCCATCCAGTAGAAAGCAGATTTCGCCCGCCGCCAACGCTTCGCCATAGCTGGTCGCCAGGCCAGTGGCGGCCCATTCATCGCGCAAAAAGTCATTGGGTTGGGGGTCGGGGCGGGTGAACTTGAACAAGTCCACGCGCAGGGGCAGTTTGCCGCTCTGTGGGGCGCGCAACCGCTCCCGCGCCAAATCGAGCGCAAAGCGGTCGAGCGTGGTGGTCTTGCCCGCGCCGGGGTCACCCAAAATAATCAGGCGGGTTTTGCCATGGGCGGTGATGGCGGCGCGCAAATCGTCCACCATCAAACCGGCCGGGCTGATCCCCTGGTCAGCGCGGTCGCTCAGGCGCAAGCCCGCTTGCAAGGCGGCCTCGTGCAGTTGTCCGGCCAGCGGGATGTAGAGCCGTTCCCAGCGGGCGTAGGCGGCGTCGAGGATGAAGCGGGTAAGATAGAGTTCTTCGCGCTGAGCGGCGGCCGCCGGGCGCAAACGCGCCAAGGCGCGCACGGTTTCGGAACTGACGCGCACTTCATTCGCATCGCCCTGCACCACCGTGTTGCCGTCGCCGGTGATGACGATGATTGAATCCCGCCGAGTCTGGCCCGGCTCCACCCGCAAGGCGGTGGTCTGCGCCCGGAGCAGTTCGACAATCTGCCCCAGCAAGGCCTCGACCTGTGCCGTGTCCTGATAATTGATCTGGTCCCCCAGCACCACATCGCGGGCGGCGTTCACCTCGCCGGTGACGGTTGCGCGTTTAGCCATGCCGGGTTATTTGAATAACTGCTTGGCGAGGTGGCTGAGCGTCTCCAAATGCGGGGCCAGCGCGCCGATGGCCGTGCCCAACCCCACCGCCGCCCCCACCCCGGCGGTCATGGTCTCGAGGCGCTTCTGCGCTTTCTCCAGCGTGGTCCCGATCCGGTCGCCATCCGGTTTGGGTTGCTCCGCTTCCGCCGCCGCCTTCGCCACCTGGCCTTCCACCACTTCGATGAGCTGGCGGTCATCGTCTTCCAGTTGGGCCGTGTGCTTCACACGCAGGGCGGCCAGTTGCGCCTGCACCTGCTTCAGCTCGGCGGCCAGTTCGGCGGGCGAGTTCACCTGCAGTCGGCGGTTATCCGTGCGGTTCCTCTGGTCGCCCATCACCACATCGCGCCCGGCGTTGATGTTCCCGCCCACCACTAGGCCACCGGTCATCTTCGCCACGCGTTGCGCGACCGCCGGTTGGGGCGCGCGCGCGCTGGCGCGGGTCGCGGGCTTTTTGGTTTTGGGCTTGGCCGCGGTCGTTTTCTTGGTGGTCGTCTTTTTAGTCGCTTTGGTCTTTGCCATTGTGAGCCTCCA
>CAYUFY010000502.1:0-3518 GCA_964443795.1 uncultured Anaerolineales bacterium | reverse complement strand
CACCAGATTGTATTGCTTTTTGCACCAGAGGCTTAGCCTAACTTACTGACATTGAGGAATGACTGATCTGGCTGAGGCGGATACGGCTTTTGCCACCTCCATCGCCAAATTCACCGAAGCCGTCTCCACCTTGAGTGTCAGGCTGGACGGGTTGGCGCGGCAGGTGGAGGACCATCTGCAGGCTGGCAATCCGCAACACCGGAATTTGTATGCGGCTTTCCTGGCGCATCCCTTCAAGACGATGGCCGGGGTCATCGCGCTGGCGAGCATGTTGTATCTGGGCCTTGTCAGCGGCTATTTTGAAACCGTGGCGCAATATTTGCGCGCGCTGTTTTAGACCAATCCGAGGAGATGAACATGAATGAAAATTTGACGACGACGTTGCAGTGGCTGGCGGGTGGGGGTGGGGCGGTGTTGGCGGCGCTGTGGGTGAGCTGGTGGGCGGAATACGCGCCCCACTTTCAGGCGCAAAGCGCAGCGGTGAAGCGGGCGGCTATGGCCGCCGTGTGTGCTGCGTTGAGTGTGGGGGCGTGGGCCGTGCTGAAATATGTCCCGCCGGAAACATTGAGTGCGCTGGCCGAGCCGTTTCGGGTGGTGGTGATCGGCCTATCCGCCTTGCTAACCCAACAGGCCTGGCATGCGACGGTGAATAAACACCGCGGGTAGATTGTCAACGAGTAATGCGCCGGGCGGCGTTGAGCCGCCCGGTATTGTGTGCAAGCCGCCGCCGTGCTTGGCTAGGCCGAGGCAAGGGGAACCGGGGTAACTTTTGGGCTATAATCAATTTACACCGTGCGAATGAGAAGTGAGAGAAGTTATGGTTACATTAACGCTTAGCGACATCTTGGATGACTTGCACGCTGCCGAAGAGGGGCTGCACAAGTTTGAGCGCCGCTATTGGGTTAGCTCCGACGACTTTTTCAAACTGTATTCTCAGGGCCAACTGGATGACGGTGAAAATGCCGAAGACTTTGCGGAATGGGCCGGCCATTACAAGCTCCGGCAAAAGCGATTGGCGGGGTTGGAGCAACTCTCCAAACAACGACTTGACACCCTGCGCCTCCATTCCGAGCGCATTCGTCTGACTCCGGCCGAGCCAGCGCTTAAACTGGCTTGATGGCTGACTTCTCCCGCGCTGAATACGAAAGCCTGCTCTATACGCTCGCTGACCGCTATCCCGGTGTTTTAGGTTCGACTGTGCGTTTATATACCAACAGTGCTACTACCGCTTTGGTGCGGGGTAACGTCGAGTTTCGGAATGGCCTTGAACTGCATGTTTTTGAATACCTTGATCTGACGGATGGCGAGATTCTCGACTACAGTTATACCGTCCTGCGCGGCGAGGAAAAAATTCGTTGGTACGACCCCCAGCCGCACCCGGAAAATCTTGACCTGGCCGCCACCTTCCCGCATCATCGTCACGAACCGCCTGACATTAAGCACAATCGCCAACCGGCGCCTGGGATTACTTTCCACGCGCCCAATCTGCCGACGTTGATTGAAGATTGTATAGCGTTGGGGAACTAACTTGAAGGAGGGTTGCTCTCGGTCAGACTTTTGAGAAACCTGATGGCTTCACGGCGTTGGGCGGGGGTCAGCGAGTGTGCCAGGTCGTAGATTTCGCGCACTTGGCGATTAGATAAATCTACGGGCGGGGATTCATGCCCAACCAGGATGCGCAGGATGTGCGGGTCATCGCCGAAGTATTTTGAGATTTGGTCGCAGCGTTTGCGCGAGGGCTCAAACAGGCCGTGATAGATACTGTTGAGATAATTGCGTCGCCAGCCCATGGCTTCGGACATGGCGTTTTGGTTGGTCTTATGGCGTGCGAGGCGTTGGTCGAGATAGTCGCGCAGATTTTTGAAGCCAGCGTAGGCGGGCATGAGCATAGACTCCACAATAAAGTATGAGCCTATCATATTCGCAGTGGTGAGGTTGTCAAACCTGCGCTATAATGCAGAAGATCGATAGAGGCAACTTTCTTATAAGCACTGTGCGTTGGAATCCGAATCTCGTCGGGACCGCTTGAGTGATTAATTAAGGGGTAAAAGTCCGGCTTCGGCTGGAGCACATAGATCTGACCGTCTCGAAGATAGACTCTTTCAACCACAATTTGGAAGAGTCTTTTTCTTTGTTCCAGATCGGCGTGTTGATAGGCCATGGTCAGGTTGGACAGAATGGTGGCGGCTTTTTCCAGGTCGAGCGCCGGCGCGGGATCCAGCTCGGCCAGTTGGGTCTGGGCCTGCTGTTTGGCGTCCTTGTATTGTTTCTCGGTCCAGCTCCCGTCGTAGTACAGTTCTTCGGCGCGCTTGAGTTGCGCGGTGATTTTGGCGCGCTGGGCATCGGTGCGTTTGTGTTGCTGGGTGGTTTTGGTGACTTCGGCCAGGACGTGTTCACGCCAGTCGGCGGGGAGTTGGATCTGCCCTAGCACCGTGGCCAGGTCGTCTTCGATGTGGCTGGTGATGGTGGCCGCCTGGGTGCAGGGCCGGTCGTAGCTGCGAGCCGGTTGCCAGTAGACCCGCCCGCTGGTGGGATGGTTTTGTCCCCGATAGCGGGTGCCACATTCACCGCAATACAGCATGCCCGCCAGGGGGTAGGTGCGCGAGGTTCGATGGGCGCGGTTGGGGTTGGAGTTCTTTTTCCGGCGCAGGGCCAGCGCCTGCTCAAAGGTGGGCTCGTCAATCAGCGCCGGGTGTTGGCCCGGAAACCACTGTTTTTTATAAACCACCACGCCCAGATAGAAGCGGTTCTTGAGCAGCGCGCAGGCCGAGTCTTTGGTAAAGCGCCGGCGCCCGGTCTTGCAGACAGTGCTGTAGCCCGCCGCGTTCAGTTTGGTGGCAATGTCGGCGTCGGTGTAGTGGCCGGTGAGATATTCAGCAAAAGCAAACTGGACGCCCGCCGCGTCAATGGGGTGCGGCTCCAGGCGACCTGTTTGTTCGTTTTTGGTGTAGCCAAAGGGGATGTCGCCGTTCCACAGGCCTTTCTCGGCGCGTTCGCGTTTGCCCTTGCGGTATTCGCTGGACAGGTTATTGGAGTAGAACTCGGCGAAGACGGCCATCATCTGCATCTGCATTTTCCCCATGGGCGTGGTGGCGTCGAAATTCTCCGTCAGGCTCACAAACTGGACGTTGTGAGCCAGCAGGATTTTGATGTATTTCAGGGCGTCTTCGACGTTGCGGGCAAAGCGGTCAAACTTGTAGACCAGCACCACATCAATCAGGCCCGCGCTCGCGTCCGCGATCATCTGCTGGAAGGCGGGGCGCCGGTCGTGCCGTGCGCTGACCCCGAGTTCTTCGTAGAACTGAACGATCTCCCAGTCGCGCTCGGCGCAGTAGCGGAGCGCCAGCCGGCGTTGCGCGTCGATGGAGTGATTGTCGAGTTGTTGTTCGGAGGAGACGCGGAGATACGCGCCCACTCGCTTCGTCGGTGTCGGCATGGGTTGCTCCTGATGATGAATCTATACTCAATGTCAGTAAGTTAGCGAGTGGGCTTGTAAGAAAATGCGAACCGTTTGGGTT
>CAYUFY010000501.1:0-3519 GCA_964443795.1 uncultured Anaerolineales bacterium | reverse complement strand
GTGACAATCCGTGTAATCTGTGGCTGGAACTGCTCACGTTAAATTATGACCCTATGACTACCGTTACCCTCGAATCCGAATCCTCCCCGCTTGACCAGCCCTTGCTGGCTTTCCTCTCCCTCACCTGGGAGAAGGTGGCTTACTTCGCGTTGATCAGCGTCGCCCTGGTGAGCCGCTTATATGACCTTGGCGCGCGGGTCATGAGCCACGACGAGAGTTTGCATACCCAGTTTGCGTGGTACCTGTATCAGGGGCGCGGGTTCCAGCACTCACCGCTCATGCATGGGGTTCTGCGCTTTGAAGTGACCGCGCTCTCGTACTGGCTATTTGGCGACAACGATTTCACCGCGCGGCTGGTCCCGGCCTTGTTCGGGGTGGCGGCGGTGGCGCTCATGTGGCACTTTCGCCAATGGTTGGGACGTGCGGGCGCGTTGGTGGCCGCCGTGCTCATGACCATCTCGCCCTACATGCTCTACTACTCGCGCTACATCCGCGATGAACCGTTTGTCATCGTGTGGGGTTTGCTCATGGCGTTGTGCATGGGCAACTATATGGAAAAGCGCGCGGTCAAATATCTCTACTGGCTGGCGGCGGTCACCGCACTGTTTTACGCCACCATGGAATCATCTTTTATCTATATCGCCATTGCCCTGACCTTCCTGGGTTTGCATATTGCCTATGAGTGGTACACCGTGCATTGGCCCGATGACGGCGCGCGCTCCCGCTATCGGCAGGTGATTAACTTCACCCTGGCGGCGTTGCTCGTGGCCGTGCTGGCGTTTGCTTTTAATCTCTCGCAGACGGCGGGCGTGGCCTTGAACAGTGACGCGACTGCGGCTCCGGCCAACCCGGACGAAACGGCGGTGGCCCCGGCCTCCGGTTTTGCGGCCATGCCCCCGGCCCTGCGGGTGGCGGCGGTGGCGGGCGGACTCGTGGGCCTGGGCGTGTTGGCCGCGAGCGCGCTGGCGTTGGCCGGGTTTGGCGCGGAAGTGCGCCGCTTCCCGGCGCTTGACCTCATGATCATCTACGGCATTTTTGTCCTGCCGCAATTGGCCGCCTTCCCGGTGCGTGTGTTGGGCAAGAACCCCATCGAATACAACCTGCCGCCCGATCAACCGTTTTTCTCCACCGATGCGGGCGTTACGCTCAGCGTCACCTTCCTCCTGTTCGCCCTCAGCGTGGTCATGGCCTGGTGGTGGGACTGGCAGAAAGGGCTGATTAGTGGCGGCATCTTTTACAGCATTTACATCACCCTGTTCACCACCTTTTTTACCAACGGCGGCGGGGTGGCCACGGGCATCATTGGGTCGTTGGGGTATTGGTTGGAACAGCACGGCGTAAAGCGGGGCGGCCAGCCCTGGTATTACTACCCGGTGATTAATTTATCCATCTATGAATTTTTGCCCACCATCGGGGCGCTGTTTGCGCTCGGGTTGGGCGTGGCCCACTGGCTCCGGGCCGGAGACGCGCGGCCCACGGGTGAAGGCGCGGATGAGGTTGGCCGCGTGGAAACGGAATCCCGCCCGGGCACGCTCCCCTTCTCCATGCTCGGTTACATTGGCTTGTGGGCGGTGCTGGCGCTGGTTGGGTTCAGCATCGCGGGCGAGAAAATGCCGTGGCTGACCACGCACATCACCCTGCCGCTGATTATGCTGAGCGGGTGGTCCATCGGCAAGTTTATCGAGGACACGAATTGGCAGACGTTCCGCGAACGGCGCGCGTGGCTGGTGGCCGTGTTGTTGCCGGTGACGTTGCTCGCGCTGTTTGCGGTGTTCGGCTTTGGGCCGGGCGGCTTGTTGGGCAACCAACCGCCGTTTCAAGGCTCGCAGTTGCCACAGTTGCAGGCGACGGCGGCGTTTGTGTCGTCGCTCATTGTGGCGGGCATTTGTCTGGCGGCTTTGTATTATCTGGGCGGCGCGTTGGGGTGGGGCAATGTGGGGCGGCTGGTCGTGCTGGCGTTTTTTGCGCTCCTCGGCGTGCTCACCGCGCGGGCCGCGTTCATCGCCACCTATATCAATTACGACTCGGCCAATGAGTTTTTGGTATATGCCCACAGTGCGGTTGGCGTGAAGACGGTGATGGAGCAGATTGATGAGATTGCGGCGCGCACGCAGGACAACGGCCCGCTGAAGGTGGCCTACGATTCGGATGTGTCGTGGCCGATGACTTGGTACCTGCGTGATTATGATTTGCGGAACTACGGCTTCTACGGCGAGAACCCGACCCGCGAGGGCTTGAACACCCCGGTGGTGATTGCTGGCCCCAAGCACAAAGACAAGATTGACGCGCTTCTCGGCGACCGCTATTACAAGTTTGAATATATCCGCATGGTCTGGCCGATGCAGGATTACTTTAACCTGACCTGGGATCGCATCCGAAACTCGTGGAGCCAACCCAACTATCGGCAGGCGTTTTGGAATATCTGGTTTAACCGCGATTACAAACTCTATGGCGAGCAGACCAAGGTGAACTTTGATCTGTCGCAATGGCCGGTGGCCGAGCGGATGTGGTTCTATGTGCGGAAAGACGTGGCCGCGCAGATGTGGGGTTACGGGGTTGGCCCGGCGGCCCTGGCGGCGGCCCCGGTGGAAGACCCGTATCTCAAATCCCGCCAGACTTTAACCGCCCTCAGCGTGTGGGGCATTCAAGGCCCGCAACCCGGCTCGTTCGACGCGCCGCGCGGCGTGGCAGTTGGTCCCGATGGTTCGGTGTATGTGGCCGACTCGCGCAATCACCGCATCCAGAAATTTGATGCCGATGGTTTGCTTGTCAAAACCTTTGGCTCCTTTGGTGCGTTGGAACAGAACACCGCCGACCCCGGCAAGTTCAATGAACCCTGGGGCGTGGCGGTTGGCCCCGACGGTTCGGTATATGTGGCTGACACCTGGAATCATCGCGTGCAGAAGTTTGACGCCGATGGCAACTTCATCAAGCTGTGGGGGCATTTTGGGCAGGCCGAGAATTTCGACGCGCTGTGGGGGCCGCGCGCGGTGGCGGTGGACGCGCAGGGCCACGTCTTTGTGTCCGACACGGGCAACAAGCGCGTGGTCATTTTTGATAAGGATGGCAATGGGGTGGGGAGCATCGGCGGGGCCGGGTTTGAGGCCGGCCTGTTGGATGAGCCGGTCGGTCTGGCGCTCGGCAAAGACGGCCTGTTGTATGTAGCCGACACCTGGAACCAGCGCATTCAGCGCTTTAAGCTGGATGTGAAGACGGGCGAGTATTTGTTTGACCTGGAATGGAAAGTCTCGGGCTGGTTTGGACAATCGCTGGAGAACAAGCCGTATCTGGCGGTGGACAAGCAGGGGCGGGTGTATGCCACCGACCCCGAAGGCTACCGCGTGCTGGTCTTTGATAAGGACGGCAATGTCGTTACCACCTGGGGCGATTATGGCGTGGACACGACCACGTTTGGCCTGGCCTCGGGCATTGCGGTGGATGAGGCCGGCAACGTGTATGTCTCCGATAGCGGCAACCATCGGATTATGAAGTTCGGGCCGATTAAGTAGGGGCGACTAG
>CAYUFY010000500.1:0-3526 GCA_964443795.1 uncultured Anaerolineales bacterium | reverse complement strand
GAGGTCGCCCGCGGCGGGGTGGGGGTGGTGATGATGACGACTGGCGGCGGGAGGGTGGGCGGCGCGGAAGTCGCGCCCGGCGCGGAGGCGCAGGCGGTCAGACAGGCGGCCAGCAACAACAGGCAATATCGCATGTCGCCAATGGTAGCGTGCCGGGGCGGGTGTGGCAAGTAAAAAAAGACCTCGGAGTTTTCTAAAAACTCCGAGGTCTGAACCTGAGAAAGAAGGCCGTTAGCGCCGATTGCGGTTCGAGTCCGGGTAACGCGGGGGGGCGGAGCGATAGCCGGTGGTCGGGCCCGAGCCATGGGTGGGGCTGGCCGAGGGCTTGGGCGCGGGGCGGGTGACTGGCGCGGCGGGGCGCATGGCCGCGGCGGGCGCGGTCCGTACCGGGGCGCGGTAAGGCTCGGGGGCCGGGCGTCGTCGCTGGTCGAAATCGTCGTCATCGTCATCATCCAGTCCCAGGGTGTAGGCCAGGCGCGGCGCGACTTTGGGCGCGGGGCGCGGGGCCATGGTCGGCGCTGGGGCCATGGGGCGGGGCGCGGCAACCGGAGCGGGGCGCGGGGCCACCGCCGTCGCGCCAGCGGCTGGGCGATTCCAGCCCTGTTCGTAACGCCGGGCGGTGGTTTCGGCCTGCGAGAAGAGGCGGGACCCGGCGATGGAGAAGGTGCCAATCATGAGGATGCGGATGAGCCAGATCAGCACGGAGACAAAGACGGGCACAATGCCCAGTAGTTCATCATGGCTGAGGATGGCATTGCCCAACGACTGATGGTTGAGCAAGGCAATGGAGACGCCCCACCAAGTGAGCATGGCATTCATAGTGGCGGCCAAAAACCACGCCCCGAGCATATACCAGGTTTCGGTGCGGTCATTTTCGCCGCTTTCGGGGGTGAACAGCCGCGCGATGCCCGCGAAATCCATGCCGCAGAAGGCGATGGCGAGAATCATGGCCCAGCGCATCCCGGCGAACCGCATATCGCCGAGCAAATCGTTCAGGGCGAAGTCGGTGGTGGTGTAGTTAAATAGCTCAAAAGCGAGCATGGCGCCGAACATGATGCCGCCGAAAATCATGCCGCGCGAGACCTGGTAGCTCTTGAACAGGGCAACCAGTTTCTTCAACAATGCATCAGAGGAACGGTGGGTGGTGTACATTTCTTTATTGCTCCCGAGTAAGCACCAATGGCCTATTTACAACTTAAAAATCATATTAGAACTTTTGTTCTAATTTGTCAAGTATTGTTTTGGTTATTTTCAAACTTTTAAGACTCGCGCTTTCGCATTACAATTCGCCTATGCCCAATACCCCGCTCTGGTTGTGGCACATGGCGCGCTGGAGTTTGGCGCTCTCTGTCGCTCTGGCGCTGATATTGGGGCTGGCTTTGGCTTGGGGATTAGCTGACCCGCCGCGCGCCGGGCCGTTGTTGTGGGATTCGGATTTTCGGACGGATGCGGCCCGCTGGGATTTGCGCGCGCCCGCTGGGGCCACCTTATCCCCAACGGCTGACGGCCTGGTCGCGGAGTTTACTGCCCCCGAGCAACTCGCCCTGGCCCTGACCTCCGCGCCCACGGGCGATTTCACGCTCGAAACCGGTGGCGCGCAAATCGCGGGCGAGCCGGGCGCGGCCTATGGCGTGGTCTTCGGCTGGCAGGACGAGACGCATTACAGCGCCGTGTTGATTAACGGCAATGGCTACGCCGAGGCTTATCGGCAGAACGGGGCAGAGAAAGAAGCGTGGTTTGTGTGGGGGCAATGGCCGCACATCCTGGCCTGGCCCGAGAGCAATCGGGTGCGCGTGGATGTGCGGGGCGCGCGGTTCAGCGCGCGGGTGAACGATGAATTACTCGTCGAGGCCGAGCTACCGCCCGGGGCCGCGCAAGGCCGCGCGGGCGTGGTGGGGCGTTCGTTCGGGGCCGGGCAAATTATCTTTAACTGGGCGCGCTGGTGGGGGAAATAGAAAAACCCGTTTGCCACATGGGAAACGGGTTTGGGGGGAACCATCAATGTCGGCCGGGCGTTTTACTGCTTGAGGATTTCGGCGCCCATGAAGTAATCGAGCCAGATGCCGATGATGCAACCGAACGACAGGAACATCATCAGCACATTGCTGTAGGCAAACTTTTCCAGCGTGGTGCCGAAGCCCAAAAAGATGACCGCCGCCGATAGGGCCGCCCCACCGATGAGCGAGATGACTAAAATGACAATGCGTTTCATTTGCAGGGACATAAGTTTCTCCAAAAAATGGGCTAGATTGACACTCGGAATTGTATTCCAATCGGGAAGAAGCGTCAATCAAAACCCTTTGAAATTTGCGCCTATAATTGCTCCTTATGCGACGCACATTTTTTAGCCTCATCATTGGTTCAGCCGTCGGCGCGCTGTTGTTGGCGGCCGCGTTTTGCATGTTTAGCCTGGCCTCGCCGGGATGGTTGCGCGCGGTGTTGGCGGGCGAGGCCCCCGACCTCGCCTTGCCTGAAATTATTCCCACGTTTGCCATCCCGCCCACCCAACCGCCAGAGACGCCCAAACCGGCCACCCCCTCGCCCATCCCGTTGCCCACTTCCAGCAGTGGTGTGTGCGGCGGCCCGTCGCAAATCACCATCGCGCTCTTGGGGGTGGACGATCGCTCTTCCGACTATACCCACCCAACGCGCACGGACTCCATTTCCTTGATCAATGTGCGCCTGGAGACCAAGGAAGCGGCCATGCTGTCCATCCCACGCGACTTGTATGTGCCCCTGCCCAATCTGGAGAGCGTTTATATCACTCAGGAGCGCATTAACACCGCGTGGCTTTATGGCGAGGTTTACGCGGTGCCCGGCGGTGGACCGCAGGAACTCAAAGACACCCTGGCGCTCAACTTCGGCATTCGGGTGGATCGCTATGTCTTGATGAACTTTGGCGCGTTCGAAGCCGCCGTGGACGCACTCGGCGGGGTTGACGTGGACGTGCCCAAAGATATTTACGATGCCGCCTACCCGGCCGATGATGGTTCGAGCGGGACTATTGTTTTTCAGTTGGACGCCGGGTTGCAACATATGGATGGCATGACCGCGCTCCGCTATGCCCGCACGCGCCATCAGGACGACGACTACCACCGACTGGGGCGGCAACAGCAGGTCATGTTTGCCATCCGCGACAAACTGCTCAGCGCGCAAGTTATTACCCAAATCCCCGCGCTCATCAGCGCCCTGGGCACGCTTGTCCAAACCGACCTCTCGGCTGGGGAAATCGCCGCGCTGGCCTGCATCGGCCCGCAAATTGATCGGGCCAACATCACCGCGCATGTGATTGACGGGACGATGGTGATTCCCTGGACAACCCCGACCGGCGGGAGTGTGAGCATCCCCGATCGGGAGGCGATTGCCCCCATGGTGAGCGAATTTTTAGGGGAACGCTGACCCCCACGGGGCGCATTTCCCCGGATCCCCCCATGAGAAAAAAGTTGCTCTTTCCAGGGAAATTTTGGCATTAATTGTATTAGTCACGAAAAGGACAAACACCTAGCTACATAAGCCAAATGCGTTT
>CAYUFY010000499.1:0-3528 GCA_964443795.1 uncultured Anaerolineales bacterium | reverse complement strand
GCCAGAATATTTTCGCCCCACTCCATCGCGTCGCGGATTTCGTCGCGGGTGGCCGGGCGGCCCCGGCGCTCGCCGTTCCACAGACAGCCGTAATCGGCGGTGGAGAAGATGAGGCCCTCACCCGCGCGCACAGTGGGCGCGCCCTCGGTCTCGAACCCGGCGGGCAGGGCCGAGAACAGGTAGGGTTCGTTCATCAGCGGGTGGCCCGCTTTAACATCTTCGACTTTCACGCCGAGCGCGCCGATCAGGTCGTTAAAGCCCGCGTCCGAGGTGGGGGCGCCGGGCGCGGCCCGGCGGCAACTTTCCATCACAATCGTCCCGCCGTTTTGCAGGAAGAAGTGCAGAAAATTCATCTCATCCACATTCAATTTGAAAGCGCCCTGCCCGACCAAACACAGCACGGTGTATTGTTCCAAACCGGGGCCGAGGGCAATTTCATCCACATTCACTGGCACGCTGGTGGTATGCGCGAATGACCGCGCGAGAAAGGTCGCCCCGCGCGCATGGGAGGTGAGGGGCTGGCCGCCCACATAAGCCACGCCCACGCCCACCGGGTCTTGCGCCGCTGGCCCCACATAGCGCCGGTAACGCAAATCCAGTTCGCTCGCGCCGGGGCGGTGGGGGTCTTTGGCGTTTAAAAATTTGGAGCGCTGTTCGGGGCGGCGAATCCGCGCGAGTTCCACCACTGGCGCGGAGGGCAGAGTCGTCGCGGCCTCCACCCCAAATTCAGTTTGCACATAGGCCGGGCCACCCGCTTGCCCATCAGCGCGCGGCCGGCTTTCGCCATAGCTCAGGAGCAGATAAATTGTGCCGCGGGGTGAATCGCCGATGTCGTAGGTCATGGGGTGGGTCACGGCGATGAGACGGCCCAACGGGTCCACGGCCACCCCGGGCGAGATGTACACCGCCGTGTCGGGCGGGTCACTGGCCACCACTTCCAGCCCGGCCACAATGCCGGGGCCGTGATGGATGAGGTTGTGGAAGCGCTGTTGCTGGCGGTGGTACTCGTGCGCTTCCTCCCAAATTTCGGCGGTGACGCCCATGCCATCGGTGGCGCGCGGGCGACGGACAGGGAATTGTTGGAGGAGGTCGTCTTTAATCACGCGGAGTTATCCTTTGATGAGTTAATTCTTTGGAACGCTGATGACGCCGATCAACTTGATTTTCGCTGATTTTTTAGGGCTGGCTTCACTCTAAAAAGAAAAGTCAGCGTCATCCATCTTTCAGCGGCCTCAGCGTTCCAGGTCTTCCTGAACCGTCACAATGTTCAGCGAAAAGCCGGTGTGCGCCGGTTTCTCGGCGGTAATGATGGCTTCGATCACTTTGCGGCGGTCGGCCTCGGCTTTGGGTGAATCCAGCGGGGGCAAATGCAGGGTGACGCCAAATGTGTGCGGCTGGTTGTCCTTGCCCAGCGCCACGCCCGAGCTTAGCATCGCGTCCGGGGTTTTGCCCACCCGGAAGTTGCGGGCGCGGCGTTCGACAATAAGCGGCTTCTGGTCGGTGTAAATTTCCAAAAAGTCGCTCAGGCCCCGGCGCGTGCCGCGTTGCCGATACAGACTCACCGCCGCGTTGAGCAGTCGCCGCCGCTTGGCTTCCGGCCAGCGTTCATCCAACACCAAATCCACCCACTGCGCCAGCCAGGGCAGGAGTTGCGCGGGGGCCATCTCGGGGTCAAAGTTGTACGGCAGGTTATCAATCTGGCTTTCAATCGGCGCCCAGAAACTTTCAAACAGCATGAGCAAGCGCCCCATCAATTCGTCGTCCTGATACAGGCCGGGGAGATATTTGAGATAGCGGCTCTTGGCCTGCAAATCAACCGTGGCGCTGGCGGTGGCAATGGCCGAGGCGTCGGCTTCAGCGCTGAGCGCCACACCGGCTTTGCATTCCAGCGCCGTGTCGCGGTCGAGTTGATTGATGGTGGCTTGCAACTCGTAATCGAACCGCGCCCCGGCGGGGACGGCGCGCCCCACGCGCCAGACCACCTCGCGCGATGCGTTGCCAATCTGGAGTTGCGGCGCGTCCCCGGCGGCGGCGGCGGCCCGCGCCGGGCCGGGCGCTAGTTCGGGGGGCAAGTCCACCCACAGGGTGAAGCCGTCCACCGGGCGCAGGATTTCGACGCGGGTGTAAAACGTCACGGTCTCGCCGGGGTAGCGGCGGTAAAAATCGGCGACGTGAGAAAGAGCGAAGGTGGGTGAATCCATTACAGTTCCACCACCTGCACCTCATGCGCCAGCGACACCACCACCGTGTCATCAGGCACTTCGAGCACGCGGGTGGTGACGGCGGCCAGCGGGTTTTGGTTTTTCAGGGCTTGGTCGCGCACTTCGTCGGGCGCGTCGGGGGCGGCCTCGCGGCTGGGGATGACACGCCGCTGACTCACGCGCACCTCGCGGACGTGTTTGACGCCGGGGACTTTTTGGATGAGCGCATAGAGTTCCGAGATATAGAGCGCGCGCCCAAAGGGCCAGCCCTCCCAATGCGGGCCGAGCAGTTCATCGGGGTTGGCCGGGTCGGGCGTGGTCAGCGCGAGGGGCGAGAGAAATTCACTTAAACGGTCGGCCACGCGGGCGCGGACCAGTTCCGGCTGGCTGTATTCCGAGACCACAATTTCCGCGTCTACTTTGAGGCCGACGTAATTCGGTTCGCGGATACGCAAGGTGGTGGTGAGCAGACGATAGTCGTCGAGGAAGGCGATGACATCGCGCGTGAAGTCGGGCGGGATGATGAGTTTGGTGAGGTCACCCTCGCGCAGGGAACTGGCGACCGCCGGGATGAGGAGTAACTCGATGGTGCCCGGTGGGACGGGATTATTCGCGCTCCCGACGGCATTGCATTTGACCCGCGCGATTTGGCGGTTGGCTTTTTTGGCGAGGTATTCGAAGTCCTCGGCGGTGACAGCGCGCTGTTGGGAGCGCACTTCGCGGCGGGCGCGGAGTTTGGCTTCGTCGAGGCTCTCGGCATCGCGCCCGCCCTCGGCGCGCCGCAGATTGGTCACCCGGTCAATGTAGGGGATGGACGACTTGAGCACTTGAATTTTGCCGACGGGCACGTTGCCCACCATGCCGCCGCCGTAGCGATATTGGGTGAACCGGATGGCGCGCCCGGCTTCGGGGATGCGTCCATATTGCCGCACGGTGCCATCGGACTGGCGCACGCTGGGGCCAAAGAGCACTTCGCCGGTGGCGGTGTCGAGGACAAAGTGGCGATCGTGGCGGTCGGAACCGGAGAAGTCGGGGACTTGCGCCCACGGCACGGGGACAATTTCGCCTTCGCGTTTTTCTTCGATGGTGAGGGTTTCGCCGGGGCGGAGGGCCAGGAGTGGCCGGTTGGCGAGTTGGAAGATTTGCCCCGGCTCGCCGTTGCTTTTGCCCAAATATTCGTCGCGGACGATGACGGCGTGGGTGGCCCAGGTCGTGGCCCCCAGCGTTTGCGCCACCACGCGGAGGATGCGCGGCGACTGGCTGTACATGCCCTGTTCTTTGCGGCGCTGATGAATGCGGCAACGCACCCAGTACGCCGACCGGCCCT
>CAYUFY010000498.1:0-3541 GCA_964443795.1 uncultured Anaerolineales bacterium | reverse complement strand
ATGAAAACAATTTGGTATAAGATTTCATTATGGATGAAAACAAATGGAGCGCGAAATGGTCTCCCAATCAGATCAAGGCCATTTTATTGGAACAAGCGCAAACTTTTTGGCGGCAAGATCTCGGAGTTGAGCGGGAACAACTGGCTGAAGTTGAGCGGGCGCGGACTCTTCCCCATGCGGTGATCATTTCCGGTTTGCGGCGGGTGGGTAAATCCACCCTGCTCGCCCAATTGGCGCATCGGCTTGGAGCCGAGCAGTTCTACTACATTAACTTTGAAGATGACCGCTTTCTGGGTTTTCAAGCCAGTGATGCCCAGGACCTGTATCAAGCCTGTGTCGAGCTTTTTGGCGAACGCCCGGCGTTTATTCTGGATGAGGTACAAAATGTTCCCGGTTGGGAACATTTTGTACGGCGGTTTATGGATCAGGGCCTTAAGTTTTACATCACCGGCTCCAATGCGGCTTTGCTTAGCCGCGAATTAGGCACCCACTTGACCGGCCGCTACGTGCCGGTGGAGCTATTTCCGTTTTCTTTGGGGGAGTATCTGCGGTTCAAAGATTACGCGGTCCCCGACTTGGCCCGGCTGACCACCCAGGAGACGGCGCGTTTACAACGCTACCTGCAAGAGTACCTGCGCGTGGGGGGCATCCCCGAACCCCTGAAGTATCCGGCCTCCCCCCTGTTGCGCACCCTGTATGACGATATTCTGTATCGCGACATTGCCACCCGCCATCACATCGAAGAAGTGCGCGCGCTCAAAGAGCTGGCTTTTTACCTGATCAGCAATCCCGGCCATCTCATTTCTTTCAACAAACTTAAAGCCCAGTTGCACCTGGGCAGTGTCAACACCATTAAAAACTACCTCGAGTATTTGGAAAATAGCTGGCTGTTCTTCACCGTGAATGTCTATGATTATTCAGTGAAACGCCAGCAGATTGCCGCCAAAAAAGTGTATGGCATTGATACGGGTTTAGCCCAGGCGGTGGGCTTTGCTTTTTCGGCCAACAGCGGCCAGTGGCTGGAAAATCTGGTCTTTCTCGCCCTGCGGCGGAAAACTGCCGACCTCTATTACTACACCGCCCCGGCTGGCTATGAGGTGGATTTTTACGCCCCCGCGCTGGGACAATTGATTCAGGTTACGCAAAGCCTCGCGCAACCCGCCACCCGCGAGCGGGAAGTCCGGGCTTTGGTGGCGGCCCTGCAGACTCTGCGCCAGCCCAAGGGGCTGATTTTAACTGAGGCCACGCTCCCCTCTATCGAGGTCGCGGGCGTGGTCGTAGAAATTCGATCCGTGGCGGAATGGTTACTGGAAGCAAGCCGCACTTAATCTGCCCCGCCGATGCCTTTTCTCATTGACGGCCACAATCTCATCGGCCAGACCCCGGGCCTCAGCCTGGCGGATCCGGATGATGAACAGCAATTGGTCGCGCTGTTGCGGAAGTATTTGGCGCGCGTGAAAAAGAAGGGGACGGTGGTGTTCGACCCCGGCCCCGGCGGGGAGCGGCGTCAATGGTCGAATGCCACGTTGGCAGTGAAGTTCGCCGCCCCGGGCCAAACAGCAGATGCGGTCATTCAAGCGCGCGTGTGGCAGGACCAGAATCCGCGCGGCCTCACGGTGGTGACCGCTGACCGGGCCCTCGCCGACATGGTCAAACGGCGCGGCGCCGAGGTGCTGGACTCAGCCACCTTTGCCGCCGCGATGCTTGCCTCCCCGCCCCTGGTCGAAGCGAAAAAAAACGGGCTGAGCGCCGCCGAGGTGGCCGAATGGGAGGCGCTCTTTAAAAAGAAGCGCCGCGACTGAAGCGTTTTACGCCCGGCGGTTCATCCCCCCGACAATTGCGCCCACGGCGGTGCCCATCACCGCCACCAAAAAGAACCCCAGCATGGACGATTGAAAGTAGCCTTGGGTGAAAGCGTCCAGCAAAAAAGTCTGGCGCATGAGCTCGATTTGCTCGGCCCACGCCGCGAAGGGGATGCCCGCCACAAAACCGAGAATGGCCCCGACCAGCATCCCGGTATAAGCGCCCACGCTCACGCCCCCGGTGGTTCCTCCCCAACGCGCCACCACCCAGCCCACCAGTGGGCCAAAGATCAACCCGCCCACGCCGCCCAAAAGCGCGCCCACTAACATCGCCGGGAGCGTCCAGGTCAAGGCCCCCATAAAGAGGCCTTCCCCCACCCCGGCCACCACGCCAATCACCGCGCCCGCGCGGACGCTCTCAAAATACGGTTTGGATGAGTTTGTTTGCATGCGGCCAGTTTAGCCCCGCCCCGCCGAATGTCAAATCTCAATTACGACCAGCCCGGTCTTCTACCTGAATTTGTACAAAAAATTATTGACTTGTCATCTCCGCCGCGTTATAATCTTTCTTGATCTATTAGCACTCTCCACACCAGAGTGCTAACGAAACCAGACTATGGAACTCCTGACCGAACGCCAGCAAACCATCCTGGGCCTCGTCGTCCGCGAATATGTAGAAAGCGCCGACGCCGTCAGCTCCAAGAATATCGTCGAGAAATACCATCTTGATGTTAGCTCGGCCACGGTTCGCAACGATCTGGGCGAACTGACCGAGAAGGGCTACCTGCGCCAACCGCACACCTCCGCCGGGCGCGAGCCGACCGAGGCCGGGTATCGGTACTTCGTGCAAAAACTCATCGGCGAGACCGAACTCCCGACCGCCGAGCAACGCACCATCACCCACCAGTTCTATCAGGCGCGGCAGGATATTGACCAGTGGATGCGGCTGGCCGCCTCGGTCCTCGCCCAACACGCGCACGGCGCCAGTCTGGTCACTGCCCCGCACCAAAGCCAGGCGCGCTTCAAACATCTCGAACTCATCGCCACGCGCGGGCGGCAAGTCCTGCTGGTGCTCGTCCTCACCGGCGGCGAAGTGCGGCAACAAATGCTCACCCTCGCCGAGCCAGTGCAACAAGAAACCCTCACCACCTCGGCCAACCACATCAACGCCGCGTGCCTCGGGCTGGATAGCGAAAACATCACCGCGCAAGCCGCGCACATGCCCACCCTCGAACAGGAAGTCTGCCGCCTGCTGGCCGAGGTCATGAAAAAAGCCGAGGCCTTTTCCGCCGCCGAGGTCTTCCGCGATGGCGTGACCAACGTGTTGGCCGAGCCGGAATTTGCCTCCTCCGAATCCGCCCGCCAGGCCTTGCGCGTCCTCGAAGAGCGGAGCTACCTCGAAGAGTTTCTGGCCAAGGTTATCGCGCCCACGGTCGGCGGCGTGCAAGTCGTCATCGGCGGCGAGAATTCCTGGCAGGAACTCAAAGATTGCTCCATGGTGCTGGCCCGCTATGGCGTGGCCGGCCAGGTCACCGGCGCCATGGGCGTGCTAGGCCCGCAACGCATGGCCTATGGCCGCGTCATCTCCACCGTGCGTTTTGTCGCCGGTCTCATGAGCGACTTGATGTACGAGATTTATACTGAATAGCGAACCCACCCCCCTCTAAAACAAAACAACCCCACCCCCCCCCCACCCCCCCCCACACCCCCCACCCCCCCCCCCCACACACACGCGCGCG
>CAYUFY010000497.1:0-3555 GCA_964443795.1 uncultured Anaerolineales bacterium | reverse complement strand
CTGGCCGCGCCAACGTCCGCTGACGCTGGCCGACAACGTGCTGGCGCGAGGCTAAAAGCCAGGCGAAACAATATGCCCCAACTCTAACTCACCCCGGAACAAATCACGCAACTGCTGACCGAACTGGCCGACACTGGCCCCGAAGCGACGGAAGCCCGGCGCGCGGCGATTGCCGCTGGCGCGCCCGAAATCACGGCGGGCCTGCGGGCCTCGCGGAGCGTCCGCGACGTGGCCGAGTCCCCGGTGCCTATCCCGCTGGAAGACCGCGCGGCGTGGCAGGCGCTTTACCGCGCGGCCCAGGCGCGGGCGGTACTGGCGGGCTAACCGTGCTATACTCTCGGTCAAGTCCATTTGGTCAAGGCTATTCTAGGAAAATAACTCATGCCCCAACTTATCACCCCTGCCGACCCGTTGACCCCGTTTGAGCAATGGCTGACCGATAAGGAGCGCGCCGCGCTAACCCGCACTGCCTATCTCAAAGACCTGCGCGGTTTCGCCGAGTGGTTTGCGACCCGCAACGGCGAACCGCTCACCCCCGCCGCGCTCACCCCGACCGATGGGCGCGAGTACCGCCAGTATTTGCAAAAGGTGAAGGCCGCCCCGGCCACGATTAACCGCAAACTGGCCGCGCTCCGGGCCTATGCCGCCTGGGCGGTGGAAGCCGGGCACCTGCCGGAAAACGTCATGGACAAGGTGCGGGGCGTGGCCGCCCAAGCGTCCGTGCCGAAGTCGCTGGACAAACGCGCCGAGGCCGCGCTGGTGCGCGAGGTCGAGTTGCAGGTCAACGCGGCCACGCAAAAAAGCGAGGCCGCGCAACGGCAGGCCATCCGCAACTACGCGCTAGTGCTGTTCCTGCTGAACACCGGCTTGCGCGTGGCCGAGGTCTGCGCGTTGGAACTGGACGATGTGGAACTCACCGAGCGCAAGGGCGTGGTGACGGTGCGGCAAGGGAAGGGCGACAAAATGCGCGCCGTGCCGCTGAACAAACCGGCGCGGGAGGCGCTCACCCGCTGGCTGGCGGCGCGCGGCGAGGCCGACAGCCCGCGCGTCTTCCTGGGCAAGCGCGGGCCGTTGGATACCAGTGGCGTGCAACGGCTCATGGCCGAATTGTCTCAGCGCACGGGCCTGGCCAACCTGACCCCGCACACGCTCCGGCATACTTTCGGCAAGCGGCTGGTGGACTCGGGTGTGACGCTGGAGAAAATCGCTGACCTGATGGGCCACGAGAATATCGAGACGACGCGCCTCTATGTCCTGCCCACCGCACAGGACTTGGCGCTGGCAGTGGCGGCGGTGGAGGACTAAGCGGGCACGATGACGGCTTTACTTTAAGCGAAATTTTTCTAACTTGACTCGGCCTCCCTTTTGGGTGTATTTTATGAGCGACACTTTTTTGGGATGGGGCCCCGGAGGAGGGGGCGCGACGATGAAACACCAATTCTTTCAGTCAGTCAATCGGTTTAGCCATACACTTGTAATTATTTCGTTGATTTTGTCACCGCTGTTTAGCGTTGATATGGCTCAAGCCGCTGTGCTTCCACCCGTGAAGCTAGCGGCTTTTTCTTTGCCAGGGGAAGCCACGCCCACAGAGACCTCATCGACTGAAACAGCGACAGAGATTGCCACCGAAACCCCAGCCCCGAGTCTGACCCCACCGCTGGAAGCAACCCCGACTCCCGTCGCCACACTCGAACCCACGCTCGTCAGCACCCCCACGGCCACCCTGCCGCCAGGTTTAGAACGACAAGCCGAGATTGATCCCGAGCGTGGCGGTACGCTTGTCTCCGCCGATGGGCGGGTGCGGGTGGAGTTTCCCGGCAACGCCGTGGCCCAGGCGGCACGGGCCAGCCACCAGCCGCTAACCCCGCCCCAGAGCGCGCGCGACCAAGGGCTGGGTTTGGTGCAAGTCTTTGACCTCAACCTGGCCCTGGGTAATGGCGCAGCCGTCCGAAAATTTCAACAACCACTCACAATCACCCTTGACCTGACGGGCCTCATCCAATGGCCGCTCCCCAAAGGCGTGACGCTGTGGTTTGGCTACTACGACGACGAGGCCGGGCGTTGGGTGCCGATGCCGTTTGGCACCGACTACCAGACCGACGCCAAGCAACTCCTCTTGCACGCCCCGACCGACCACTTCACCACCTTTGGCGCGGGGTACGGCATGGTAGCGGGCTGGATTCCGACCTTTAACGAACCGCAGACGGCGCGCTTCAGCGGCGCGGCGACTTTCAACTACCCCATTGAAGTGCCGCCCGGACGCGGTGGCCTGCAACCCCAACTGAGTTTGGGCTATAACAGCCGCCAAATAGACGGCCTGCTGGCGTGGACGCAATCGGACTGGGTGGGCAATGGCTTTGATTTGGGGATGCCGAGCATCACCCGCGATTTTATCGATTCGACCGCGACCGGCGATTTCGGCCCTGGGGCCTTGCCCGCCGGAACCTACGCCTCGTGCGAAGGGCGGATCCGGTTGCAAATCAACGGCGCGGGATATCTACTCATCCCCGGCGGGGCAGTGACCGGGGGCTATCGCTACTACACGCAGGAAGACAGCCAACTCTATATCGAGCGGCGGAACTGGGGCTTGGGCGATACGACCTCCAGCAACAGCACCGGCGAATACTGGATTGTCAAAGACCCCAGCGGCACGGTTTATCGGCTGGGGTTTACCGCCAATGCGGAAATGATTTTGCGGCACGCCAGCCGGTGTAATGGCACGGCCACGGATATCAACTACTACGGCAAAAACTCAGCTTATGTGGCGGTGCGCTGGGGCGTGGACCAGGTGACGGATGTGAACGGCAACCAGATGACGGTGAGCTACACCGAAGAAGCGCACTGCGGGGGCGGGGTGACCGACACCGACAAAGCACAATACCTGAACAGCCTCAGCTACAACGGCGGGCTGACGACCATCAACTTTGTACTGGCGACACGGCCCAGCAACGACGGTCATGACCCGTGCGACAAACTGACCCATCAGGGTCAGTATTTGAACCAAATCAATATTCTGCAACAGGGCTTGCTAGCTAAACGTTATCAGTTGGGCTACACCCTGCAAGTCAACCCGGGGAACGTGAACACGCGCTTGTTGAGCAGCATTCAGGAAGTAGGCAGTGATGGGGCGACGACCTTGCCGGCGACCACCTTCAGTTATGCCAGTTACGTCAATCGCGGGTGGAATGGCGCGTGCGGCGACCCGACCTATTTGAGCCAGCACATTTGGGAATGTACGACGTTTGGTTATATGCGCTTGAGCGAAGTGAACAACGGCTACGGCGGGCGGACGGCCTTCACGTATGCCGACGATGGGCGCGCGGGCTATTGGACGTTTTACAACTACCGGGTGAGTGTGCGCCAGATCTACGATGGGCTCAATAGCAATCCGGCGCGGTTCGACTACGCCTACAGCGCGCCGTGCTACAACCAACTCACCCAGTATTGGGGTTCGATGCCCAACAGCAGTGACTGCCCCGCCTACCCCGGCGGGTTTCCCGTGTGGGCGTGTAGCTCAGTGGTAGAGCACTGTGTTGACATCGCAGGGGTCGCAAG
>CAYUFY010000496.1:0-3559 GCA_964443795.1 uncultured Anaerolineales bacterium | reverse complement strand
AGTCCTGAGCCAGTCGAAGGACTTGTCCTAAAAGGGTAAGTTTTGGAGAACGGTTGCCAAGTAAGCGCGGATGGGTAAGCCGCAAAAATCACTCAGGGACATGGCTCAATCTCCGGTGATTTATCTTTCACACTTAAGCCGTAACCGAAGATAAACAAGGGGCCATCACAGCCAATCTTAAGCGGCTGGTTGGAGTTTAACGGTAATTGGTCGTTGCGGCGCGGCCAGGTATAAGGTAGCTTGCCGGTGAAATCGTAATCGCCGAAGAGCACGTCGGCCACGCCCGCGCCCTCGGTGCCGGGCAACCACGCCGCCACCCAGGCCTCGGCTTGTTGCACCGCGTCGCCCAGGATGAGGGGGCGGCCGGAATAAATGACCACGACCAGTTTTTTGCTCTGGGCGTGCATGCGCTCAACCAGGCCTTTATCCGCCGCGCTCAAATTCAAATTGCCTTCATCGCCCATGCCCTCGGCGTAAGGTTTCTCGGCGATGACCGCGAGGCCCACATCCGCCATGAGCGGCTGGCCCTGCGCGTCCACAAACGTTTCGAATTGGCCCAGACGGTTATATTCCACCGTGGTGTTCGGGGAGACGGTTTGCCGCACGGCGTCGAGCAACGTGGTGCCGGGGGTGAGGTTCCCATCGCCGCCCAACCATTCCATGGTCCAGCCGCCGCTCTGCAAGCCGATGTTGTTCGCGCCGTCGCCGCCCACAAAAATCAGCGGGGCGTCTTTGGCGAGGGGCAGGGCGTGGTTCTCATTCTTCAACAGCACCAGCGACTTCCGCACGGCTTCCCGCGCGAGGGCCCGGTGCGCGTGGGAACCCACCGTCCCGGCGAGCGCCGGGTCCGCAAAGGGATGCTCAAACAAGCCCATCGCCAGCTTCACGCGCAGGATGCGGCGCACCGCGTCGTCAATCCGCGCCAGAGGCACATCGCCCTTATTCACCGCGCTCGTCAGTGTCTCAATGAATTTCTTGTAATCGAACGGGGTCATCACCATATCCAACCCGGCGTTGATGGAGGCCACCATCGCCGTGTAATAATCGGGCGAGATCTGGTCAATGGCCTGCCAGTCGGAAATGAGAAAGCCGCGAAAGCCCAGTTCGTTTTTGAGTACATCAGTGAGCAGGTATGGGTGCCCGTGCAACTTGAGGCCGTTCCAACTATTGAACGACACCATAATGCTCAGCGCGCCCGCGTTCACCACCGCCTGATAGGGCGGCAGGAGCAAAGTGCGGATGGTCGCTTCGTCCAATTGCATATCCCCTTGATCGAGTTTGTATTGATTGGTTGTGGAAGTGCCCCACACCGTCGCACCGTCGCCGATGAAGTGTTTGGGGGTGGCGAGGGCGAAGAGCGTGTCGCCGCTCGCCGGAGTTTGCATGCCCCGCACGTAAGCCACGCCCAACCGGGTCACCAGTTCCGTATTCTCGCCGTAGCCCTCGTAGGTGCGGCCCCAGCGGATATCCTGCGGCACGGCCACCACGGGCGCGAAGTCCCAATAGATGCCCGTGGCAACCATTTCCTCGGCGGTGGCGCGGGCAATGCGCGCGATGAGGTCTTCATCGCCCGCCGCGCCGAGGCCGATTTGATGCGGGAAGATAGTCGCGCCATAAAGATTATTGTGACCATGCACCGCGTCCACGCCGTAAAGCATGGGGATGGCGAGGCGCGTCTTAAGCGCGGCCTGCTGATAGCCGTCCACCATCGCGGCCCAGGCGGCCACCGTGTTCTCGGGCGGATGCCCACCCCCGCCGCTCAACACCGAGCCGATGAAATATTGGGTCACATCGTCGGGCGGCAGGCTGTTCTTCTCGGCCTGCGTCATCTGGCCGATTTTTTCTGCCAGCGTCATTTGCGCCAACAGGGCCTCGACGCGGGTTTCGATCGGAAGCGAAGCATCGTGATAATCAGGCATAGGGGTTGACTCCAGAATAGGGGTAGGCGCGGGCGGCGCGGTTGGCGTGATGCCCACGCAGGCGGAAAGCAGAAAAGTAAAAAGTAAAAAGTGAGAGAGCAAGCGGTTCATTGGCGGAGGTGGCGGAACGCATCGGGTTGGGTCGGGTTGGGCAGGGCGGCTTTTATCAATTGGGCACATTCAGCCGGAGAGTGGAGCGATGGGTCAATTTCAAAATCATACAGACCGTGTGCGTGAACCAGCGGATGGAACGTGCGCGCCCCGCCGGGAGCGCGATTGCCGCGCGCTTGTTCCCATTGTTCGGCGACGGCCAGCGGGCAACGCAGGCCCACAAAAAACACGGGCGCGTTTTTAAATGCTGACAGCGCCGCCTGCAACACGCGCGGGTCGTAGATCACATCGTCCACGATGCAATTCACCCCGGCGGCGGAGAGCGCGGCGATGCTCTGATACATGCCGGTGATGAACCGCAGACCCGCTGGCCCCAGCCGCATTTCGGCCAGGGCGTTATCACGGAAGACGGCGAGCCAGCCCTCGGCGCTGGGCGGGGTGACGCCATCGCTGTAGACAATCAGGCGGCTGGGATAGCGCTCCAGAAAATGATCTATCCCAGTATGCAAGTAAGGCTCGTCCAGCACGTCTTGCAAGGCTCGGGCCAGTGTGCTTTTGCCGGAACTGGAAGTGCCGTTGAGCAGGATGATCTGGCCGGGGGTCATGGGGTTGGCGCGACCTCGTTGGAGTTGATGACCTGTCCATCCTTCAACCAATAAATCTCATGGGCGTATTGTTCGACGAGCGGGTCATGCGAGACCATCCACAGGGTGACATTTTCTTTTTCCACCAATTGCCGAAAGAAACCTAATAGCTCATGCGAGGTTTTGCTGTCGAGTTCGCCGGTGGGTTCATCGGCCAGAATGAGCGGGGCGCGGTTGGCGAGGGCGCGGGCGATGGCCACGCGTTGTTGCTGACCACCGGACATTTCGTAGGGGCGATGGTCGCGCCATTGGCTCAAGCCCACGTAGTCCAGACATTCGAGCGCGCGCGCGTGTCGGGCGCGGTAGCCCTCGCCTTTGATGCGCAGGAGCAGTTCCACGTTTTCGTAAGCCGAGAGGGTGGGGAGCAGGCCAAACGATTGAAACACCAGCCCGATGTTCTCGCGCCGCCAGGTGGTGAGTTGGCGCTCGGACATGTGGGCCAGATCGTGCCCGAGAACGCGCGCGCTACCCGAGGTGGGGCGGTCGAGGCCCGCGAGGCAGTTCATGAGCGTGGTCTTGCCACTGCCCGACCGACCTTTGAGCGCGACAAACCGGCCCGCCGGGACGCGCAGATTGACCCCGCGCAAGGCGGTGACCCCGCCGGAGTAGGTGCGGGTGAGGGCGGTGGTTTCGATGGCGTAGGCGGTCGTCATTGATTAAACGTGAGCATCCTGAGCGGAACGGAGCGCAGCGGAGTGAAGTCGAAGGGTGCGGGTGTTTGATTCCAACCACCGCGCGCCCTTCGCCTGCGCGGCGCGAAGAGATGCGCCGCTCCGCGCAGGGTGCTTGAAGAAAATAAGAGTCATGGTTGCTCCGGCCTCCGCAGTTTTTGCCAAAATTTTTGGAGCGGGCTGGTCGGCGCGGGGGGCGCGGTTGGCGGCGGGG
>CAYUFY010000495.1:0-3572 GCA_964443795.1 uncultured Anaerolineales bacterium | reverse complement strand
TGAGGTTGGCGGCTTTGGCGAAGATGGCCGAGAGACCAACGATGGCGATGGGGGAGGACAGGCGGTTGACTGGCGAATCCGATTTTGTCATGATGACTCCTAAAACTTTTGTTTCACCATCCCAAAAGCGAAACGGTGCGTAATTGACTCTCACTCCCCCCCAGGCGCAGTAAATAAACATCGGCAACACCCCTCTGGCGTTATTTAAACCACTAACGTGTTGTCCGATGAGCGTTTTACTTAATCCTTGGAGAGCGAGTCAATGTGTGTGCTTTACACCAAGGTACTTTATTGGTTCGTAACCGAAACTTTTCAAACGCGGAGGAAAGTGTTTTCTAGCGGTGTTTGAGGGTGTGGGCTTGAATTTCAGCGTGCCACAAGGTTACCTTAACATTTATTTCTTTACCACCACGAATTTTAACCTGGGTTTGTCAAAACCAAGCCACCCGTTGGAGAGGCAAGCTTTGATGGGTGGGGATCATTTATTATGGGACCCGCGCCCATTTCACCCCTATTGTACCCTGAGGTGCCCCCGAAACGATGGTCACAAGCGATGCCGGGTATACGTTCCCAACACCCGCAACGTCAAAGCATACTCATTCAAATGCTCCAAGGCGCGGGCCACCACCACTTCTTCCGGCGAACCGACACAATCAATATAAAACAAATACTCCCACGGTTTGCCCACCAACGGGCGCGATTCAATCTTGGTTAAATCAATCTCGCGCAGAGCAAACACACTCAAGGCCTTGAACAAGGCCCCCGGCATATTCTGCAAAGTAAACACAATGGAGGTCTTGGCTTCACCCACTGGTTTAACCGACTCGGGAGCAATCGCCAAAAACCGGGTGTAGTTGGATGGATCATCCTCAATCCCCTCCGCGAGGATCTGCATCCCGTAGACTTCGGCGGCCCGCCGCGAGGCAATAGCCGCCACCGCGCGGTCGTGGCCGTCCCGCACCATTTTCACTGCCCCGGCGGTGTCGTACGCCGCGGCGGACTCCACCTTCCCCAAACGCTTGAGGTAGCCCTCGCATTGCGCCAAAGCTTGCGGATGGCTGATGACTTGGCGCACCTCGGCCAGCGTCACCCCCGGCTGGCCGATGAGACAATGCCGCACCCGTAAATACTGTTCCCCCACAATCGCCAGCGTATGCCGCATGAACAAGTCATAATTGCGGTGAATACTCCCCGCCAGTGAATTCTCAATTGGCACCAAACCGTAATCCACCTGCCCCGCCTCGACCCTGGCAAAGACCAAATCAAATGACTCACAGGGCACGGTCTCGATGGCCGCGCCAAAGTGCTCCAGCGCGGCCGCCTCCGAATAGGCGCCCGCCTCGCCTTGAAACGCAACGCGCATTTAGACGCTATCGGCCACGCGCACGGGCACCTGCGCCGTAGTATTGACGTAGTCCAACCACTCCGCCGAGCGCGGTCCCGTGCCCCGGATCGCTGCATGATACGCCTGCTGAATCGCGCGGGTCACCGGACCGGTCACGCCCGCCCCAATCGTCCGGAAGTCAATTTCCCGCAGGCCAATGCACTCCGCCGCCGTGCCACACACAAAGACCTCGTCCGCGATATAGAGTTGGTCCCGGGAAATGGGTTGCTCAACGACCGGATAGTCCAGGTCGGCGGCCAGGGCCATGATGGATTCACGCGTAATCCCTTCGAGGATGGCCATGGTTGGGGTGGTATACACCTTGCCGCCGCGCACCACAAAGATATTCTCCCCGGTGCATTCAGCGATATACCCTTGTGGATCGAGCATAATGGCTTCCTCAAACCCCAGGCGCACCGACTCGGTCTTGGCCAACACGCTATTGGCATAATTACCGGTAATCTTGGCCTTGGTCATCATCACATTGGGATGATGCCGCGTGAACGACGCGATGTTAGCGCGAATACCCTTGGCGAGCGCTTCGGCGCCCAAATAGTTCTTCCACTCCCACACCGCAATGCCCACGCTGGCTTTCCCGCCATCCACCGTCAGGTTCCAGCCGCCATCCGTCAGATAAATCAAGGGGCGCACATAGCACTCATCGAAACCATTGGCCGAGACCGTCAACTTAATGGCGTCCGCCAGTTGTTCAGCGGTGTAAGGCAGTTCCCGAAAGCCCAGCACTTTGGCCGAGTCAATCAACCGTTCGGCGTGTTCCTTCAGTCTAAAAATGGCCGGGCCGCGCTCGGTGGCATAACAGCGAATACCTTCAAAAACTCCGATGCCATAATGCAAAGCCGGAGTCAGAAAATGCAACGTGGCCTTCTCGAACTCCACCAACTCGCCATTCATCCAAATATATTTTGATTCCATAGCCATAGAAGCCTCCGTGATGCGTGATACGTGTTCCGTGACGAAATACACATCACGTGAAAAATTTACAAACGTGCCAAGATCTCAGCCGTCATCTGCGTCGTACTCAATTTCCCCCCCAAATCAGCGGTGCGGCACCCGGCGGTTAGTGTTTCATCCACTGCTTTTTCAATCAGGGCCGCCTCGGTCTCCAGTTGCAGGGAATGCCGCAACAACATCGCCGCGCTCAAAATCGTGCCCGCCGGGTTGGCGATCCCCTTACCGGCAATATCCGGCGCCGAGCCATGAATCGGCTCATACAGCCCGGGGCCAGAGTCGCCCAACGAGGCCGAAGGCAACATCCCCATCGAACCGGCCAGCACCGCCGCTTCATCCGTCAAAATATCGCCGAACATGTTTTCGGTCACGATCACATCAAAACTGGCCGGGTGAGACACGAGCCGCATCGCGGCCGTATCCACCAGCACATGTTCCAGCACCACATCCTCGTGTTCCGCGCCGATGACGGTGGCAATTTGCCGCCACATCCGCGAGGTCTCCAGGATATTCGCCTTGTCCACCGAGCTTACTTTCTTGCGGCGGTTCAACGCCAGGCGGAAAGCCAATTCCACAATGCGCCGCACTTCATAATCATGGTATTCAAGCGTGTCCACGGCGCGCTCGTGACCATCGGCCATGCGCTCACGCGCCTTATGCCCGAAATAGAGGCCGCCGGTCAACTCGCGCAACACCAGAATATCCACCCCCTTCAGTTTTTCCGGCTTCAGGGGCGAGGCATCGGTGAGGGCGGGATGCACCCGCACCGGGCGCAGATTCGCAAACAAGCCCAGGCTCTTGCGTAATCGCAGTAATCCTTTTTCGGGGCGTTCCGTGGCCTGTGGGTCATCCCACTTAGGGCCACCCACCGCGCCAAACAAAACCGCATCGGCGGTCTGGCAATCGGCGAGCGTTTCATCAGTCAAGGCCACGCCAAACTTGTCAATCGAACAACCGCCCATCAACCGCTCGGTATATTCAAACGTATGCCCGCGCTTCTGCGCGAGCGTGTCCAACACCCGCACGGCCTCGGCCACCACTTCGGGGCCAATGCCATCGCCGGGGAGGAGGGTTATCTTAGCTTTCAAAATGTCACCTGTATTTACGTGTGTAAATGTGTCGGTGTGTAAGCCAAATCACATTCAGACTTACTCACTGACATACCTACTTTGACAATGTCAGATTAACCGGAACCGCCATGATTCTGTGCTTCCAGCCG
>CAYUFY010000494.1:0-3591 GCA_964443795.1 uncultured Anaerolineales bacterium | reverse complement strand
TGGAAGCCTCGGTTGATGTCAGAGAAAAATCCTCAGGGTTGGCTTCGCGCCGACCTGGAGGATTGGTGGTTGCGCTTAAGCCGGTTTAACTTTTGGTGGTTGGCGCTGACGCAGAACAGCCGCCACGCCCAGAATGACGACATTCACCGTCGCAAAACCTGCCCCAACCCCCAGGCCGCTCCGGGGCGCCGTGACCGTGATGGGGAAATCCACGACCATCGGCATCCCCGCCAGGGTCAAGCGCGCCTGAACAACCCACGCGCCCGCTTCAGGAATGACAATCTCGCCTATGTATTCCCCCGCTTCCTCCCCGGGTTCCAGTGTCACCAGGGCCGGCGCGCCATGCGCGTCCGCCGCCGCATCATTTCCATGCGTCGTATGCCCTGTATCCGCTGTCGCCTGACCCATATCCATTCCACCCATCCCATCCGTTGCCACATCCGTTGCCAGCACGATAACTACATTCTTCACCGGCTGTTGCTGAGCATCGCTTACTTGGATATGGACCGCGTTCTCGCCCACTTGGGCCGAGCTGGCAAAAACCAACGTCAACTGATAGCCGTGGACGGTTTGAGTATAACTTTCGCCTCCGCCGTCGGCCCGGGCCGCCCTAGAGAAAGTCAACAGCAAGAGCAACAAAATCAAAGCCAGATATCCAAATTTATGCGCGATATTTTTCATGGTTTATCCTTAAGAAGCGCGAACTATTAGATACATCGTATACTTGGCCGCCCCAATCGGATAGCGTCGTTTGGCGTATGACCAGCCAAGCCAAATAGCCTATGTCAAATGTCATAGTAAGCATTGACAATGTCACAGGCGAGCCAATGCGTGGAAACACAGCCCGCGCCGCCAAAAATCTGCGGATATTCGCAAATGGCGTAGAGCGAAATCAGCCCGCCCATGCTGGAGCCCATCACAAACGTGTTGGGTTGGTCGGGGCGTGTGGAATAGTGCGCGTCAATAAACGGTTTGAGTTCTTCGACTAAAAAGCGCAGATAGGCGTCGGAATAACGTTCGCCCGGTAAGCGATCAGCGAAGCGCGCCGCGAACGCGCGCCCGGCGGGCGTATCGGCGGGTTTTTGTGGCAAGTATTCGCCCCATCGATTTGCGCCGATATTCCACAGGCCGACGATGATGACGCCCGGAAGCGTGCCCGCTTCGATGAGGCGGGTCGCCGCGACATGCACATTTCACGGGATGCCGCCGTACGAATAGCCGGGCAAAAACAAGTTTTGCCCATCGTGCATGTAAAGCACGGGATAACGATTTTCCACGGTGTAGTTCGGCGGAAGCCAAACATCCACATTCCGTGGCGGAACTTGGCGCGAAGGAAAGGATTCGTAACGATACAGCGTGCCGGGGTGCAGGGAGATTGGAGTAGGCATAGACCAACTATACTAAAAACGCGCCGCTTTGCGCGGGTAATTCAATTTCGATTCCGCCATCGCGCGCGGACACGGCGCATTGATTGAGCGCGTCGCGCAAGGGCGAGAGATTGGGCAAGAAAACGCGTTGCGCCGCGCCGCTGATGTTGAGGGCGATGATGACGCGCGCCGCCGCGTTATACACCGGTGAATTTCTGGCCGGGTTCAATGTGCGCGATACGCCCGCGTTTGACGATTGGCGCGCCGCCCAAGCGGAAGAACTGCGCGGCTTAGCGGCGCAAACCTTGGGCGCGTTGGCGCAAGGCCAGGCCCAACGCGGCCAATATGATTCCGCGCTGGAGGCAGCTCGTCGTTGGCTGGCGCTCGACCCATTGAACGAAGCCGGGCAACCCAACGCCGCGCTCAAGCAATATCAGGACTGCGCGCAAATTTTGCTGGCCGAACTCGCCACCGCCCCGCAACCGGAAACCACCCAACTCTACGATGCCCTGCGGGCCGCGCGCGAACAAACGCCCGCCGCCGCGGCTCGCGCCGTTTATTGGACGCACCACCGAATTGGCCGAAATTTCGCGTTTGCTCGCGCAAGCCGATTGTCACCTGCTCACCATCACTGGCCCCGGCGGCGTGGGCAAAACGCGCCTGGCGCAGGAAGTGGCTGCCGCGCACCGCGCCACCTTTCCGCACGGCGTTTTCTTTGTGCCGCTGGCCGCGCTCACCAGCCCGGAGTTTGTCGTCTCCGCCCTGGCCGAGGCCATTGGCCTGCCCTTTGGCACAGGCAGTGCCCGCCGCAATCAGGCGCAACAAATCGAAACGTATCTCGCGCCGCGCCAACTCTTGTTGGTGCCGGATAATTTTGAACACCTGCTCGCCGCGAGCCATTTTCTCGCGCAGTTGTTGCAGGCCGCGCCCGGCGTGAAAATTTTGGCGACCTCTACGGAACGGTTGAACGTGCAGGAAGAATGGCTGTTTCATTTGCGCGGCCTGCCGCTGGAAACCGCGCGCGATGAACTCTCTGGCGCGGCGCAAATGTTTTTGCAAGCGGCGCGCAAAGTGGCCAAGGGCTTTGCGCTCGCCCCGGCCGACCACGCCCCGGTGGAACGCATTTGCCAACTGGTGGAAGGCTTGCCCCTGAGTTTGGAATTGGCGGCGGCGTGGGTGACGACGCTCTCGTGTGGGGAGATTGCCGAAGAAATTGAGCGCAATCTCGATTTTTTGAGCACGGCGGCGCGTAATGCGCCGGAGCGCCATCGCAGTTTGCGCGCGGTTTTCGAGTATGCGTGGCGCTTTCTGGACGCGCCGGAGCAAGCGGCGTTGGCGCGGTTGGCGTTGTTCAATAGCGGGTTTACGCGGGTTGCGGCCCAGCGCGTGGCCGGGGCCGATTTAAATCAACTGGCGCGGCTGGTCAACAAATCGTTGCTCTATCGCACCGCCGCCGGGCGGTATGAATTGCACCGCGCTTTGCGCCACTACGCACACCAAAAAGCGCCGGCGCCCGTGGACGCTCAATGGCAATTGGCGCAGTATTACGCGCAATTTTTGCAGGCCCGCCAAACCCTGCTGCGCGGCCACGGCCAAAAACAAGCGGTGGAAGAAATCCGCGATGAACTTGAAAACATCTTGGCGGGCTGGCAATTCGTCATCGCCCATACCGCCGCGGCGTTGGCGCAAGCCTATTTGGAAGGTTTGTTTTGGTTCTACGACATTTGCAGGCGCACGCGCGACGCGGTGGAAATTTTCCGGCAGAGCGTAAGCGCGTGGGAATCAGTGAGCGCGCAGACCACCCTCAATCACGTGGTGTTTGGCAAATTGCTGGCCTGGCATGGTTGGTTTTTGGCGCGCATGGGGGATGTCACTGGCGCCTTGGCCGAAATCCGCCGGAGCCTGGCGCTGTTCGCGACCCTCGACGCGGTGGCGCAAGAAGACGCGGTGCTCGTCAACACCTTGGGGTTGTATTTGGACGCGGTGGAAAATCCCGAGGACGCGCAACGCATGGCGGAAGCCAGTTTGGCGTATTACCGCGCCCACCAGGCTCCGTTGGGGATAGCGCTGTTTGGGCCGACTCAGAGTTAAAGAATGACCATCTTCGGTACTCGCCCGGGCGCAGTCTGCGCCTGCCTAAAAAGTAGAAAACGGCAAGGCAAGGGTCTACAAAACCCTTATTCGGCGGTTCAAATCCGCCCGTCGCCTCCTGTAATTCATACCC
>CAYUFY010000493.1:0-3612 GCA_964443795.1 uncultured Anaerolineales bacterium | reverse complement strand
TTATTATTATCGGCGGGTGTTCACCGATGCCGTGCGCGCTGTGGAAGTGGCGGCGACGCACCCGGCCATTGACGCGACGCGGCTCGCGGTGACCGGCGGCAGTCAGGGCGGCGGCATTGCGCTGGCGGCGGCGGGGTTGGTCCCCAACCTCGCGGCGGTCATGCCCGACGTGCCGTTCCTGTGCCACTTCCAACGCGCCACCGAACTGGTGGACACTTATCCATATCACGAAATTGCGCGCTACTGCAAAACGCACCGTGAGCATATCCCCATCGTGTTCGAGACCCTAAAGTATTTCGATGGCATGAACTTTGCCGCGCGGGCCACCGCCCCGGCCTTGTTCTCGGTGGGGCTGATGGACGACATCTGCCCGCCCTCGACGGTGTACGCCGCTTACAACCACTATGCCGCCGCCAAGCAAATCCGTGTGTGGCGCTACAACAACCACGAGGGCGGCGAGGGCTATCAAACCGTGGAGAAGGTGAAGTTTTTGGCAGGCGTCTTGCGGGCATAACGGCTTTGGCGCGCTCTGCCAAAGAGAAAAAATCAAAGCCCCGCTTTTAGCGCACGGGGAGCGTGAACAAAAACGTGCTCCCCTGTCCAGGAACTGATTCCACCCAGATCTTGCCCTGATGCGCCTCCACAGCCATGCGGCAGAAGGCCAGCCCCAAACCGGTGCCTTTGCGGAGCGAGCGCCCCTGTTCGTCAGTCACTTGCACAAATTTATCGAAGATGCGCTGTTGATATTCCAGGGGGATGCCCTGCCCATCATCGCTCACCCGCACCAGCAAAAAATTGTCTTGTCGGTCCACCCGGATGCCAATGTGCCCTTCGGTCAAGGTGTATTTAAGCGCATTACTGAATAGATTATCCACCACCCGGCCAATGAGTTCGGCATCGCCGCGGATGGTGGGCAATTCCGGCGACGCCATAATGGCAATGGTCTTTTTTTCCCGTTCGGCTTGCGAGCGATAGGCCGCCTCTTTTTCGGCGAGCAAGGTTGGCAAATACAACGGCCCGCTGGCCGGGCGCAGTTCCCCCGCTTCGAACTTGCTGACATTCAACAGATCATCAATCATATGCGTCATGCGTTTGCCCGCGCCGCGCGCCGATTCCAAAAACCGGGGCAGGGCGTCGGCATACGCCGGGTTGGTATAAGTTTTATTAATTAAATCCAGATTGGCGGTGATGGCCGTGAGCGGGTTGCGCAAGTCATGCACAATCATGTTGGTTAAATCGTCGCGCATGCCCTCCGCCTGGCGCAGATGGCTATAAGCGCGCTCCAACTCCTGGGTGCGGGTGGTGAGGATTTGATCGGCGCGCCGGACAATGAAGAACAGCGCCACAAACAGGGCCCCCAAACTGAGCGCAGCCAGCCCCAACCCCGCCCGGCGGGTGACCGTGATGGACGCGCCTAAACTGGGGGCCTCGCGCAGGGTGACCAGAATCCCAATGGGTGCGGCGCTCACATCCCCCTGGGGGCGGAAGGGCGCATAGGTTTCGATAATGTGAACAGGCGCGGCGGGTTGATAAAGTGAATCCAATTCACCCGGCTCGGCCACGCTGAACAGCGTTTTGCCCGCCAGCGTTTCTTGGAACTCTTCAAAATCTTCTGCGTCGTTGCGCAAATTTAACCCCACCCACTGCGGCTGAACGGCTGACTCGGGAGTTGTCGGGGTAACAACCGGCCCGGCCGTATCCCCATATTTTATGGATTCCGGGGCACTCGTCGGAGTCGGCGTGATTGGGAGGGCGGTTGTGGCCCCAAAGATTGAGACCCCGTCGGCATTGTAGAGAATGACGCCCTGTAATCGCAATCGGGCTAATGTCCCACCGATGGCCGCATTGACATCCTCGCCATTCGGCGGGAGGCGCATATCGGCGGGCGTCTGCATTTCGGGGAGTGCGGCGGCTAGGTCGGCGGCCAAGCGTTGGGTGTCCGCCCCAGCGGTTTCCTCCAACTGTGCCAGCAGATTGTTGTACACCAGTGTGGAATAAACTTGCGCTGAGAGCAGGGCTAACGCCGCGGTGATAATGAGGCTGGTGGCGGCAAAATAACGGCTGAGCCGAAACGCGCGAATTTGCTCATACGAGCGCCACAAAATGTAGGTGGCAATCAAGAACCCGCCAAGTAGCAGAACATGGTATAACCACCAACTCCCGTTCCAGACCGTGAAGCGAAACAAGCTGATGGTGGCGCAGGCATACCAAGCGCTTTCAAACGCCATCAAGCCATCGAAAACATTTTGGGTTGTCCGATAATTCAAGAAATGCTTGCCACTACTGATAAACCAAATGGATAGGGTTAGCCCGAAGACGAGCAGATCCACCCGGGGGGTGCGGAGTTGCAGTAGTTGATTTAGAAAACTTTCTCCGAGAATGGCGACGGCCACATAGGCGATGTAGGCCACCAGGGTGAAGCCAGCCACCCGCCGCAATAAGCGCGGGTTGGGGGTGTTGGGTGCGAACGAACTGGCCAGAAATAATAGGCCGCCGCCGAACAGCGTGAACCAGGCGCTCCACACAATGGCCGGGTGAAAACCCTCCACAATGGCCTCGGGGGTGGCCACGCCGTGGATGAAGAACACCCCGCCCATCCAGCCAAAGGCGATCGCCAGAAACAAATGCCGGGGCAGGGCGCTTTCGCCCACCGAAATGGTGACGAATAACGACAACACCGTGGCGGCAAAGGTGGTGAAAGTGACGATATAAAAATGAAACAGCGGGGCGATGAACGTCGGGTCGGCTTGCGGGAAGAGCGTGGCTAACCCAAGCAGGGCGGGGGGGAGGAGCAGGGCAAAATAAACGGCGAGGCGTTTCATGCTTCAAGCTGAGTTGAGGTTGCTTAAGATTAGCATAATTTTATGACCCCCGGAGTTAGAAAAACAAAACTGAGTAATCCCTAATCTTGGTGGGTAAAAAAAAACAGACGGGTGAGCCGTCTGTTTGGTCACTGGCTCCTCGACCTGGACTCGAACCAGGAACCAATCGGTTAACAGCCGATTGCTCTGCCGATTGAGCTATCGAGGAAGGTAGGCGAAATTATAAGGGGCGGCGGGGGGACTGTCAAGGAATTTTTTCGCAGAAACCGGTTTCGCTTCCTCGCGTAGTATAATCCAACCGCCAACATATCCCCATGGAACAACCGCACATTTTACCTGCTCCCTCTGTTGCCTCACGTTTCCTGCCATTGCTGGCAGTGGGTGTGGCGGCCCTGATCTTTGCCTCATGGCTTCTGAATACCCCCGAAGGCGTATTGGGCAAGGCCGATGCGGTGGGGTATGCGATTTGTCATCGCATTGATTTGCGCTCTTTTCATTTGGGGGATAGACAGATGCCATTGTGTGCCCGGTGCACGGGAATTTATCTGGGCGTGATGGGGGGCATCCTGACCCTGGCGGTCTTGGGCCGGGGCCGCGCGGGCGGCCTCCCCCGGGGCGGGGTGCTCGTCGTGCTCCTCGGGTTTTCTGCGCTCATGGGCATTGATGGGGTTAATTCCTATCTCACCTTTTTCCCCCACCTCCCGCATCTCTATGAGCCTCAAAACTGGCTCCGGTTGACGACGGGCACCTTGAATGGCTTGACCGTAGCGGCTTTCATCGTGCCGGTGTT
>CAYUFY010000492.1:0-3612 GCA_964443795.1 uncultured Anaerolineales bacterium | reverse complement strand
ACAGCGATGAATACGCCGCGTCTTGAATCAGCGCATGGCGGAAGAGATATTCGAGTTCCGGTTCAACTTGCGCGAGGCGGACGAGGCCGGAGGTTTCGAGGAGGGTGAGGTGCGAGGAAAGAGACATGATGAAGGGGTGACAGGGTGACAAGATGACAAGGTGATGGGGTGACAAGGTGAATTTTAGATTCACCCGGTCACCCCTTCACCCGTTCACCTTGTCAGCTCTTCTCCAGCACCTGCTCCAACACTTTCACCGGGAACTGTCGCCCGATGACGGAGGCGACCCGGAGCGTGCGCTTCACATCGTCGGGCAGGCGGTCAATGCGCGCGAGCAAAAGGCCTTGCAGGTTGTTCGGGATTTCAATCGTCTCAATCTCTTTGCCTGCCATCCAACTCTTATCATCCTTCTTGAGAATCGCGCCGCGCTCAATCAACATCCGAATCACTTCCTCCACAAAGAACGGGTTGCCCTCGGCCTTCTTGAGAATAATGTTGCGGATGTTGTCGGGCAGGGCTTCAATCTCCAGCAGGTTCGCGACCAACTGGCGGCTGTCGGCTTCGGTGAGGGGGTGCAAGGGCAGTTCGGCGAATTTGTCGCCGAGGGTCTCGCGCGCCGCCGTGAGCAGTTTCCAGCCGGGGGCTTCGTGGTCGGGGCGGGTGATGAAGGCGAACAGCACCGGCACTTCGAGCGTCAGTGGCAGTAACTTCGTGAGTAGTTCGGTGGACGATGGGTCGGCCCAGTGCGTGTCGTCGCAGATGAGGATGAGCGGACGCTGGGCAGCAAGGCCCTGTAGGAATTTGCGCGCCCCGGCGAGGTACTGCGCCTGAAGCGCTTGCGGGTCGAGCGGCTTCACCCGTTCGAGGGCCGCGCCCTCCAAATTGAGCGAGAGCAAATGCCCGAGATACGGATACACGTCGAGGTACGCCTCCCCGAACAGGGCGCGGCATTGCGCTTCAAGCGCGGCATTGGTTTCGGGTTCACTCGCCGCCGCCGGGATGCCAATCAACGAGCGGAGTAAATCAATCAACAAATGATAAGGCAGGCCCTGGCCGTAGGAGAGGCAGTGGCCCTCCGCCCATTGGTAATTGGTAATTGGTAATTGGGATTTGGAGGTTTCGCCGAGGGCGGTTTTTTTCCATTCCGCAATTAATCGGCTTTTGCCGAGGCCGGCTTCGGCGATGACGGCCACGGCGCGGCCCGATTGGGATTGAAGCGCGGCGGTGGCGTCGAGGACGGTTTTAAGTTCGAGGTCGCGCCCGACCATGGGGGACTCGAGGCCCGCGAGGCCGCGCACCCGCCCGGGTTCGGCTTTGGCGCGGTTGACTTCGTACACCCGCACGAGTTCGGCTTTGCCTTTCACTTCAATCGGCCCAAGGTCGGTGCAATCGAACATTGGTGCGATGAAGCGATAGGTGTGTTCGGAGACGAGGAGTTTCATCGGTTTCGCGGCGGATTGCATCCGCGCGGCGAGGTTGACGGCATCGCCCATGGCAGTGTATTCAAACTTGAGGTTGCTCCCGACCTCGCCCACGACCACCGGGCCAGTGTTGAGACCAATCCGCATTTGGAATTCAATGCCGTGCTTGCGCCGCACTTCTTCGGCGTAGGTCTGGGTTTGCGCCAGAATTTCGAGCGCGGCGCGGCAGGCGCGGGAAGGGTCATCTTCGTGGGCGAGCGGCGCGCCAAAGAAGGCGAGGATGGCATCGCCGAGGAGCCGCGCGATGGTGCCTTCGTATTTATAAATGGCCGGGGAGATGCGGTCGAAGGCTTTGTTCATTATTTCCGTCCAGTCCTCGGGGTCGAATTTCTCGGCGAGGGTGGTGGAGCCGACCACATCGGCGAAGAGGCAGGTGACGATTTTGCGCTCCCCGGCGAGGTGCGCGGCTTTCATCTTTTGCGCCAGTGGTTCGGGGGTGGCGGCGGCGACGCGCTTAAAGCGTTCTTCCTCCACCGGCGTGCTGGCCGCGGAGACCGGTTGGCCGCAGTTCATGCAGAAGCGCGCCCCGGCGGGTAACTCACTTTGGCAGTTGGCGCACTTGTTGGCGAGCGGCGTGCCGCAGTTGAGGCAGAACTTGGCTTTGTCGGGGTTATCGGTTTGGCAGTGGGGGCAACGCATTTTTTAATCTCCTCAAGGGATGAAGTTGTAATTGAAGAGGTGACAAGGTGAAGGGGTGACAGGGTGAACGAAAAGTCGCCCGTTCACCTTGTCATCCTGTCAGTTCTTTCACGGCTTTCAAATTCAGAAACGACTCGCGCAAGTCGGGGGCGCTGATGTGGTCAATAATGAAAGTCAGATGTTCACGCGCTTCGGCGCGGAGGGTTTGCGCGAGGGCCTGGTTCCCGGTGCGGGTTGCCACGTCCGCGAGGGCGGCAAGGATGCGCCACAGGCTCCACCGCGAGCCGAGGGTCTGGGCGAGGGCGCGGGCCTGGGTCAAGGTCGTGTGGGCGGCTTCCAATTGTCCGATTTGCAGTAAGGCGTGGCCGCGCAGGAGCAGGGTTTCGGTTTTGAACGTTTCAAATTCCAGTGTGCCCAAATAGCTGAGGGCTTCGTCAAGGGCCGTGAGGGCCTCAGTAAAGCGGCTTTGGGCTAAAGCCAAATGCACGCGACTAAAGCCCACGATAATGGTCACGAGTGGGTGGGGCCGCTTCTCCGCCAATTGTTCGGCTTGGCTTACGTGTTCCTGCGCCATCGCGAGTTCGCCCTGGAGGCAATAGCCATCCGCCGCCACGGCTAACGTATAGGCATCAAAGACCGGGATTTTCGTCGTGGCAATTTGGGTGGCTTCGTGGGTGAGTTTTAGGCCAATGTCAAACGCGCCGAGGGCGTGGTAGAGCGCGGCGAGGTCGGCGCGCGTTTGGGTTTGAGCCACCACGAACCCCGAGCGGTGACCCCACACGATGGCTTCTTGCATAACGGCCAAGGCGCGGTCAATTTCGCCAATTTCCCAAAAGGCGCGGCCCACAAAGGAGCGGCTATAGGATTGTCCCCAGGTGTTCTGAATGGATTGGCTGATGGCAAAGGCTTCGTCGGAGGTGACGATGGCTTCGGGGAAGCGGCCCAGCATGGTGTAATACAAGCTGGCGGTGGCCAGGTTGTCGGCCAGCATGGGGCGGTTGTTGAGCGCGCGCCACAGGGCGGTGGCTTCAGTGAGGGAGGCCAGGCCGTCGTGGGGGCGGTAATTCCCCATGTAAACATGGGTTATATCATTGAGGATGAACGCCAGTTGTTCGCGTTCACCCAAGGCGCGCGCCACGCTCAACCCGCGCTCGCCGCATACCAACGCTTGGGCCATATCCCCGCTGAACCGATACAAGTTCAAGCGGTTCCACAAAATTTTGGTTTCGGCGGCTTGGTCGCCCAACGCTTGGGCTAACTCCAACCCACGCTCCGAAAGTTGCCCCGCGCGCTCAACATCATAGAGCGGGGTGCTGGTGGAGTGCAGGGTGGCGGCGCACATCAACGCCGCCAGACGCATGGTGCGGTCACCACGGGTTTGCGCCACGGCCTCCATCGCCTGGTAATTGGCCAGCGCGGCGGTGTAGTCTGAACTAAGTTCGAGCGCCCGGCCTTTTTTAGCGTACAAAACTTGCAGGGGTGAAGGCGCGGG
>CAYUFY010000491.1:0-3622 GCA_964443795.1 uncultured Anaerolineales bacterium | reverse complement strand
AAGAGTCGATTTCGCAACCAGAACCCCCCGCCTTCAGGCGTGGGGAGTAGTCAGCGGAGGTAACCTGTGCCTGCACTTAATCGTGTTCAACTCATCGGCCATCTGGGCAAAGACCCGGAGACCAAGTTCACGTTACCGCACCCAAGTGGTGGCGCGCGAAATGCAAATGCTCGACCGTAAGGCTGATGAGCCGGAGGCCGAATCCGACGCCGCTGAAGGCGAGTTGTAAAATCAGAGTGCGCCCGAGCAATCGGGCGCACCTGTTTTAAAGCTGATGTTTGGGGGTAGGGGATGATGCGGATGCGCCGTTGGGGGGCGCGGCGGGGACAGCAGGGGGTTCAGGGGCCGACGCGGCGGGGGAGGCCGATGGTGTTTCGGCGCTCGGGGCGGGTGCGGCGGATTGGGGCTTGCCCCGTTGTTTGAAGCGCAACTGCACTCGCCCCAGATTAATCAGGTCGCCGTCTTTGAGTTCGTGCCCGGTGCCGTTGGTGATTGGCTCAAAGTTCACCCACGTGCCGGAGGTCGAGCCAGCGTCGTAGATTTTGTAGATGCATTCCGTTTCTTCTAAGCGGGCGTGAAGACGCGACACTGAGCGGTCAGGGAAAGCCAGGGTGACCTCGCTGTGGTCGCGCCCGATTTTGACGAGTGGGGTCAGAATTTCAATGTTGCCCCGCGGGGCGCTCCCGCCCCCCGGTTCGATGACTTCCAGGTAGGCTTTACCCTTAGGTTCGTCCCCCTGAGATGCGGCTTGCCCTCGAGCGGGCAGGCGCAAGTGGGGCAGGGAGATGCGCGGGAGCGCCGCCAAAGCGCCTTGGGGCAGACTCCCGAGTTGGCCGGTGCGTTCTTTAAAGAAGGGCCGGATGGGTTGCGTGTCATCGAGGGGGATGGGCGGCGTGGGGGTGGCCTCCACCCGCCGGGCGGGGCGTTTTGACCTGAGTCTTAACCATCCCCATGCGCCAAGACCAATGCTCCCCGCCGCAACCACCAGTAGTCCGAGTGGGCGCAGGAAACCAGTCGGGGCCGGAATAATCTGCGGGGCGGCGATCACGGCGACGGGCGCGGCGACGGTCACGGTCAGCAGTTCACTTTGGGCCAATAAGCCGAGTTCATCGGCGATTTGGACCTGGAGCGTGTGCGCGCCGAGGTAGTCGGCGGCGGGCCAGGCGAGGGCCTCGGTGGTGGACTGGGTGAGGACGGCCTGGCCATCAATGAGCAGAATGGCTTGCGTGACCGTGCGCGGGTGACCGTCGGGGAAGGTCACGGCAATGGGGATGACCGCCGCTGGATCGAGGCGGGCGGGTGGATTGACTGCCACCACTGGCGACTCGATGCGCAGGGGAAAGCTGATAGCGGCGGCGCGTAAGGTGGGGGCCGCCGGGAGTGCGATTTGCACGGCCAAAGTGTGTTGCCCGGTCACATTAAGGGTCGAGCGATAGGTGAGTTGGTATTGGGTGCGTTGGGCGGCCAGCCGCGCAAAGAGCGGTTCGAGCGCATCGGGCTGAAAGTCGGTGTGGGTGCCGAGATTGCGGGCGGCCAATTCGGCCAGGGCTTGGGCTTCGGCGGTAGCGCCAGCCCCCTCCGGGCCGATGAAGACCGTGTGGATGGCAATGCCGGCGGCCTCGGCGCGCAGACTGAGATCATTGATGGGCGGGTTGGGGCCGAGACCGTTGGAGAGCAATACCACCGAGCGCCGCATCCCGGGGCGGGGGGTGGTGTCGGCGGCGAGGTCGAGGGCCTGGCTGAGGAAGGCAAAGTGATCCGCCGCGCCCGCATAGGTGCTGGTATAGGTTTCCAGCGCTTGCACCAGATCGGTGGCGCGGCTCACATGCGCGGCCCGGATCCCTTCGGGGGCCAGCAGGGTGAGGTCGTCGGACTCGCTCGCGTAGGCGCGGGCAAACACGGCCAGGGCCTGTTTGAGATAGTCGAGGCGGGTCACGCCATTGCTATCGCGCGATTTGAACGTCGGCGAGGTATCCAGCACAAACACCACCTGCACCCCCACGGTGGCCTCAGCTACGCTCCGGGGCGAGAGGGGCGCGCCATTTTCGATGAGCGTAAAGGCCGAGGTTGGCAACCCAGCCACCCGTTCGCCAGCGGCGTCGTTCACGGTCAGGTAGACACTCAGGTCGGGGAAGGCTGTGGTGTCCACCGCCGAGATTACCGCCACACCACTTTCGGTCTGAGCGTGCGCGGGCAGGGCCAGCGAGAACACCAATAAGAGGGCGAGTAGCCGTTTCATCCTACTCGAATCTTACCTTGCCACTCACAGAACGCAAATCAGACGTTATGTCTTATTAGTAAAAGATGCCCAAAGCGGTCAACCACACCTGCCCATTGGGGTGGGATGACCGTGGTCGCGTCGAGTTGGAAGATGATGGCAGGCCCCATCACGAGGTTGCCCGCCCGTAGGTTATCCCGCGCGAGGAGCGCGGTGGGGACCGGCTCCAGCCCGCGCGGACTCTCGAACCAGACCACGCTTTCCCCAACCTGGGCGTTGCTCTCGCCCTCTGGCAATTCTTCAAACTTCGGCTTGGGGGTCTCGCCCACGGCTCGCAGACGGATATTCACCAACTCCACCGGCTGATCGGGGTGCGCGTGGCCGTAGCGTTGAGCGTGCCGGGCGTTAAACCCCCACCCTAACCCACCCCCATTCGGAAGAGCGCGAATGGGGGTGGGAACTGCTCCCTCTCCAACGGTGGTTGTTCCGCTGGGGAGGGTCGGGGTGGGGTCTATTGGCACATTAATCTCAAACGATTGCCCGGCATACCGCATATCCGCCGAGTATTCCAGCCGGGGGGCGGTCACGCCGTCGGCCAGCATCTCCGCGCGGGCGCGGGTTTCCAGTGGGGCGAAGAGTCCTGCCAGGGTCTCGTCATCCACCGCGTGAGCCGGGCGCAGAACTGTCTGCGAGTAGTCTTTCACTAAATCGGCCAGCAACATCCCCAGGGCCGAAAGCACACCCGGAGAGCGTGGAATCAGCACGCGCGGGATGGCGAGGCGCTCGGCTAGTTCGCAGGCGTGGAGCGGCCCCGCACCCCCGAAGGCCACGAGCGTGAAATCACGCGGGTCGTGGCCGCGCTCGATGGAGATTTTGCGGATAGCGCGCTCCATGGTGGCGTTGGCGATTTGGAGCACCCCCCAGGCCAGAGATTGGTGATTGGTAATTGGTGATTGAGGCAGATTGGCGGCTAAACGAGACACAGCCGTGTGAGCGGCCTCCACATCCAGCCTCATCTCGCCGCCGAGGAAGTGCGCGGGGTGCAGGCGGTTGAGGATGAGGTTGGCGTCGGTGACGGTGACTTCGCGCCCGCCGCGCCCGTAGCAGGCCGGGCCAGGGTCAGCCCCCGCGCTCGCCGGGCCAACCGTGAGCGCGCCCCCCGCGTCCACCCGCGCCAGACTGCCCCCGCCCGCCCCGACGGTGTGAATATCAATGATGGGCAGGCGCAATGGCATCTGGCCGATTTCGCCCTCGGCGGTGAAGGGGATGTGGCCGGGACACAGACAGACATCGGTGGAGGTGCCGCCCATGTCGAAGGTGATGATATTCAACCCCCAATTACTATTTACTAATAACTTTGCGGGAGGTGATTGGTGATTGGTAATTAGTAATTGCCGCGCCGTT
>CAYUFY010000490.1:0-3647 GCA_964443795.1 uncultured Anaerolineales bacterium | reverse complement strand
AGTAATCCGAAGCGCGCTGGAGGTTGGCGCGGAGTTGCTCCTGGTAGGCCGCGTCCTGCGAAACGTCCCATTCCAGCGAGACATCCAAATCGAAGAGATACAACGGGTGCGCCGAAGAGACGATGAGGGTTTGCACGCCACCGCTGGTGAAAGTGTACGCCGCCACATTAGCGAGACCGGGCTGACCATTGGTGAAGTAAAGCGTGTAATTATTGGTGGCTGAGACAGGATAAAGCGCCAGCAGGCGGTCGCCGCTGGTTAATTGGCCCCGGCCCTGCAAGTATCCCTGTCGGTCGGTTACAAAGGGCTGACCAGCATTATTGGTAATTAAAGCCCCGCCCAATGTTTGGGTAACGGGCAACCGATACACCAAGGCCCCGGCCACGGGCGTGGTATCACTCAACACACGAATTTGCGTGCCGCGCACCCGGAAGGGCAGGGTGGTGGCGGCATACGCGCCGTAGAGGTAGGGGCCAGCCAACGCCTGGCGGGCGTGGGTAATCACGGGCTGGGCTTCCAGCCGCACCACCATGTTGTCGCTCTGCCCGAAGAAGCCACTGGCGAGTGGGTCCCAGTAATACACATAGGTCCCAGTGGCATCCTGCATCTGAAGCGCCCAACTGGTCACGGTACCGGTGAGGCCCGCCACTGTGTCGCGCACGATGAGATTCCACGTTCCCGCGATTTGCGTTTGGGTGAAGTTGTTGAACCCGGCCAGGTTGCCTGTTGGGCGGAAGCGCCCGACGACGGGCGTCGTGTTGGAGAAGGGGGAGGTTGTGCCGCTGTTATCAAACAGCGCGTTGACGAAACCCGTGCCGGTAAACGTGGTGGCGGCCAGCAGGGTGGTGGTCAGGCCGGTGGGGGCTTGCAGAATCAATTGCAAGTCGCCGATGCGGGTGTGCGAAATGCTGAGGCGCACATCGAGGTCGGTCAGTCGGGTAATCGGCGGGCTGGCGATAGTGAGCGCGGAAGTGACGGTCGTCAAATCCTGAATGGCAACGGGCGTGACCGTGGAATACACGCGGGTCGCGCGGGTGCTGAGATTTTGCGTCACCGTGCCACTGGCGGCAGTCGCGGTATACCACTGCCCGCCGCCATCGGGCGAAAAGGAAGCGCGGAGGGTTTGAACTGGCACGCCTCGGGCATCAAAGAGTGTGTAAGTGATGGGCAGGCTGGTGCTTGACCAAATGGCGGGCGTGGAGAAATAGCCAGCCTCGCCGGGCGGGGCCGGGCGGGCCACCCGCAAAAAGGGGATGGGAGCGGGGCTGAGGCGGGCATCCCGATTGTTCAAATACAGCCGCGTGCGGGCCCCGCTACCCGCGCCATCGGTAGAGGCTAAATCCAAATCGCCATCGCCATCCACATCCCCCCAAGCGGTGCTATACGCATAGACCGTTTCACTGGAGGCCCAAACTGCTTGTGTATTTAGTTCACCGCCTTCGTTGCGGTAAATTCGCAAATTGGAGAACTGCGCGTTGGCGGTTGCCAGGTCAAGGTCGCCATCGCCATCATAATCACCCCAATCAACATCAAGGGTGTAATTGGCCTCCAAGGAGGACCACACCGCGCTGGCGGTGAGCGCCCCGTTGTCGTTGCGATATAGGCGATTTGGCTGGCCCCCTAAAAATCCATCGCCATTGGCTACGGCGAGGTCCACATCGCCATCATTGTCGTAGTCGCCCCACGCCACCGCTTGGGTGCGGTCACTTTCCGTGGTTGAGTAGACGGCATTCAGGGTCAGTGTGCCATTATCATTGCGGTAAAGTTTATTCGGGCTACGGAAATTGCCCGCCATCAAGTCGGGGTCGCCATCGCTGTCGACATCCCCCCAGGCGAGGCCGAAGGTGAAGTCGTTATCGTTGGAAGACCAAATCAATGTGAACGTGGGGCTGGCTCCCCCACCGTCGTTGCGATACAGCCGGTTAGGGGTACCAGTCGCGCCAGTGCCGCTGTTGCCCACGGCGAGGTCGAGGTCGCTATCATTATCCACATCAGCCCAGACGATGGCGTAAGTGACATCGGTAATGGGCGTTGACCAGACGAGACTTAAGGTGCCGTTGCTGTTGTTGCGGTAGAGGCGGCTGGGCTTGCCGCTGTTGCCCACGGCCAAGTCCAGCCAGCCGTCGTTGTCGTAATCTGCCCAGGCAATGGCTCGGGTATTTTCTGTGGTCAGGCCAGTCCACGTCGGAGTCAGGGATAACCCGCCCCCGAGATTTTGGAAAAGCTGGACGGATAAACCGGAGGCATAACCCACTGCTAGGTCGAGGTCCCCATCGTTGTCGTAATCCGCCCATGCTAAATCTTCCGCCGACTGATTGGCGGTCGGCGACCAGGCGGATTTGGTGGTGAGCGCCCCCGCCGCATTTTGGTAGAAGCGGATAATGTTGCCCGCCAGCGCAAAATCGAGCGCGCCATCGCCGTTGAAGTCGCCCCACGCCGCGCGGCTGGTGGATTCGCTCAGGGAGGCCGACCACGCGGCGGTCGCGGCGAGGGTGCCGTCATCGTTGCGGTAGAGGCGCGCCGGGGCGTTGAAGTTTCCGGCGAGTAAGTCGAGGTCGCCATCGCCATCGTAATCGCCCCAGGCCACACTGCCGGTTGAGTCGCTTTCGGTGGTGGTAAAGACCGGCGTGGCAGTGAGCGTGCCGGAGTCGTTGCGGTAGATGTTTTTGCGGGTATTGCCGATGGCTAAATCGGGGTCGCCATCGTCGTCATAGTCACCCCACGCGAGGCTTCCGCCGACCTGAGTGGTTGACCAGACCTCAGTATTGCCAAAAATACTGCCGAGATTCCGATATAAGCGCGTGGCGCTGGCGCTGGTAGCCACATCCAAATCACCATCGCCATCCACATCGGCCAGGGCAAGGCTATTGGTGTATTCAGAGGGGGTGGGGGCCCAGGCGCTTAAAGTCATTACCCCACCGTTGTTAAGGTATAGCCGCTTACGCGAGGTATAGGTCTCGGCCACAACCATATCCAGGTCACCATCGCCATCCACGTCGCCCCATTCCATTTTCGACACGGTTGAGCCAGAGCCAAAGGTGTAATACGGGCTATTGGTCAAAACCCCGTTGGTGTTGCGGTAAATGCGAATAGGGCCGCTATTGTCGTCGCCAGCGGCCAGGTCAAGATCGCCATCCCCGTCATAGTCGGCCCAGGCCACGGCCGTGGAGCGCGAGACCTCGTTGGAGGCCCAGATGGGCGCGAAAGTTCCGGCCGTGTTGAGGTAAACGCGCAAAGGGAAGGTGATGACTTGCGAATAATTGCTCACCGCCAAGTCAAGGTCGCCGTCACTATCGTAATCGCCCCAGGCCAGACTGTTCACGGCTTCGGTTTCGTCGGAGGTGCCGACGAGCACAAACAAATCACTACTGCTGGCGGCGACGGGTTCGAGCACCGCAATTTGTGCGGTGGCGCTTTGAATCGAATAACTGAGCCAGGCCCACACACCCAACAAAGCCACTATGATCGAAGCGCTTAGGCTGAACGTGGTCCGCCAGAGCGGGGGAGGAGAGGAAGATGAACGCATATAAAACTCCTTGCTGATTGTTTAGAGAGGGTACTGCACCTTGGCTCGGCGAAAGCAAATAGGCGTTTTACCGCCGGATAAGCGGCAGATACAACTGCGCCGGAGACAGATCCAAGTTGCT
>CAYUFY010000489.1:0-3663 GCA_964443795.1 uncultured Anaerolineales bacterium | reverse complement strand
CGCTTTGTACGACAGTCCATTTTTCTTGGCCCAAGTCGAAAGTTTCATGTGGATACTTTAGCATATAAAGCCATGAAAGTCTATAAGAATGTTAACTGATGACGACCCCTCACGCCTCAAACGCCCGGCGGGGGGAGGCGGGCGCGGGGGTGGACCGGCCCCCGGCGCGCTATTTTTGCCCTTTGGCTTTTCCGCATCTCTGACTATAATATCCCCAATCATTCACATCCTTCGCGGAGTGACTTTTATGCGTCTTATTACCCGCGCTGATTGGGACGGACTTGTCTGCGCCGTTTTGTTATCAACCGTCGAGCACATCGAGGCGATTCAATTCGCCTACCCGAAAGACGTGCAAGATGGCAAAGTGAACGTCCCGCCGGGCTCCATCATCGCCAATCTGCCCTACCACCCCAGTTGTGAGATGTGGTTTGACCACCACGCCTCCGAAGAGGCGCTGGGCGCGCCCATGGCCGCCTTCACCGGCATCAAAGGCCGCTTCGGTTTGGCGCCCAGCGCCGCCCGCCTGGTCTATGACTATTACGGCGGCGATGTGAAGTTTGGGCGCTTCAAAGAATTGCTCGAAGCCACCGACCGGGTGGATAGCGCGCAATTGACGATGGACGATGTACTTAACCCGCAAGGTTATGTTCTCGTCGCCTATACGCTCGACCCGCGCTCGGGCCTGAAGGACATGGAACTCCAAATGTACTTCATGCTCATGATTGACTGGCTGAAGCGCAAACCGATTGAAGAAATCCTGAACATCCTGGAAGTAAAGTCCATGACCGATGGCCTGCGCGCCAACGACGAGGCCTTCCGCGAGACCTTGCAGAAATACTCGCGCATGGACGGCAATGTGGTCATCACCGATTTTCGCGGCGGGGCAGAAATCCCGCCGGGCAATCGCTTTATGGTCTACACCCTCTTCCCTGAGTCCAACGTCTCGGCGCGGTTGTGGGATGGCAAGGACGGAACCATCAGCACCATCTCGTTGGGGCATAGCATTTTCAACCGCACCTGCAAAACCAATGTGGGCCAATTGCTGGCTGAATATGGCGGGGGCGGCCACAAAGGCGCGGGCACCGCGCAATTCCCCAAGGCCGAAGCTGAAGGCAAATTCCGGGAAATCATCGAACGGCTCAAAGCGGCCGGGTAGCAACTTTATCCTCACCGTAGAAGGCAGTCGGCCTGAAGCAGTCATCAGATTGCTTTTGGCCGACTGCTTTCTGCTTTTTAGTGAAAGCACCCTATGTTAGACAAACTCGCGGGCATTGTCGCCCGCTACGAAGAACTCAATACCCTCATGGCCGAAAGCGCGGGCGGTGATTATTCCAAAATCGCCGAGTACGCCAAAGAGCGCTCCAGCCTCGAAGAAATTGTGAAGGTCTTTCACGTTTATAAAACGGTGATGAACGACCTGGACGGTGCACGCCAATTACTGGCCGACCCCAGCATGGCCGACCTGGCCGCCGAAGAACTGCCCGGCCTCGAAAAACAGCAAGCCGAACTTGAAGAGCGCCTGCGCTTCCTGCTCATCCCCAAAGACCCGCGCGATGAGCGCAACGTCATCTTTGAAATCCGCGCTGGGGCCGGGGGGGATGAGGCGGGCATCTTCGCCGCCGACCTCTTCCGGATGTACACGCGCTACGCAGAGGAGCATCATTGGAAGACCGAAATTCTCTCGCAAAACGACACCGGGGTGGGGGGCTTCAAAGAAGTCATCTTTGAAGTCAAAGGCCACGGCGCATTCTCGCATCTCAAATTCGAGTCCGGGGTGCATCGGGTTCAGCGTGTCCCCGCCACCGAATCGTCCGGGCGCATCCACACTTCCACCGCCACCGTGGCGGTGCTGGCCGAAGTGGACGAAGTGGATGTTGACATCCCCGACCGCGATGTGAAGCTGGATACTTATCGCTCGTCGGGCGCCGGTGGCCAGAACGTGCAAAAGAACGCCACCGCCGTGCGCCTCACCCACCTCCCCACCGGCATGGTCGTCACCTGCCAGGACGAACGCTCGCTCATCCAAAACCGTCTGCGCGCCATGAGCATCTTGCGCGCCCGCCTTTACGAATACGAAACGCAAAAGCGCCAACAAGCCGAAGCCGCCGAGCGCCGCTCTCAAGTCGGCTCCGGCGAGCGCAGTGAAAAAATCCGCACCTACAACTACCCGCAATCGCGCGTCACCGACCACCGCATCGGCGTGTCCTCCTACAACCTCCCCGCCGTCATGGATGGCGGCATTGACCTCTTCATTGACGAACTCTCCGCCCGCGACCAAGCCGAAAAACTTGGCAAGAGTGTGACTAAACCGGTGGCGAGTGAAGATGACGATGAATAAAGTTCAGGAAGAAGGAAGGAGGAAGAAGTCCACTGATATTCCTTCCTCCTTCCCGCGAAGCGTTCCTTCTTCCTCTGAAATACTTTCCTCCGCGATTACGCCCCTCACCGCCGCGCAGACTGATTCTCCCCGCCTCACCGCTGACGTCTTGCTCGCCCACGCCCTCGGGGTTACGCGCACCCAAGCGTTAGCCCACCCCGAGCGTCAACTTTCCCCCGAGCAACACGACCAATTCAACGCCCTCCTCGCCCGCGCGGTTCAACACGAACCCCTCGCCTACCTCGTCGGCCACCAAGAATTTTACGGTTACGATTTTGCGGTTGACCCGCGCGCCCTCATCCCCCGCCCGGAGACAGAGTTACTCATAGATTTAGCCCTCGCCCACCCCCCCACACCTCCACACATCATTGACCTCGGCACTGGCTCCGGCTGTCTCGCCATCACCTTCGCCCTCAAACTCCCTAACGCGCGCGTCACCGCCCTCGATATTTCCCCGGCGACCCTCGCCCTCGCCCGTCTCAACGCCGAGTATCACCGCGTGGCTGACCGAATTGCCTTTCTCCAATCTGATTTGCTTTCGGCCCTGCAATCACCCACTCTCCAATCCCCAATCCCCAACTACCAATTACTCGTTTCTAATCTCCCCTATGTGCCCACCGCCGAAGCCGCCCGCCTCCCCTACGAGCCGGCCTTGGCTCTCGATGGCGGCCCCGACGGTCTCACGCTTTATCGGCGGCTATTTACCCAAATCCCCTCGGTCATGGCCTCGCCCAGTCGCCTCCTGCTCGAACTCAACGCTAACCTCAGCGCCGAGACTTTGGCCCTGGCCTGCGCCGCCTTCCCTTCGGCGCAAATTGAATTACACCCCGACCTCGCTGGCCTCCCCCGCGTCCTCGACCTCACGCTCTAAATTACTAATTACCATTTACCTTCCCATGCTCTCCCCTCTCCACTTCATCGGTGAACCCATCGGGGTTGAATTCGATGAGCCGCCCGCGCTGGAAAAAAAGCCCGGTTGCCCCGCCCGCTTTGTCTGGCGCGAGCAAACCCATACCGTCGCCGAAACCCTGAGCGAATGGCTCGACTTCGCCCGCAAGGGCCGCGCCGCCAAAAATATGCGACCAACGCACGCGGTCGCCGCCGCGGTGCGCGGCTCGTGGGGCGTGGGCCGCTATTATTTCCAAGTCCGCACCACCGACAATCGCTATTTTGAACTTTATTACGACCGCGCTCCCAAGGACTCTGACCATCGTAAAGGCGCCTGGTTTCTAGTGAGCGAATTGCAAATGACGAAGTGACCGCCCGGCCACTCGACCACCCGACTA
>CAYUFY010000488.1:0-3666 GCA_964443795.1 uncultured Anaerolineales bacterium | reverse complement strand
AGCCTTCGGCGCGCATCGCGTCGGCGGGGTTCACCGAGGCCGCGCGGTCGGCGGGATAAAGCGCGGCGAGCATGGCGATGCCGGGGCCAAGAATCAAAGTGGTAATCGCCAAGGTCCACGGGAGCGGCGGCGGTTCGAGGGACAATCCGCCACTTGAAGTGGATAGCACCAACATGAGAATTTGGACGGCGGTCTGGCTGATGACCAGCGCGCCCAGCACGCCGAGCAAACTGCCGATGAAGCCGAGCAGACCCGCTTCGACCACAATGAGGCCGCGCACTTGCCGCTGGGTGAGACCGAGGGCGCGCAACGTGCCGAGTTCGCGTTGTCGCTCCAACACCGAGGCCACCAGCACGTTGACGAGGTTGAGGCTGACCACGATGGCGGAGATGGAGGTCAGTCCGGCGAACAGCGCGAAGATGGGGCCGATGCCTTGATTGACCCCCTCGGTGAGCGACCGGGTCAGGTCGTCCGCAAATTGCAGGTTGTGTTTCCGCGCCAGGGCTTGAACGCGTTGGCCGAGGGCGGCTTTATCCTGACCGGGCAAAGCATTGATGAGAAAAACGTATGGATGAATGCCGAAATAGCGCGGGCCGTATTCGCTGGGGATGATGGTGAAGCCAGCGCTGATGAGGCCCACGGTGAACGTGACCGGGCCTTCGAGCGTGTCCACCAGTGTGGTATCGCCGAGGTGCAGGTTGTGGCGGCGCGCGGCCACTTCGGTGAGGAGCAGAGTCGGCCCGGCGGCGATGTAGCGTTCGGCATCGTCCAGCGAGCCTTCAATGGGGGGCGCCAGTTGCGGATGGGTGCGCAGGTAATCCAGGCTGACCATGAAGGTGTCGTTGCCGACATCTAGACTGCTGTTAATGTAGCCGTACTCGGGCAGAAGGGTTCCGGCGAAGTCAAATACCTGCGCCTCGGTGCGGAGCGCGGCGAGGTCGGCCTCCAGCGCGGGTGGGAGCGGCGGGAAGTTGCTGAAGCTGGCGACAGCGCCGGGCTGGAACAAGCCGAAGTCGGCAGAGAAGAGTGGCGTAAGGAGGGCCGCGCCGGAGGTGGAGATGCCGAGCGCGATGCCCGCAAAGGCGACGACGAGCATCAGGCTGATGGCGAAACTGGCGGTGATGAGCAAGGCGCGCGTTTTCTGTTTGCGAATGTTGCCCACCGCGAGGCGCACCACCACCGCGCGCGGGAAGGCCCGCGCGACCAGCCCCAACGCGCCGCGCATCAGAGCTGGGATAATCAACAAAACAACGATTGACGGAATCAGGAGGAGCGCGGGTAAGAATAACAGCCCCACAAAGGACTGGCTTTGGCGCAAGTAGGCGGCCAGCGCGGCATTCATGACTCCGAACAGAATCGCTAACCCGAGTGCGCCGAGCCAACCCCATTTTTCATAGAGCCGTTCCGCCGGGATGTTTTTATTGGCTGATTCGACCATGAGCGCCGCGAGCGGACTGACGCGACCGGCGGCCCGTGCCAGCGCAAAGGTGGCGGCCAGCGTCACGAACACCCCCACACTGACACTCAACACCACACCATCCCAGGGAACTGTCAGGTTGGCTAACGAAATTTCTCCCAAACGGATATTGCCACTCAGGCTCATCGCTCTAGCATTCAACACCGAACTCACCAACACCGCGCCCAGGCCAAAGCCCAGCGGCAAGCCTAGTGCTGAACCGGCCAACGCAATAAGCAAGGCCTCACTGAGCGTTTGGGTCAGGATTTGCCCACGCGTCATGCCCAGCGCGCGCAGTTGCCCGATTTCACGTTGGCGCTCAGCCAGTGTGAGGGCGAAAGTGTTGTAGATGCCATAGGCGGCGGCGAGGAGCACCACCACACTCGCAAACGGAAAGGCCACCGCCATAATCATCGTGAGGCTGTCGAGCTTGAGCGCGCTATCTTGGGCGCTGGTCACGACCAGCGCGGTGCCGAGCGATTCAGTCAGTTGCCCCTTGACTTCTTTGGAAGACTCACCCGGTCGCAGACGCACCAATATCGAGTTCACCGCGTCAGGTGTGCCGAGCGCGGCTTGCAGGGTGCGGAGAGGCAACCACGCGGTGGGTGTCCCTAACAGCTCGGCCTTGAGCAAACCCACCACGGTAAACTCATAAGGCTGACCTTCTATCGTCAAACGCACGGTCTGCCCCACGCCGAGGCCGTGTTGCGCGGCCCAAATGTCGGGCAACAGAATATCGGTGTCAGTGGCAATGAACTCGCCCGCAATTAATTCATAGGGGCTGAGGACGTGCGCCGGGTCAACGCCCAGCAACTCCAATTGACTCTCAGTGAGCGGGTAACGGTAAATGGGCGCGATTTTCTCAACCGCCGGATTTTTGAGAATCTCAGCCGTGATGGAAAGGGGGAAGAACCGCGCGCGGCCCGGCGCGACTTCGAGGTCGGCCCCGGCCAGTTTGCTGACACGCAAGGCGGCGGCCTGCTCATCGGCGGCGACGCTCACAATGCGCGTGGCAAACACCAGCGCCACCCCGAGTGCGATGGCGAAGACCGTGAAGAGTGTGCGCCCGGTGCGGGCGCGGAGGTTGCGGAAGGCGAGGAGGAACATCAGTCAAATCCCAAATCCCAAACTTCAAATTTCAAAGCCCAACTGGGCAAGGGGTAAACGTGTGGGCTACAACTCCAACCCGGCCATCACATCCATAATCGGCTGGATATTGTGCGTTTGCGTGTTGGCGTTCTTGAGTTCGCGCACGATGTGGCCGTCTTTGAGAAACACCACCCGGTCGGCAAACGAGGCCGCGCGCGGGTCGTGCGTGACCATCGCAATCGTGGCGTTGAGTTCGTCGCTGGTCTTGCGGAGCAGTTCGAGAATCGCCGTGCCGCTCTTCGAGTCGAGGTTGCCGGTCGGCTCGTCGGCGAGGACGATTTCGGGGTCATTCACAAACGCGCGGGCAATCGCCACGCGCTGTTGCTGGCCGCCGGAGAGTTGGTCGGGCTTGTGATGTTTGCGGTCGCCGAGGCCCACGAGGTTGAGCAAGTTGCCAATCTTCTCTTTGTGTTTGTCTAAATTCTGCCCGTCAATGAGCAAGGGCAGGCCCACGTTCTCTTCGGCGGTGAGCGTGGGGAGCAGGTTGTAGAACTGGAAGATGAAGCCCACTTTACGGCGGCGCACCACGGTGATTTCGTTGTCGCTCAACTTGGAGAGCGGCTGACCGGCGAGGGTGATTTCGCCATCGCTGGGGCCATCCAGCCCGCCGAGCAGGTGCAACAACGTGGATTTGCCCGACCCCGACGGGCCCATGATGGCGACGAATTCGCCTTTGGTGACGACGAGGTTCACCCCGCCGAGGGCGCTCACGGTGACTTCGCCCATTTGGTATTGCTTCTTGATGAGTTTCGCTTCGAGGACAGTCATGCTAGTTTCTCCTTTAGAATCTGGCGGGAATAAGATTGGGAATGTGTTTTCGTAGGGGCGTTCAATTGAACGCCCCTACGAAAATATTATTTCCAATAACGTCTTTTACCTGATCTGGGTCATGGGTAGCCGTTTTTCACGCTGGGCTTCGCGCGAGGCCAAACACGCGTACAGCTTGGCTCTTCCCGCGAATCTCGGCTTCGCCCAAATCTATAAACGCATAATCGGCGGCCTCGCTCAACGCCGCACGGGTGAACTCGCTGAGCAAGATGTCGTGGTCGGGGAAGGTCTTG
>CAYUFY010000487.1:0-3672 GCA_964443795.1 uncultured Anaerolineales bacterium | reverse complement strand
GAGGGTCAGCAGATATTACGCCTCGTATTATACCGGGTGAAAAACTGGTCGGAATATGACCAAGCGGGGACAACGTGGCTCACTCACTGGTTGGCTCGGCGAGGATATTGAGAAACGCTGGCTCGCGGCAGGTCCCCAACAACGCGGTCGCCAGTTCGGCGATAGCGATCAAGCGATTGAAATCAGGTTGCCCCTCAAATATGAACCACCAGGCGTGCGCCTTGCCCCACTGTGCTTGCCACCAGCAACGAGCCTCCCAACTTTTCCACTCGCTCGCGCATCGAGCGCAAGCCGAGATGGCCGGGGTAATCACCCTGCGGGTCAAAGCCCACACCGTTATCGCTGATTTCCAAACGCACATCCTCCACCGTCGTTTCCAATTTCACTTCCACTTGAGTCGCCTTGGCGTGTTTGGCGATGTTGTGCAGGGCCTCTTGCGCGATGCGGTAGAGGGCTTCTTTGGCGTTGAGTGCCATCTCTGGCTCCGGCCCAAAAGTAGTGCGGACGGCGAGGCGATGCCGCACGCGCAGCGCATCAGCTTGCTTGGTGAGGGCGGCGATGAGGCCTTCGGTTTGCAGTGATTCGGGGCGCAGTTCAAAGATGAGGGCGCGCATTTCCGCGAGGCCCGCGTCGGCGAGTGAGAGAACGTACTCGAGCGGCTCGGCCACTTGGGTCACATCGCGCTCCAGTTGCGCGCGGGCGGTGCGCGCGCCGAGGGCGATGCCATAGAGGGCTTGCGAAACCGAGTCGTGCAGGTCACGCGCTAACTTCTGGCGTTCTTCGAGCGCGGCCAATTGTTGCGCTTGTTGGTAGAGGCGCGCGTTTTCGATGGCGACGGCGGCGTAACTGGCAAAGGCCATCACCAACTCCACGCGCGCGGGGGTGAAATAGTTTCGCTCGGGGTGGGTTAATTCCAGTTCGCCAATGGCGCGTTCGTGCGCGATGAGCGGCACACTGAGCCACGAAATGCTATCGGCGTACACGGCCTGATGCCCGGCCTTGATAATGTTGCCGCGCACGCGCCCCGCCGAATAGGTGTCGGCATTTAAGTCGGGAATAATGATGGGCTGGCCGGTGAGCAACATCTTGTGAGTGTTGGGGTGGTCGCGCAAACTTCCGCGCGTGGGCAAGATGGGCGTGTCGGCCCCGCGCTGTTCCACCAGCACCATGTCGTCCCCTTCGACCGCGCACAGCGCCGCCAGTCGATAACCCACCACGTTTTGCAATTGGTCGAGGATGACGCCCAAGAGCGGCTTCAATTCTAGCGTTGAGGTGACAGTGCGCGAGACTTCCAACAGCGTCGCCAACTCGCGCGTGCGCTCGGCCACGCGCTGTTCCAACCGTTGCTCGTTCTCGCGCAACACCGCATTGGCCGCAGCGAGGTCGGCATTGGCCTGCTGAAGTTCACGCTGTAGCCGCGCGACTTCGAGCGGGGAGAGGCCGGGTTCGTCGTGGGAGGTGGAAGGGAGGGGCATAGAGAGGAAGTAATTGGTAAATGGTAATTACCATTTACCAATTACCATTTACTGCACCAACCCAATCCGCACTGCATACAACGCCGCCTGGGTCCGGCTGGGCACGCCGAGTTTGGCGAGGATGTTGCTGACGTGCGTCTTCACCGTCTTCTCACCGATGAAGAGCGTTTGGGCGATTTCTTTGTTCGCTTGGCCTTTGGCGAGGAGCCGCAATACATCGGTCTCGCGCTCGGTGAGGGTTTCGGGGCTGTCGGGCGCTTGCACTTCGCGCATCAGGCGCGCGGCGGCTTGCGGTGAGAGTTGCACTTGCCCGGCGGCGGCGGCCTTAATGGCGCGGCACAACTCGTCGGCTTGCGTGTCTTTGAGCAAATAACCCATCGCGCCCGCGCGCACCGCACCGATGACCTTCTCATCCTCCAGCACGCTCGTCAGCGCAATCACTTCGGTGTCGGGCAGTTCCCGGCGGAGCGCGGTGATGCCGGTGATGCCGTCCATCACCGGCATCACCAAATCCATCAACACCACGTCCGGGCGCAGTTCCAGCGCCAGGCGCACCGCCTCCGCGCCGTTGGCGGCCTCCCCCACAATTTCCAAATCCGAATCCAGTTTCAAAAACATCCGCAACCCCTGGCGGACCACGCTGTGATCATCGGCAAGCAGAATTCGAATGGGCATATAGTCTCCCGGGCAGATTATAGCCCGGCGCGCACTCCCACCAAAGACGGAGGCCAGTTCAGTTGCTTAGCCGATGCGGGATGTGGGCCGAGGTCGCATAATGACATTGTTCCAGTTTAGCAGAGCATCGCCGCGCGCGCCTCCGTCTTAAGGCGGAGGCGCGCCACCCCTGACCAGCCAAACCGGGTCAGGATTTTGCAACCGGCCTTTGGAGAGGCTACGCTATGTTACGACATCCCTATGTCTTAGACCGTTTGGCACAAGAGGCCCGTTACGACCGCCTGCGCGAGGCCGCCCAGGCGCGGTTATGGCGCGCGCCCCATACGCATACCCTGTCGCTCGGTATCGCCCTGCTGGTGGTCATCTGGCTTCTGATCGGGTAAGGTGACACAGCCATGCCCATCAAAATTTTATTAGTTGATGATCAATCTGCCATTCGCGTTGGCTTGCGGATGCGCCTGATGCTCGAGCCGGATCTGGAGATCATTGGCGAAGCCGCCGATGGGGTGGATGCCCTGCGCCGGGCGCGGAACCTGGCCCCCGACGTGGTGGTGATGGACGTGGATTTGCCCCGGCTCGACGGGTTAGCCGCCACCGAAGCCCTGCAAATCATGGCCCCCCGCTGTCGGGTCGTTATTTTGACCCTTCACGATAGCGCGCCGATGCGCGTGCGCGCTCAGGAAGCCGGGGCGGCGGCCTTTGTGTCCAAGCACGCCGGTGATACGCCGTTGCTGGTCGCTATTCGGCGGGCGTGTTGCGCGCCGTTTACCTCGGTCTAAAGGCCGAGGCCACTTCGTCCAATTTAACGATGCCCCTAACGGGCCAGCTCGCTATACTGGCTTCAAGATAAACCCCCACTGACCCGGATGGCCCTGGAGGCGCCCGTCAGCGAGTTCAAGGTTACTGTCCCAATTATTTTTGCCAATGGAGGTCAAACATGAATCCGCTCTCCGATTTCAACTCGCTCAATTTGTCTGCCACTGCCGATATCCATGCCGCGCAACTCGCCGAACTGAAGACCCGCTCGACGCGCGGGTTGGGGCGCGGCATTAACCGGCGGAAATGGTTGCTGACCTTTGGGATCAGCGCCTCCCTACTTATCGCCTTTGCCCTGCTCAGCACTCTCTTTTAGCCACCCGCTGGTTCACCAGCCCGCGCCGAAGGCTCTCCTCCGGCGTGATTGTTTAATCCGCTTTCTCCTCAAGGATAATACCCATGACCCGCCTGCTCTTCCTTTCGCTGATATGCGCCACCCCCTTCATATTGGCAAGTTTGTGCTTGATGTATGTGATCGTCCGCTCACGTCACACAAGCGCCGCCTAAATTGTGGGGGGCCTCCGCCTTAAGACGGATTTCCCACCCGCGCCGAAACATTTTCAACCGAGCCAGCGTTCTTCTATCAATCCACTCACTTTTTCTCGAAAGGAAAAAACAACATGAAACGCTTCTCGCTCTCCCTCTCCCTTCTGCTCGTCGCCGCCGCGCTGTTGGCGGCCTGTGGCGCGCCCCCGGTCTCCGGTGC